>CAZUZA010000004.1:12217-38530 GCA_964624875.1 uncultured Carnobacteriaceae bacterium | reverse complement strand
ACTTACTCCATGGCGAACCAGGTGAAGCCTTAATTGTTTTAGCAAAAGACTACACCCGTTTTGGTAAAGGTGGCGACACAGGTTATGCTGGGCTAGTTGCTCTAGCTGACGGAACGCTTGTAACAGATTCCTATGGTCATTTCGATAAAGAGTTCTCAGAAAATTGGGATGGAACGACTACGGATGACTTAGCTTACATTATGCAAGCAAAATTTAAATTAAGTGACTTAGGACTTTAAACGTTGTTTAAGATTTAAAAAGTTAAATACAAACTGCTTTTGCGGGATAGACATGTGACTGTTCTATCCCACAAAAAAGGTAGTGATTAAGAAGGTGAAAAGTTGAAAAATTACTTATGTGTGGATGTGGGAGGAACCTCCATTAAGTTTGGTGTTTATTCTGTAGAAGGTAAATTAGTACGTAAACTGGATCCTATTACCACATACAATACGGAAACACATAACGGAATAGTCGAAGCCGTCTTATCCGTTGCGAAAGCCGTAAAAGATGAAGTAGCTGGTGTTGCTATTAGTTCGGCCGGTATTGTGAATACAGAAGAAGGTAAAATTATCTATTCTGGGTACACGATTCCAGGTTATACGAATACAAACTGGAAGCAGTTGATTAAGGATGAAACAGGCCTTGACTGTGAGGTTGAAAATGACGTAAACGCAGCTGCTTTAGGTGAAAAATGGTTAGGTGCTCTACAAGATGTTTCAAATGGTGTTTGCTTAACCGTGGGGACAGGTGTTGGAGGCGCTGTTTTAATAAACGGCCGTATTCACTCGGGCACAAACTATACGACAGGGGAAATCGGCTATATGGATATAGGCGAAGACAACCTGCAAAATCTAGCTTCTACTTCAAGCTTAGTGAAGCGTGTTGCAGCCAGAACAGGTGAGGAATTAAATGGCTTTGACATTTTTGAAAAGGCCAAAGCTGGAGAAACGATTTATGAAGAAGAAATTCAAAATATGGTCGATTATTTAAGTAAAGGTCTAGTCAATATTATTTATTTAATCAATCCAGAAAAAATCGTTCTTGGCGGTGGCGTTATGGCCCAACAAGATTACTTGGAGCCAATGATTCAAGAAGCAGTAGCGAAACGCATCGAAGATCCATTTTTTTTAAGTACGGAGATTGCGTTTGCTGAATTAGGAAATGATGCCGGACTATTAGGTGCTTTATATCATTTTCTAACGAATAAGAAACAATTTGTTTCTTAATGGCATAAGCGCAACGATGCTTCTGTCTACGTATTACAAACTTGCCATCAGCAAGTTTGCTTTAAAAGGGTTTAACTTATAAAAAAATTATAGAAATTAAAGGAGATTATTAAAATGCCAAAATTAGATAAATACCGTGGGATTATCCCAGCACTATACGCAGCTTATGAAGACAATGGGGACGTTAGCCCAGAGCGAGTAAGAAAATTAGCAAGATACTTCGCAGATAAAGGTGTTAAAGGTTTATACGTTGGTGGAAGTTCTGGAGAAAACATTTACCAAAACCTTGAAGAACGTAAATTAGTTTTAGAAACAGTTGTGGATGAAGTTGGAGAAGAATTAACAATTATTGCTCATATCGCAAGTCCTGCAACACGTGACTCAGTTGAATTAGCAAAACATGCAAGTAGTTTAGAAGGTGTAGATGCATTATCTGCAGTTCCACCATACTACTTCGGTTTACCAGATAACGCAATTGGTGATTACTGGACAGCAATGATAGAAGTTTCGGACTTAGACTTCTTCATTTACAACATTCCACAAACAACGAACTACTCGCTATCAAAAGAATTATATAAAGAAATGCTGAACTTACCACAAGTTAAAGGAATCAAAAACTCTTCCATGCCAGTAGAAGATATCTACAACTGGCGTAACCTGAAAGAAGAAGACACAATTGTCTTTAACGGTCCAGATGAGCAATTTATCGCTGGACGTATTATGGGTGCAGATGGTGGTATTGGTGGAACTTACGGTGCAATGCCAGAATTATTCTTAGCTGCTGATAAAGCATTCAAAGCTCGTGAATTAGAATTAGCACGTGAAATCCAATATGACATTAACCGTGTTATTAACCGATTAACAAGTGGTGAAGGTCACATGTACGGTGTGATCAAAGCAATCTTAGAGAAAAAAGGATTAGAGTTAGGTGGCGTACGTTCACCACTACCTCAAGTAACAGAAAACGACCAAACATTAATTGATGAAACAGCAGAATTAATTGATCGTTTAATTGAAAAATACGCATAATTAAAAGGAGTCAATGATTTGGATATAAACTATGCAGCTCAAATAAAACCGTCTTCGCGACAAGTCAAATGGCAACAGATGGAATTTTATGGGTTCATTCATTTTGGGATGAATACAATAAACGATGTCGCTTGGGGCGAAGGAAACGACGACCCGAATAAGTTTAATCCAGAAGAAATTGATGTCGATCAATGGGTCGAGGCAATGGCTGCTAGTGGGATGACAGGTATTATCCTGACAGCTAAGCACCACGATGGCTTTTGTCTCTGGCCTTCAAAATATACCGACTATACGCTAGCCTCTTCGCCCTATAAAAATGGGCAAGGGGATATAGCGCAAGAAGTCGCTGAAGCTTGTAAAAAACACAAGCTGAAATTCGGTGTGTACTTATCACCGTGGGACCGTACCGAAGCAACCTATGGTCAAGGAGAAGCTTACGATGATTTCTTTGTCAATCAATTGGAAGAACTCCTGACAAATTATGGTGACGTTTTCTCCGTCTGGTTTGATGGGGCAAACGGCGAAGGTCCAAATGGGAAAGTGCAACACTATGATTGGGATCGATATTACGAAACCATTCGACGCCTACAACCAGAAGCCGCAATCAGCATTAGTGGCCCCGATGTGCGATGGGTAGGGAACGAAGCAGGAAAAGCACGCGCAAATGAGTGGAGTGTCGTACCTGCACATATGAGAGATCCTGACGTTACAGCAGAGCTCTCGCAGCAAGTAGACAATGCCTCTTTCCGCGAACAATTTAAATCGAGTACAGAAGATTTAGGCAGTCGCGACGCACTAAAAGATTATGATGGGGAATTAATTTGGTATCCGGCTGAAGTTGACGTGTCAATTCGTCCAGAGTGGTTTTACCATGCAGATGAAGACGACCAAGTTCGCTCAGTGGACAATTTATTCCATATTTATAAAACGTCCGTTGGTCGTAACACAACACTACTACTGAACGTCCCACCAATGGCAAACGGCTTGCTTCATGAAAATGATATCACAGCCTTAAAAGGTCTAGGTGAAAAAATTACCTCTCTTTATGAAATGAATGCGCTTGAAGCAGGAGAAGTGACATTCTCATCAAATCCGCAGTCCATTTCAAAAGCAGACTTAATGGATTTCAGTTTAGATCATGCCTATTGGGTCGCAGATCGTGCCGATGAAAACCCAACGCTTGAAGTTGAGTGGGCAGAAGCACAACGTGTGAACACGATTATATTAGGTGAGCAAATCAAAGAGGGTCAAATACTTGAACATGTCAGTTTTTATGTGAAGTACCCGGAGAGTGATTGGACGGAATTAGTCGATGTTCACTCTATTGGTTACCGTCGCATAATTGAATTTGAAACACAAGCTATCGTTGGCTTACGTATTCATTTCAACGAGTACCGCAGTAATCCGAATTTAAATCATTTATCAATAACATTATTGGAGGATAAATAAGTATGAGTTTTTTAAGTGAAGAACAAGTCATTTTTGAAGGTGGAAAAAATAAAGAAATGAACTCGGAAGGTATTTTTGGATACCGTATTCCGGCTTTGTTAAAAACACAAGAAGGTACATTAATCGCTGGTGCAGATGAGCGTCATTTACACAACATGGACTGGGGTAACATTGACATGGTCGTTCGTCGTAGTGAAGACAATGGCGAAACATGGGGCGAAAAAATTGTCGTTGCTGACTTACAAACAAACCCTGATGCCGAAGATAAAGAATCTGACTCGGCATTACTAATTGACATGGCTTTATTACAAGATCCAAAAACAGGCCGTGTTTTCTCAGTTTATGACATGTATCCTGAGCAACGTGGTTTGTTCGGTATGATGAAAGAGAACCGTGACCGTGTTGAAAATGGTGAAGAGCCAGTTGACGAAGAGCAATATACAGAACTTGATGGCAAGCACTACTTAAACTTATATCATGAAGATGGTGGCGATGTGTACACTGTTCGTGAAAAAGGGATTGTACATGACCCAGCAGGTAAGCCAACTGAATACCGTGTTGTATTAACTTCAGAAACAGCTCCATACAATGATTTAGGAGACTTATACAAAGGTGACGAGTTAGTCGATAACGTGTATTTCACAACAAACAAAAAAGGGCCATTCCGTATTGCGAAAGAATCATACATGTGGGTTTCTCATAGTGATGACGATGGTAAAACTTGGTCATGTCCACGTGATATTACACCACAAGTTAAACTACCTTGGATGAAATTCTATGGTGTTGGTCCTGGAGTAGGTATTGTATTAGAACACGGTGATCATAAAGGTCGTTTAGTGTTTGCAACTTACGCAACAAACCACTCCTATGAATTAGATTACTCACAATCAGCTCGTGTCATTTACTCAGATGACCATGGTGAAACATGGGTAACAGGAGCGGCTGTAAACGATGACCGCCCATTAGAAAATGGCGAAGTGATCCACTCTTCAACAATGCATAATCGTGAAGAGCAAAATACAGAAGCTGTTCCAGTTGAGTTAAATAATGGCCTGATTAAATTATTCATGCGTAACCGAAAAGGTATGCTAGCTGCTGCGACAAGTCGTGATGGTGGCGAAACTTGGGACGAAACGATAGACTATTATGAAGATGTTCCAGAAGTGTACGTTCAAATGTCTGCCGTTCAAACGGTTCAAGATGGACAAGAGTACATTGTTTTAACAAACGCAAATGGTCCAGATCGTAACAATGGTTACGCACGTGTCGCTAAAGTTGAAGAAGATGGTAGCTTAACTTGGTTACATCATAAATTAATTCAAGAAGGCGAGTTTGCCTATAACGCGTTACAGCAAATTGGTCCAGATACGTTTGCATGTCTATACGAACATACACGTGATGGTGGAAATTACTTTACGTTCTACTTCCGTACATTCGATTGGGCATTCTTAACAAGTGAAGACTAGAGTATAAAGTGGTTCCCCCCTCTTTATATTCTATGAATAGATTTATCAAAGAGATGGGCAGGAGACAATCCTCATGTCTAAGTGAAATCCACCAACACATTTTAACCGATGTGCTGGTGGATTTTCTCTGTTTATAGACTCAAAAAGCCGTATGGAAGATCATCCCATACAGCTTTTTAATATGTCCTATTTTAGAAGTTAAAGTTGAAGCTAAATATAAATTCTTCTGGATTTAGATGGTATTTTTCTAATAACATCGGTCCATTCGAGTGACTACCAACACCATTTTGTTTGTAGTCAATGTGTAGATACGTATACGGCTCTTTTTCTAATTCATCTCGGTGCATAACTTTTGTCAATTGCTTATCCGAGTAATTCTTCACGTTAAAGGATAAACCTTCTGTACTCGTAAATGCAAGAGCAGAGTAGTCATCTCCAACCGTCACTTCACGAACCCCATTACGCGCACCGTTTTCTTGTGGCATAATATATGGCTCATAGAAGTTGTCCACTTGGCCTTCGAAACGACCTAAGTAGTTTGTGTTCTTCTTGTCTTCGTAACTTTCATAAGGTCCATAACCATAGTAAGAAACGTCATCCATGACTTTAGGCAACTTCATCATTAAACCAAAGCGTGGTAAGAAAGGCATAACCATATCTTTTTTACCGTTCAGTTCTAGAGAAAATTCACCATTCTTCGAAATGACCCATTTTGCAGTAAAGTCGATAATCCGTTTCACAACGACTGCGTTGATTGCGCCAGTAAACGTTACCGTTATGTTATCGTCATTTTCTGCTATGTCATAGTCATAGATGCGTGTTTCATGTAGATGGTAGTGGTGTTGTTCCCAATCAGCGCGTACAAAACGGTCGTTATCCATTGGTGCACGCCAAATTGTCCAGTCGCTTGGTTCTTCAAATAATGGACGCGTTCCATCAACTAATTGAGCAATCGCGCCATTAATTTTACTTAAGTGAATTTCACGATTTCCTAGTAAAATGTTAATCGTTGTATGGGTTTCAAACACTGCAAGTGTCTCTGCTTCTGTTAATGCCACTTCAGGCTCGAATGTTGTCACTTCAATTGTGTCAAAGCCTAACTCTTTATCGGTGTCTTTCATATAGTAAACAAGACGATATGCACCTACATTTGCATTCATTTCACCAAGATCTGCCACTTCTATTGTTTCTTCGGCATATGGTGTGATAGCTGGCGTTTCAAGTTCGATTTCATCTCTTAGGTATCCATCTTTGTCTTGAATTTCTAAGACTAAGTCGATTTTGTCGTTTAGGATACTGAATGCATAACGGTTTTTCAGTGTGATTGTGTTTGCGTCTAAGTCGTGTGCTGTCATAACAACAGGACGGAAAACTTGACGATGCTCATAAGCTCCTGTTGATGGTGTACGGTCTGGATAAACGACTCCATCCATACAAAAACTTCCGAAGTTCGGGTAGTCACCAAAGTCACCACCGTATCGATATGCTGGCTCTTTTCCAGTTCCACGGTTGATATCAACCGCATGGTCAGCCCATTCCCAAACGAATAGTCCAACGAGCCCTGGATTTTCTTCCATGTAATCGTGGTAATCTTGGAAGTCACCTGGTCCGTTACCCATTGCGTGGGCATATTCACAGAGGATAAGCGGTTTGTCTAAAGGTTTACCTGGCTCTTGGAAGTACAGTCTTGTCATTTCTTCTAAGCTAGGGTACATACGGCTCCATACATCATGTAAGTCTGGATCGTATTCGTCTTGCTTCTCACGATCACGGTCCCAATAACTTTCAAAGTGATGCAAGCGCGTCGGATCGATTTCTTTTCCGTGACGTAATGCCGCTTCGATAGCTACACCATATCCGGATTCGTTTCCTGTTGACCACATAATAATAGAAGGGTGGTTAATGAACGCACGAACATTTGAATCTACACGGTCGACAAAAGCTTCTTGATACGTTGGGTCATCAGCCATAATCACGTATTTATCTGTTTCGTAACTTCCGTAAATTGCCACTAATCCGTGTGTCTCGATATCGGATTCACTCATCACATAGAAACCATATTCATCAGCTAATTCGTAAAATTCAGCTGTTTTTGGATAGTGAGCTGTACGAATCGCGTTCATGTTTAAGTCTTTCATTAATTGTAAGTCTTTATGATGATCAGCTAGTGTAACAGTTGCTCCAGTTTCTGGATGTGTATCATGGTGGTTTGCACCAATTAATTTAACCGGCTGATGGTTCACTAAAATCTGATCACCTTTTACGTAAATAACACGTACGCCAACTTTTTGACGAATCGTTTCGTCACCTGCCGTCAGAACTAACTGGTATAAGTTTGGATTTTCAGCATCCCATAAAACAGGGTCTTCTAATGAAAGCACCAGTTTGTCTAAAATGTCTTGTTGTCCAGATGCCACTTCTGCTCCAGCTGGATCTAGAAGGGTATAGTCATAGCTTTCTATGCCTTGTGCATCTTCAATTTCTAATGTGATAACTGCTGACTTTAAGTCTTTGTTGACATCTGTTTGAACGAAGTACTTGTTGATGCGTTCTTTATCGCGTTTTAATAAGTAAACATCACGGTAAAGCCCACTGTAACGGAACTTATCTTGTGCTTCAAAGTATGTATGAACTCCCCATTGAACCACTAAAATAGACAAATTGTTTGTGCCTTCTACAAGATGTTCGGTTAAATCAAATTCTGTATTGCTATGTGCAATTTGGCTGAAACCGATAAATTCATCATTTAACCAAACGTAATAAGCACCATCGACACCTTCAAAGTTTAAGTGGTAATCGGCTTTTTGATCCAAATCGTTGATTTCAAATGAACGACGGTATAAAGCACCTGGGTTTTTGTATGGTGCATAAGGTGGGTCAAAAGGCATTGGGTAAGCAAAGTTCGTGTATTGAATTTGGCCATAACCTGATAATTGCCAGCCACTTGGTACAGTCATATCGGCATAGTCGATATCGTCTGCATGTGTACTTAACCAGAATGGTTCGTAAATTTCACGGACGTTTTCAAAATAATGAAAATCCCATGTGCCATTCAGATTCATATACTTACTTGAATCACGACGTGTCTCGCTATTTTGGGCTTCTTCTGCATTCGCAAAAGGCACAAAGTAGTTACGACGTGGTATTGTATTTACGTGAAGCTGTTCGAGTTGTTCGAAATAATTTGGTATAATCATGAAACTTTTTCCTCCATATCAATTTATTTTATTTTATAAAAAATGCAAGGTTAGGTATGTCTAACCTTGCATGTCATTTCCTATTATTTAGAAGCTGAAACTGAATTCAAAATCAATTGGGTCAACGTCTAAGCGGTATTCTTGAGCTAACTCCGGTCCACATGCGTTACTTCCTGATCCACTGTGCTGGTAGTCAAGGTGTAGGTATGTGAAATCTTCTTCTTCTAATTTATCACGGTGTGTCACTTCTGTTAATTGCTCAACAGAGTAGTTAGACACGTTAAATGATAGTGTAGTTGGGCTAACAACTTCTAATGTTGTCTCACCATTTGATAATGATAGTTCGCGAACTTCGTTATGTGCACCGTTCTCTTGTGGCGTGACGTATGGCTCATAGAAGTCGGCTACTTTTCCGTTGAAACGTGCTAAGTAGTTCGCTTCTTTCTTATCAATGTAGCTCTCGTATGGTCCTCTACCGTAGTAAGAAACATCATTCATATCTTTGTTAAACGGTAAAACTAAACCGAAACGAGGTAAGAATGGCATAACAGGGTCTTTAATCCCGTGTAACTTCAAGCTAAATTCGCCATCTTTTGAAATGACCCATTTTGCAGTAAAGTCAACAATATTTTGACGAGCAACAGTATTTAAGACGACATCAAACGTCACAGTTACAGCATCTTCTGTTTCTGTTACGTCATATTTATGCACGCGATTTTGATGAACATGGAAGTTTGCTGCTTCCCATTCACGGCGTACTTTACGGTCGTTATCAATTGGTGCACGCCAGATTGTCCATGTACCTGGTTTTTTCAATAACTCTTTCCCGTTATCGATTAATTGTGCGATTGCTCCACTTGCTTTATCTAATTTAATTTCACGATCGCCTAGTTCTACATTAATTGTACGTAGTGTTTCTGAAACAGTTAATGTATCCGCAGCGCGAGTGTCTAATTTAGGTTCAAATTCTTTAATGGTTACTGTATCGAAACCTAGTTCTGTATCTGTATTTTTCATGTTGTAAACAATGCGAACCGATGCTACAGAATCATCCATTTCACCAAGAGCTTCAAACGTTACTGTGTTCGTTGCATATGGTGCTATTGCTGGAGCGTCTAACTTGATCTCTTTGATTTTGTTTCCGTCTACGTCATATAATTCTGCGACGAAATCAATCTTATCGTCTAAGTCGCTAAAGGCGTAACGGTTTTTGAATGTGTAAGCATTGTTTTCGACGTCAAAGTCTTTTAGTAAAACTGGACGGAAGACTTGACGGTGCTCATATGCCCCTGTGTGTGGCGTACGGTCTGGATAAACTAAACCATCCATACAGAAGTTACTTGCGTGAGGGTACTCGCCGTGGTCTCCACCATAACGGTAAGCTGGCTCTAGGTCTGTACCACGGTTAATGTTTACTGAGTGGTCAGCCCATTCCCAAACGAATGCACCTGCAAATTCTGGATGTTTTGCCATATAGTCGTGGTAATCTTGAACGTCACCAGGACCGTTACCCATCGCATGAATATATTCACATAAGATAAATGGTTTATCTAATGGAGTAGAGAAGTATAACTCGTCCATCTCTTCAAAGTTTGCGTACATTCTTGACCAAACGTCGTGTAATTCTGGATGGTGTTGATCTTGTTTATCACGATCACGTTCCCAGTATCCTTCATAATGGTGTAAGCGAGTTGAGTCTAGTTCGCGACCATGACGCATTGCAGCTTCAATACTGACTCCATATCCGGATTCGTTACCTGTTGACCACATAACAATTGACGAGAAGTTGATGAATGCTGTGATGTTTGCATCTGTACGATCCACCATGGCTTCCATATATGTTGGGTCATCGGCAATCATGTTGTAGTTATCGTTTCCACCTAATCCGTATAAATCAACAACTTCGTGTGCTTCTAAGTCTGATTCACTCATGACGTAGAAACCAACCTCGTCAGCTAATTCGTAAAATTCTGCTGTTTTAGGGTAGTGTGCTGTACGAATCGCGTTGAAGTTTAATTCCTTCATTAATTCCATATCGTCACGTTGGTTTTGTAACGTAACTGTTGCACCAGTTTCTGGATGCGTATCGTGGTGGTTCACTCCGACCATGAAAATCGGCTGGTGGTTAATTAAGATTTGGCTGTTTTCAATTGTAATTGAACGCACACCAACTTTTTGAACGATGACTTCTTTACCAGCTATTAATTCTAATTGGTATAAGTGTGGGTTCTCCGCATTCCATAAGGTTGGTTTGTCTAATGCAATGGTTAATTCGTCTTCAACGTCTTGTGTACCTGCAGCAACTTCTTTGCCATTTGGATCAAGTAGACGGTATTCATATTCAGTGATTCCTGAAACGTCATCAGCATTTAAAATGATTGAACCAGAAATTAAATCACGATCAACATCAGTCGTTAGCGTGAATTTATTCATACGCTCTTTTTCACGTTTCAATAAATAAACGTCACGGAAAATACCACTGTAACGGAATTTATCTGCGTTCTCTAAGTATGTCATTGCTCCCCATTGAACAACTAATACGGATAATGTGTTTGTTCCTTTTTTAAGAACTTCTGACAAATCAAATTCTGTATTACTGTGTGAAATTTGGCTGTAACCGATAAATTCATCGTTTACCCAAACGTAAAAACCAGCGTCAACACCTTCAAAGTTTAAGTGATAGTCAAAATCTGCTTCATCTTCCACTTCGAATGTACGGTGGTATAAACCTGCTGGGTTCTCATATGGTGCAAAAGGTGGGTCGAACGGCATTGGCAATTCAACGTTTGTATATTGAATTTGGCCATAACCAGCTAATTGCCACACACTTGGAACTTTCATGTCAACATAATCGATGTCATCTTTATCTGAACTTAACCAGAATGGTTTTTCGATTTCACGAATATTATCAAAGTAGTGGAAATCCCATGTTCCATTTAAATCTTGGTAATAACTTGAGTCACGACGAGAGTCACTTGCATTAAATTCTTCAACACTTGCGTAAGGGACGAAGTAGTTACGTCTAGGCATCGTGTTAATGTGATGGATTTTAAAATCTTCAAAATAATTAGGTATAATCAATTTTATCTTTCCTCCAAAAAATATTTTTGAAACCGTATTCTTAATCTATTATACTCAATGCATTTCAGAATATATATGTTTTAATGAGACATATGTATGGTAAAATGTTTCCTAGGAGGTATGGAGATATGCGTGATTTATGGCAACATTTTGACCACAAGTACCAAGAGGTCGCAATTAACGAAGTAGGGATTCAACTATTTGAACCAGATGAGGGCTTTCAGTACGTTGCTTACCAAAACTTCATCTTGCATTATGTCGATAAAGGCCGTGGAACCTATGAAGTAGATGGTAAAAAATACCATTTGAAAGCTGGGGATGGCTTTATTATTCGCAAGGGAATCTCTGTAAAATACACGGCAGATAAAAATAGTCCATGGAAAAACTATTGGGTAGGGCTCAGTGGACACTATTTAACGCATCATTTAGACAACACAAAGTTATTGCAAAATGTTGTGTTGACTTTTGAAAAGGGTGCGGAGAGCGTGAAAATCCTCAAAGCGATTTGCGATGAGACATTAGCGGTACAGCCAAATCGTTTAAGTGATACTTGGTATTTAGGACAGGTCTATCAATTACTGCATCATTTAACACAAGAGTTCACTTTATCGGTGGAAGATGACTTAAACCAGCCCGATGAGATTCAAGACTATGCCAAAATTGCTTTTGACTATATTTATAATAACTATATGTATCCGATAACGATTCAAGAAATTGCCGATTACATCGGAATCAATCGGAGCTATTTATACCGGACCTTTAAAGAAGCTTACGATATGTCACCACATCAATTTTTACTGGACTACCGAATGGATCAAGCCCGAAAAGCATTGCAGCAAACAAAAAATCCGATTTATCTTATTGCGGAAAGCGTGGGTTATATGGACCAATTACAGTTTTCAAAAGCCTTTAAAAATCGATATCAATTAAGTCCAACGAAGTTCCGAGAAAAATATAAAGATATCGATTATGAGGAAGAATAAGTGACAATATAAAATGGTTTATTTTGAACCTTTTGTGAAAACGCTTGTAAAAATGATCGTGTGACTTTATAATGACGTGAGAAACTGGTAGTAACCACGAAAGGGTTTTAAAAAGCTCAATTTTTAAAAGGAAGGAACATAAAATGGTTCATCAAGATAAATTACACTCAGGTGAAATCTATGATCCGAGTGAATTTGACTTACAAGAGGCGCAGAATAAGCATTTAGAAATGCTATATGACTTTAATCATACCCGACCTAAAGAGGGGGAAAAGCGACAAGCTTTGTTAAAAGAAATGTTTGCTGAAATTGGTGAAAATTGCTATATCGAACCACCTCTACATGCAAATTGGGGTGGATATCACACGCATTTTGGTGACAATGTCTATGTGAATTTCAACTTAACGCTTGTGGATGATACACATATTTATGTGGGCGATAATGTCATGATGGGACCAAACGTGGTCATCTCATCTGGCACACATCCACTTGAACCATCCCTGCGTGAAAAAGGGTTGCAATATAATTTACCTATACATATTGAAAGAAACGTTTGGCTTGGTGCTGGTGTGATTATTATGCCAGGTGTCACAATTGGTGAAAACTCAGTGATCGGAGCAGGGAGTGTCGTCACGAAAGATATACCTGCAAACGTGGTTGCTGTTGGGAGTCCTTGTCGCGTTCTTCGTGAAATAACGGATGCTGATATTGAAAAATATTTAAATTAAAACAAATAGCCTATGAAAGTTGTGGTAGATGAGAAGGAAGAAAATGTTTGGATTTTAGAAAGTAGTTTCTAAATGAAGAGAATTCGATGATAAGTTTGTAATTATAAAAGTCTAACGATAAGATTAAAATGTAAGCGATATTTTAAATAAACAGGAGGACAAATTAGAATGAAATTATTTTTTAAAAATGACATTTCAGATTTAAGACCAGGATTAGAGTTAGTGGCAGAATCTTTCAATTTACAAGAAGATGACGCAGGTATTCCAGTTGAAGTGATTCAAAATGCAGATTCAGACGAATTAGCGATCCGTTTTGACGGAGACAAAGGGGTTATTGAATATACAAACCCAACAACATTTTACCGTTTATTAAACTTATGGTTATTCCACGCAGAAAAAGGGAAATCATTTGATATTACAGAAAAAGCTTACTTCGACCGTACAGGAGTTATGGTAGATGCTTCTAGAAACGCAGTTTTAAGTGTTGATGGAATGAAAGAGTTATTAAACTTTATGGCTAAAATTGGTCTAAACCAAGTGATGTTATATACAGAGGATACGTACGAAGTAAAAGAACGTCCTTACTTTGGTTATTTACGTGGTCGCTATACAGAAGAAGAATTACGTGCTTTAGATGACTATGCATTTGCATTAGGTATTGAAATGGTTCCATGTATTCAAACATTAGGTCACTTAGCAACAGCTTTACAATATGGTGTCGCTAAAGAAATTCGTGATACACACGATATTTTACTTGTTGGTGAGCCAAAAACATATGAATTTATTGAAGATTTAATTCGAACTGTTTCAAATATTTTCCGTACGAATAAAATTCACGTGGGTATGGACGAAACATTCGGTTTAGGTCGTGGCGTTTATGAACAAAAACATGGTATTCGCGACAACTTTGAAATCATGAATGAGCATTTAGAAGAAGTTGTAAAAATTACAGATAAATATCATTTAGAGCCAATGATGTGGAGTGACATGTTCTACCGTTTCGGTTCAGTAACAGGTGATTACTATGATTTAGAAAGTAATATTCCACAAGAAGTTATTGATGATATTCCAGATATTGATATGGTTTATTGGGACTACTACCACGAGGATAAAGGTTTCTATGACACTATGTTTAAAAATCACTTAGCGATGGACAAGAAAGTCATTTTTGCAGGTGGAATCTGGACATGGAATGGGATGGCACCCAACTATGGTAAAACATTTGAAACAACGAAACCAGGTTTAGCAAGTGCAAAAGAAAATGGCCTAAAAGAAGTCTTTGCCAC
Organism: uncultured Carnobacteriaceae bacterium; assembly: GCA_964624875.1. Classification (GTDB taxonomy): domain Bacteria; phylum Bacillota; class Bacilli; order Lactobacillales; family Carnobacteriaceae_A; genus Atopostipes. The sequence goes on along the minus strand of CAZUZA010000004.1, from coordinate 24,085 downwards.
CATGTGGGGTGACGACGGTAGTGAGACGCCAATCTTCTCACAATTACCAGGTCTACAATTATTCGCTGACTTATCATACCGTAGTGAAGTAGATGAAGATGCAATGGCTGCAGAGTTTGAGTACAACACAGGTTATTCATTAGAGAAATTTATGCAATTAACGAAATTTGATGAAACACCAGGTGTTTCTGAAAATAACTTAAACACATCAGCAACATCAAAGATTCTTTTATACCAAGATCCTTTATTAGGACGCTTTGACAAAAACATTGAAGGTTTAGAATTAAACAAACACTATGCAGACTTAGCGAATGAAATTAAAGACTTAGTGGATGCCAAAAAATCATTAAACCCAATCTTTGAGTTCTATCACCAATTAGCCGTTGTCCTAAGTGAGAAAGCAGAATTTGGTTTACATGCTAAAGACGCTTATGACAAAGAAGACAAAGTGGCTTTACAGGAAGTATTAGAAGTAGCGAAAGGTTTAGTCGATGCAACGGAGAAGTTACGTCTGGCACACCGTAAAGCATGGATGACACACAACAAGCCATTTGGTTGGGAGTCAATTGATATTCGTTATGGGGGAACAATCGCACGTATGAAATCGACGGTTGATATTTTAAGTGATTACTTGGAAGGTCAAACAGATATTATTGCTGAATTAGAAGAAGAGAAAATCCCATACAGTTCGCCTCATGGTGATGTGGATGGACAAGTTGGCTTTGGCTTCTACAAAGATATCGTAACAACAGGACGCTTATCCGGCTTATAATTTCCAGAGCAAGTCCTTAATATAGATAGATGATAAAAATCTCAAGCTGTAAAGTCAGCTTGAGATTTTTGTTTTACTCAAATGTAGAAAATGGCGAAAGCAAAACAGCCATCAAAAAAATGATGGCTGTGTCATATTCATTATTTATTGGTAATTTTTTCTTTCTTAACGGATCGATATTTAGACGGTGTAATTTTTAATTTCGTCTTAAATGATTGCGAAAAATAGGATTGCGAAGAGAAGCCGATAAAGTCTGAAATTTCTGCGATGGAGAAATTCGTTGTTTCAAGTAAAATACAGGCTTCGTTTATGCGAATATTATTTAAATATTCGATTGGAGAAATCCCAAAGGCTTCTTTAAAAGTGTGGGCCATATAGTATTTACTCATGTGACTGACTTCCGATAATTCCTCAAGTGTTAAATCTTCTTTAAAGTGTTCTTCGAGATGTATTTTGACTGCAAAAATATGTTCATTGATTTGTTTGCCTTTCGTTTCCTTCAATGTATATTCGCCTTGACGGATCAAATAAATAAGCAAGACTTCTAATAAATTTTGGCAATAAATCTCGTAATGCTTATTTTTATTCTGGCATTCTTCGACCATTGTATCGAGCAATGAAGTCGTTAAATCATGCTCATTGGAATGAATAAAAACACTCGAACGATTCTTATTCTCCGTCGTTTGATTGAATGAAAATCCTTCAAAACCAACTGCGATATATTCAAGAAGATTTTCTTCTGAAGAGATTTCTGTGTGTAATACATTGGGATTTATAATGACAAAATCCCCTGCAGATATAGGTTCCGAGCGATCTTCAAATATAAAACGACCACTTCCACTTTTAATATAAAACAATTCTGTAAAGTGATGACTGTGTAACTTACTGTGCCATTCCACTGCATCATATTTTGAATGGGCAACATATAATAACTTTACAGGTCTTTCAGTGAGTTCCTTCTTAATTTTAAAAGTTAAATTCGCCAAATGATTATCTCACCAACCTCTAATATATTTGTAAAATACCTAAAGAAAACGCACCCAAAAAAGCAAGAAACCTAAAATATAAAGCAAAATAACCAGTTTTGAAAGCGTTTTATATATAGTAACATAATGATAGAGAAAGAAAAAATGATATATTTTAAAGTTCTCTTTTAGATTTACTGAAATAGGATGTCATACAAACATTTCACAAAGAAAGAAAAAGATGATGAAAGTGGTGAGTCGATAAGGGAAAGTGTGATGTTTGTCGTACATATTCACAAAGAAGAAAAACAGAAAAGGGGAGTGTCACAATGTTAGATAAGAGAAAATGGCTACTAGGTTTAACATCTATTGGATTATTGCTAAGCGCGTGTGGAATGGATGGAGATACAGAAGAGCCAGCTGATGGTGATGAGACGGCAGAAGAACCAACGTCCGATCCAGTTACGTTGAAAGTGGCTGCATTAGAATCAGCTTATGGTGCAGAAGTTTGGCAAGATATTGCTGTAGCGTATGAAGCGGCAAATGAGAATGTGACGATTGAATTGACACAGGCTTCAAACCTTGAAGAAGTGATTCGTCCGAACATGCAGGCTGGTGATTATCCAGATGTTGTCTTATTAGCAACTGGTCGTCAAGAAGGACTGACAGAAACACTTATTCGTGAAAATGGTCTAGAGAGCTTATCGGATGTTCTAGACATGAACGTTTATGGTGAAGATGTAACGGTTTCTGATAAATTGATGGACGGGTTTACAGACACATTGGTAACAAATCCTTATGGTGATGGAGAAACTTATTTAATGCCTATGTTCTATTCACCAACGGGACTATTCTACAATTCTACTTTATTAGAAGAACATGGCTGGGAACTTCCAGAAACTTGGGATGATATGTTTGCTTTAGGAGAGGATGCTGAAGGTGAGGGCATTTCATTATTCACTTATCCCGTAGCTGGTTACTTTGATACATTATTAGGATCCATGTTATATGCATCTGGTGGACCTGAGTTTTACAATAGTGCGATGACGTATGAAGATGGTATTTGGGAATCGGATGAAGCCACATTAGTATTTGAAACGGTTGAAGAGTTAACAAATTACTTACATCCAAACACGGTTTCAAATGCGAACCCACAAGACTTTACACAAAACCAGCAGTTAGTATTAGATGGCGAAGCAATCTTTATGCCAAACGGTACTTGGGTAGCTGGTGAAATGGCAGATGCACCTCGTACAGATGGCTTCCAGTGGGACTTAATGTCAATCCCAGCATTTGAAGAAGGCGGCGACCGTTATGCGTTCACATTCTTTGAGCAAATTTGGGTACCTTCAGCAGCAGAAAACGTTGATGCTGGTAAAGAGTTTGTAACGTATATGTATTCAGATGAAGCAGCAAAAATCTTTGCGGATGCTGGAGCAATCCAACCAATCAACAACAGTGTGGATATGCTCGATGGAGACAACCAAACATTCTACGCGATTTATGACGAGCAAGGTGCTTTACCAGCAATGGGTGGCTTTGCATCAACAACGCCAGTACCAGGTGTCAGCATTTCAGACTCACTTTACTTAGGTGTGGATAGTGTTGCGAACGGTACGTTAACTGTTGAAGACTGGCAAGCACGTGTTGAAGAAGCAAGTGACCAATTACGTTCAGCATTACCTTAAGCTTAGCAATTTAAATTCTAAATAGATTACATTTTTCGAACGGTGAACGGATAGCTCGTTTACCGTTTCTTTTAAAGGAGAGAAAGAATATGAAACGAACAAACAACCGATTTGTTTGGTTGTGTGTGACTCCCGCAATCATTCTAATCTTAGTATTTATGGCGATACCTACTTTTGAAGTTTTTCGGATGTCGCTTTTTAGTTGGGGTGGGTTTTCAAATAACCAAGAATTTGTAGGCTTTAGTAATTTTAAGTTTTTATGGAATGATATGAATTTTATTCGATCCTTTCAAAATACTATCCTACTGCTTGTGGTTGTGACCATTGTTACTTTAGCTATAGCGATCTTTTTCGCATCTGTTTTAGTACGTGAGAAAATAAAAGGACAGTCCTTCTATCGAGTCGTATTTTATATTCCAAATATTTTATCGATCGTTGTTATTGCAGGTATTTTCTCAGCGATTTATCGACCAGGTAATGGGTTACTAGATGGTGTGTTAGGCGCCTTGAGTTTAGGAAACTTACAGCAATCGTGGCTTGGGAATCAAAATATCGTTATTTATAGTATCGCCGCTTCCTTAATCTGGCAGGCTATTGGTTACTATATGGTCATGTATATGGCGAGTATCACGAATATTCCGGAGAGTTTATATGAAGCAGCTTCGATTGAAGGAGCGTCTAAAATCCAACAATTTAAGGATATTACGTTACCATTAATTTGGAATAATATTCGTACGACATTGACTTTCTTCATTACAAGTACGGTGAACTTAAGTTTCCTACTCGTGCAAGTTATGACAGGTGGAGGACCAGATGGCTCGTCTGAAGTATTCCTATTCTATATGTATGATCAAGCGTATACGAACTCAACATATGGTTACGGAATGGCGATCGGAGTTATTGTCTTCATCTTCTCATTTGCTTTATCTTCTATTATAAATAGAGCAACGAAGCGTGAAGTACTTGAATTTTAGAAGGAGGAAAATGAATGAATAAGAAAAACAAACTATCTACTGACACAATCTTTAAAATATTTGTTTCTGTAGCGCTCATTTCGTTAGCTATTTCTATTCTTGTACCAGTAGCCTGGGTTTTCCTTGCTTCGATTCGAGAAAATCATGAGTTTTACGGTAGTCCGTGGACACTTCCAGAAGGCTTTTATTGGCAAAACTTTGTCGAGGCATTCTTTGAAGCGAACATGGGACAATATTTTATGAACTCGGTATTCGTTACGTTTACAGCATTAGCCATTTTGTTAGTGGTGGCTTTACCAGCATCTTACGTTTTAGCGCGCTTTGATTTCAAAGGTCGTAAAATTATACGCAGCTTAATTCAAGCAGGTATGTTTGTCAATATTAGTTACATCGTTGTGCCAATTTTCTTAATGCTATTAGATTGGGATGGCGTCATTCGTGAATTCACGGGCAGTGGGTTCTTCTTGAACAACCGCTTTGCTTTAGCTGTTGTTTATGCGGCAACCTCGTTACCATTTACGATATTATTATTAAGCAGTTATTTCGAAACCCTACCAGGAGACTTCGAAGAAGCTGCAAGCATTGATGGTGCAGGTCCGTTTCGAACCATGTTTAGCGTGATGGTTCCGATGGCACGTCCAAGTATTGTAACGGTGATATTATTCAACTTCATGGCTTTTTGGAATGAATATATCTTGTCGTTAACTTTAATGCCTGGTGGGAACTACACGTTGCCAGTTGGGTTAAATAACTTGATGGCGGCGGAACGATCAGCTGCGAACTATGGACGCTTGTATGCCGGAATGGTGATTGTCATGCTACCAACGTTAATCTTATATATGCTTGTACAGAAACGATTGACAGAAGGTATGACTGCTGGCGGAGTGAAAGGCTAATATAACTAGGAAATGAATGGGGGAATACAGAATGAAAAATACATGGATAGTTCTTGCTAAAATAATCGTATTTATCTTGTTTGTAGGCCTAGTTATTTTTGGGCAACGAACAGTTGGTAGAGGCTATTTATTGATACAATTAATCGGTCTTGCTGGCATCGTCTTGATGCTATGGGATTATAATCGAAAATTTGTCTGAGTGTAACAGCACAAGCTTAAGACTGGTAACACTCCTTTACTTCAAAGTATCAAGTCATTCACTGGATGGCTTGGTGCTTTTTTATGTAAAATTTTATCAAAATAGCTAATCGATTTGAACCGGAAAGAAAGTTAAATCGAACACTTGCACAAAAGCATTTCACCTTGCGATTTTAAAGGGTTTTTGGTACTATTTCTTAGCTGAGAAAAATCAGTATAAATAGAATGATTGAATTGGAAGCAGACTAGATTCTGCTTTTTTTAATGAACCTTACCGAAACGAAAGACTGAAAGGAAATGAATAAAAGTGACTGAAAACTTTTGGAATGATTTACCAAGACCCTTTTTTGCGTTAGCACCGATGGAAGATGTGACGGATACGGTGTTTCGCCATGTGATTGCGAAAGCTGCAGCACCAGATGTCTACTTTACTGAGTTTACGAATGCTGAAAGTTATTGCCATCCAACGGCTCGTCAAAGCGTGAAAAGTCGTTTACTTTTTACAGAAGATGAACATCCCATCGTGGCGCATATTTGGGGCGATCAGCCCGAGCATTTTGAAAAGATGAGTATCGATATGGCAAAAGCTGGCTACAAAGGGATCGATATTAATATGGGGTGTCCGGTTGCAAACGTTGCAAAAAATGGACGTGGTGCAGGCTTAATTAAACACCCTGAAAAAGCGGCGGAATTGATTCAAGCGGCGAAAGCTGGTGGGATTCCCGTGAGTGTTAAAACACGCCTGGGCTACTATAACGTCGAAGAAATGCATCGTTGGTTGCCACACATTTTAAGACAAGATATTGCGAACTTATCGATTCACTTACGTACACGTAAAGAAATGAGTAAGTATAAAGCACATTGGGACTTAATTCCTGATATTGTTAAAATGCGTGATGAGATTGCACCAGACACATTAATTACAATCAATGGCGATATACCAAACCGTCAAGTTGGTTTAGAACTTGTTGAAAAATATGGTGTTGATGGTGTGATGATTGGTCGAGGCGTCTTTACAAATCCATTTGCATTTGAAGAAATGGAAACGGAACATGAGCCAAAAGAATTATTTGACTTATTCCGTTACCATCTAGATTTATTCGACGACATGCAAAAAGAAGACGATCGTCCGTTTAAGCCTTTACGTCGTTTCTTTAAAATTTACATTCGTGGGGTAGCTGGTGCATCTGGCTTGCGTCAAGAATTAATGGAAACTGATACAACAGACGAAGCGCGCGCGAAACTTGATGCTTTTGAGAAAGAATTGGAAGATAATATTACAGCGAATTTAGGCGCAAACTAATTAAATGACCTTCCTCTTGAACGAATCCTCGTCTTATTTAATGAGGCAGGTGTTTAAGAGGATTTTTTTATTTTAGATGCTGGTTTAAAGGGTAATAGTCGCACAAATTTTAGTTGTCAGGTAAAATTAACATAAGAATATTAGGGGAAGAGTGGGGAAGATGAAACAAATTACGATACTCATACCGGCCTACAATGAGGAAGAAGTATTGCCGGCCTTAAAAGAGACATTGGTTCCGATTTTGAACTCATTAACAAATTATACTTTTCAAGTTCTTTTCATTAATGATGGGAGTACCGACCAGACGCAGCAAATTCTTAGCAAATACCAAGAGGAAGACGGGCGTGTGGAATACATAGAGTTGTCCCGAAATTTCGGGAAAGAAAAAGCGATGCTAGCTGGTTTTGATTACGCAGATGGGGATGCCGTGATTATCATGGATGCTGATTTACAACATCCACCTGAAATGATTAAAGAGATGCTTTATTGGTGGGAACAAGGTTATGAAGATGTGTTCACCGTTCGTAAAGAGAAAGCTGAAGTCAATCCGTTCAAGCGTTTGGCTTCAAAGATGTATTATGGCCTTTTAGAGTGGATGGCAGATGGCGAAGTTTATAAACATGCGGGGGATTTCCGTCTACTTGATCGCAAATGTATCGAGGCTTTAAAAGAATTACGTGAAAATGAACGAAATACAAAAGGCCTATATGCGTATATTGGCTTCCGTAAAAAAGAATTAGAATATGAAGAATCCGAACGAGTGGCAGGGGACACAAAATGGCGTTTATCGGCTTTAACAAAACTAGCTATTGATGGCATTACCTCATATACAACGGCCCCATTACGTATGTGGTCGATTATCGGTTTGCTGATTTCCTTATTATCTTTTATCTTTTTATTTATTGAATTATTTAAAGCCTTCTTTTATGGTTCTGATGTGGCGGGGTATCCAACCTTACTAGCAGCCATTGTCTTTTTAGGTGGGATACAGCTTATTTCACTCGGAGCAATCGGGGAATATTTAGCACGTGTTTTTATCGAAACAAAGGGACGACCAACTTATTTTGTACGTGAGATCTCCAAAAAAATAGAAAAAAAACAGACAGAAAGTGAAACAAAGTCAAATGAAAAAACTAAATGACCTTTATAAAACTTACAAAGAAATAATCGACTACATTATATTTGGGGTCTTAACGACTCTTGTAAACATCGTTGTCTTTTACATTTTTGATACCTTGCTGGAATGGCCTTATTTAACAGCAAATGCGATAGCGATTGTGTTGTCCATTTTATTTGCTTACATAACGAATAAATTATTTGTCTTTAAATCGAGTGGGCTTACGATGCGTGAAAATCTCTTTGAGTTTATGCGCTTTATCGGTTTTCGTTTTGTATCAGGCTTAGCGGATATGATGGCGATGTGGTTACTCGTTGACTTTTTAACATTTGATACCAATCTGGCCAAATTAGCCACACAATTTATTGTTGTGGTTCTAAACTATGTCTTTAGTAAACTATTTATCTTTTTATAACAGAGGAGGGAAGAAGAATGCAGAAAGCAAAACAGCCGTTAGTCAATAAACGCACATTTTTAATGTATACATCGATCTTTTTGGTACTAGCTGGGATAATCTTCTTGCCTTTTGTCCTTACCGGAAAAAGCTTTATTCATGAAGGGGATGGCTTTCATCAACATTACCCCTTTTTTAAAGAATACTTACAAATGCTGCGCGATTTTGTTGCAACGGGAAATTGGCAAAGTTGGGATTGGTCCATTAACGTCGGGGCCGACACGCTTTTAACATACGGCTATTACGTTGTGGGAGATCCTTTTGTTTATTTAGGTCTTCTGTTTCCACAAGGTACGGAAGAATTCGCCTTTCATTTCATCATGCTTGTACGTATCTGGGCTGTGGGTGCTAGCTTCTTAGCTTACGCGCGCCACATGAAAATAACGCATTGGAGCGCTTTGCCAGCGAGTGTATTGTATGGTTTAAGTCATTATGTCATTTACAATGTCGTGCGCCATCCGTTTTTTATTCATCCAATGATCTGGTTTCCACTCATCGCGATTGGCATTGAAAAAGTTTTAGATAAAAAATCCGGTGCTTTTTTTGCGTTTATGATTGGCATCAGTGCGATCTCAAACTTTTATTTCTTTTACATGTTAACCTTATTGGCCTTTTTCTATGCGCTGATTCGTTATCTTACAGGCGACTTTAAACGAACTTGGCTAGCTTTCGGGCAGCTCTTATTGCGTTTTATCGGGTATTATCTGCTTGGTTTAATGCTAGCAGCAGTGGTATTTCTGCCACAAGTTTATGGCTTTTTAAAGGCCTCGCGTTCAACCGGTTTACCACCCATTTCGATGTTGCTATACCCGACCGATTATTACGGTTTACTCTTACTCAACGTTATCACACCAGGGACGAAATATTGGACTGTCGGTGGCTTTTCCGTACTCGCGATTTTGCCCCTGCCATTTTTAGTGCGCAAGCGAAAAGAAAAACCTGATCTATTTTGGGCACTCTTGCTACTTGCGATTATGGTCCTATTCCCAATTTTTGGATCGATTATGAACGGCTTATCGAGCCCGTATAATCGTTTCACCTTTGTTTTTCCATTTTACCTCGCACTTGTTTTGGTTTATTTTTTAGAGCATATTGGTGAAATGAAGGCGCAAGATATCAGGTGGATGAAGTGGTTAATGATTGCTTTTACGCTTTTATATAGTGTTACATCCTACTTTATGTTCAATGCCTTTTTATATTTTTCGCCTGTTATGATTGGGTGGGTTGGTTACTATTTAGCGACGCTTACGCAAAAACACTCATTTCAATCGGCGACTGTTGGTAAAGTGGCCGTTGGTCTCGTTGCATTAAATATGAGCATGAATGCTTTGAATTTTTATACACCTTTAGGAAAAAATGCCATGTGTGCCACAGAAGATTATGGCACCATTGATGAGGCTTATACAGATGTGTTTAGTGGGGTAGAAGCGAAGTTGCCACAAGACGAGTGGTACCGTATCGGTGTTTCTTCAATGGATAACCAAGTACGGAACCATTATGCCCATTTAGATGTGATGGGACTAAACTCATATGCTTCTTTAACAAGTGGCTATGTATCTGATTTTTCAATGATGATTGAAAATAGTCAGTATCAAGTTATTCAACCCTTAAGAAATGGTATCGATGATCGACGTGTTGCGAACCAAGCACTAGGTGTGCGCTATATAATCACGCATCCGGATCATATCCAGTATTTACCACCCAGCTATCGCATCAATCAAGAGTTATCGAATCGTGAGGAAGAAGTCCTAGTGGCCGAAACCCCTTATGCGGCGCCTTTTGCTTATGTGGTCAATCAAGCGGTGACGCTAGATGAAGTGGAAGAGATGCATCCCGTTCAAAGAGAGAGTCTTTTAGAAGAAGCGGTTATTTTAGAAGAACATACAAACTTAGACCCCGTGTCTGTTCCACCAACGGTATTGACACATCATGGGTCAGGCACTTCCTTTTCAGGTATTCATATGCCACAAGAGTGGTCACTCAATGAGGCGTTGAGCCTTGAAGTGACGGAAAAGCATAGTATGCTTGTTTTCCATTTTGACGATCCCGAAAAATTTATTGATCAAGAAGTCTTTTTATATATTGAAGGCATCCAGTTTGAACCACCTGAAAAAGAATTGGGTCTGGAACAAAATACGGCCTTCCGTATAAACGCACATTTTAATGCGCATACGAAAAGTGTTTTACAATCAAATAAATATAGCTTCAGTTCTTATTTTAAACGCGAAAATATGTTGATTCATTTAAATCGCGTTTCACAAGCAGAGATTACAATGGGTTTAGAGTTTGACCATATCGGCCAGTATCATTTTGATAAAATATCGGTCGTATCTAGACCATACAATGAAGCAGACATTGCAGCATTTGCCGAAAGGCGACAAGAAAAGGCTCTTGAACTTGAGGTTTTCGAAAATGAGTATGTGAAAGGACAAGTGACTGGTGAAGGTGGTATGTTGGTCACGAGCATCCCATATTCATCGGGATGGACTGCCTTAGTCGATGGGGTAGAGGTTGAAACAGAGCGTGTAAACGTTGGTTTTATCGGTCTTCCGATTAATAGTGGGGAACACACAGTTGAGTTTGTTTACCAAACACCCTTCCTTTTTACAGGAGCCATCCTTTCACTGTTAGGACTCATCGGTATAGTGATTATTCGTCAAAAATAATAGAGAAAGACATCCAAATCAATTGATTTTGGTGTCTTTTTTGTTTTCATGTCTGAGCGTCTACTCCATATATTCATGTTAGGATTAAAGTAATCGCTTAATATTAGAAAAAATTACATAAATGTATATGTGAGGGAGGAAAAACATGTTTCCAAAAGAGCAATCATTTGTCGCTGCTTATGAGAATCAGATGGCAACCATTAAAGACTTAAATCGGCAAGCTATTTTACATGATTACCGAACTCGATTAAGTCACTATTTATCGGAACAAAAAGAGTTGTCCCAAAAAGTGGACAGCCACTTTTTTAATATTGAGGTGGATATTACAGAAAAGAACCCTGAATTTGAAAGGCGTTCTATTCAATACTTCTCAGAAGAGAAAATAGTTGTTTATACAGCAAGTTACGGCACTCTTTCAGATTTGATTGAACCGTTAACGGTCCCAGACAACTGTCACTTTTATGTTTTTACAGACCAAGAGGTTCCAGAACATTCGATTTGGGAAAAAGTAACGCTTGATTTTGACAGTTACGATTTAAGGGAAGCTTCGGCATCCATGAAAGAACAGTTTGTTAAAATGCATGCGCACTTATTGTTTGAAACATTTTACTATTCACTTTATGTGGATTCGAGCATCAAAATAATGACGGATCCGACAGAATTTATTGAACGTTTGAATGCTTATGGCGTGGTATTTCATAATGATTATCGAGTCGACTGTGCCTACATAGAAACGGATTTGGGGCATGTCCATGGGGAATTTTCTAAACAAGACACTGAAAAACAAAAAGAGTATCTAGAGAAGCAAGGTTTGCCAAAAGATTATGGCTTTCTT
>CAZUZA010000004.1:2029-12117 GCA_964624875.1 uncultured Carnobacteriaceae bacterium | reverse complement strand
AAAACAAAAAGAGTATCTAGAGAAGCAAGGTTTGCCAAAAGATTATGGCTTTCTTGATACGTCCGTTATTTTTAGAAACCATCACCATGAGACCTGCATTGCAATCATGGAAGAGTGGTGGGACGAAACAGCACAACAGGCAACAAAAGAGAACATCATGTTGCCACTAATATTATATCGTCGAGGCCTTCGTACGTTAGAATTGGCCGGCTTAGGGAATGATATTTATTCAAATTATGCGTTTAAGAAAATCAACCCACCTATGATGCCTGAAGGACTGATTTCTTATCATGGAAAGGTCACCACTTAAAATAGATTGCTTCAGCTTTTGAATGAAGATCGTTTGAACAGCTAGATTACTGGAGGGTTAAACATTGTCTAAACATATCATCGTAACAGGGGCAGCGGGTTTCATCGGTGCCTTTTTGAGTAAAAAATTATTGGAAGAAGGCCATCACGTTATTGGTGTGGATAATTTAAATGATTACTATTTATCATAATGGTGGTCATGAACCTTTTGTCCCAGATACTTTTGATAAAAAGCTAGGTTCTTTTTTAAATTTACCAAAATAGTATAGTTGAAATAAAGGAGTGGATTTCTATTCGAGAAGTCTATTCCTTATTGTTTTATTTGGCTTGCCTTGTAGTGATATAATGGAATAGAAGAAGTTTACACAGGAGGTTCATCTTATTAGGAGTGGTCACATGTTTTTAGAACAGTTAGTAAAAGTCGAATTGGCAGTCGCTATCACTTCGCTCATTACGATCGGCATTCTATTTATATCAGGTGGATCTATTCCGACTGTTCTTATTTGGGTCTTTGGAATAAGTGCCACGCTTACGCTTTTAACAACCATCTATTTTCGCGTACACACCTATTATCAGAACAAGAATAGAGTGAATAGCGATTAAAAGTGACCTGTTGGATTTAAGGATGCTATAAAATGGAATCGTCAGCGGATGTTTTAATCGAAGCAACGCAATCTTGATAATGCTATAATAAAAGAAAGGGAACGCTTACAGAAGAGGTGGGTTGGATGAAGACTTTGTCGGATTATTCTCTGAACACACATTTTGAAATGATGGGTCTATGGACAGTTAATTATAAGCAACTAGATGATGCCGTTAGTGGTATTCTCACATATCAACGGGGGGAAATCACCTTGAAATTGTTTGGTGACATGTCGTCCTTTCATTATAAAAAAATGCTTTACGGCTACACCGAAGATGGGCATTTTATTTGGATTCCCAACCTGGATTCAAGACCAGCTCTAAACCAGCAAGAAGGTTACTCGGTTCATCACTTTTCGATTCAAGCATGCTATATCTTCGAAGATGATGCCTCGAGCCCCTTTGGTGAAATAGAGCTTGCAGATACATTTTCTAAAATATTTGAACATGGACAAAATGACTTTAAGATCCATGATTTATCTTTTAGTACGAATCATTTACTGGGTTGGCTTGGGCAGACGATTCACCATGAAAAGATTTTTGAAAAAGAAGAGTTGAGCATTCCTTACGGGATGGTAAAAAAACGAACGTTTGAATTATTAGATGATTTAATTTTGCAACTTTCAATCAATCAAGATGTATCGGGAAACCATACGTCTGTCTTTGTAAAAAGTGGTACTGAAGTTCGTCTGGAATATCCAGCAATTGGGCGTGAGTGGTTTCAAACCTTCTACAAGAATGCTCTTAGTTTTGTACGGCTGATTGATTTTCTAGGAGGACGTATTAATAAGTTTCAGTACATTCGCTTTGAAGTGAAGCCAGGTATTAGAGGTTCGTATATCTTTGAACAATTAAATCACCGGACTAATTATTCGACTTCTGAAATGCATACAACCTTTAAAGATTTAGAAAAGCACTTTGACCGATTGTTGTTGAATTATAATGCGAAGAGAAATAAATTGGATTTAATTATTGATGACTACTTAAGTGAGTTTTACTTAGAAGAGTTTTATGAAACGAAGTTGTTAAACTCCATTCGCAACTTAGAGATTTACCATCGGAATTTTGTAGAACCCCACTTAAATATCACAGAAGACAGTCAACAAGAAGCAGCGCGCCAACAGATTATTGACTTTATTAACGAAGCGATCCCTGAAAAATACCAAGGGCGCTTTCGCTCCCAAGTTTATTATAAGCCAGAGAAAAGTTTGCGAAAACGATTGGACTATTTAATCAAAAATCTTCCGGACGATATTTTTGACACGCTCAATATTAAAAGTGGGACAAAAAGAAAATCACGTTCGATTGGTTCTTTTATTAATCGGATTGTTGAGACCCGTCATTATTTTACTCATGGGGATTTTCCAGAGAATTACCCTAATCGGTTAGAAAATATCGAACAAGTCAAACGCGTCAATCAGACCTTGCGCAAAATCTGTTTGTACTATATATATAAAGAAATCGGAATTGAAGATAAAATCATCTTCGAAGAAATTATTTCCAAGTAAAGTATAAAGCTCCGCTCTTTCTTTTTCGGAAAGAGTAGAGCTTTTTTGAATGGCTTTAATAATCGACTTCAACCACATCTTCAATATGTGGCAGCATTTTTAGTTTTTTGATTAACTCTTCTTCATCAACTTGGTCGCCTAGTTCAAGGGAAACAAAAAAGATTAAGTCTTTTTCATCATCGTTAATCATTAATTCTTTTTCGACTTTCAAGTCAAAAATCTTCACATCATATTGTGAGACAAGTTTGATGAAACTATTCAAACCATCTTTTGTGTGTACAATTAATGAAATATCCGATGGATTGATATGATCTAATATATAATGTTTAAAGGGGCGAAGTAAGATCATAATCACTAAAATAGCCAAACCACCAACTAGAGCGATTTCATAAAAACCAATTCCAATAGCTAGTCCGATGGCTGCTGCAGCCCATAAACCAGCAGCGGTCGTTAACCCCTTAATACGGTGTTCATTGGTGACAAGGATTGTACCTGCACCGATAAAACCAATCCCACTGACAACTTGCGCGCCCATACGGGTGATATCAATTTGAGCATCTGGAAACGTTATAAAAATATATTGGTTGGTCATCATGACAATGGCTGCTCCCAAGCAGACCAACATATGTGTTCGAATCCCAGCTGCGCGTTGCTTAATATCTCTTTCTAAACCAATAAAACCACCAACAATAATAGCCAAACCCATCCGGAAAATGATGGTTAAAAAATTCAATTCATATAAATCAAAGGTCAACATGTCAAACATTCTCATTCCCCATCTCTCACGATATCTCTAACCTGTATTTTACTAGGTATCGTGTGAAATAGAAAACTATAAGCATAAAAATAAAAATATTAGGGAACGGCTCTTAATCCAAACCGAACTTATGTTACAATAATGAATGATACGCTTAAAAAAGAAGGATAAGAAAATTGAACAGGAGCAATGAAGATGAAAGTTGCTATTCAAAATAACCATAGTGAAATTTCGATAAAAGTAGCTAAAAAATTAACGGAATTATTGACAAAAGCAAAGATAGAAATTGATCAAACAAACCCAGATATTCTGATTACAATCGGAGGAGACGGGACCTTACTGTCTGGTTTTCACCGATATGCGCACCAATTAGATTCGATTCGTTTCATTGGGGTCCACACAGGTCGCCTCGGTTTTTACACCGATTGGCGTGAGTTTGAGCTGGAATCCTTAGTCGAAAGTCTGAAAAATGATGACGGCGAATTTGTTTCCTATCCCTTGCTCGATGTTTGTGTCGTATATGAGGAAGGGCGACAAGTCAATAATTTTCTAGCATTAAATGAATCGACCGTTCAAAAAGCAGGCGGGACGCTTGTATGTGATGTCTTTATAAACGATATCCATTTCGAACGTTTTCGTGGAGATGGTATCTGCGTCTCTACGCCAACAGGTTCGACTGGATATAATAAATCGGTAGGGGGCGCCATCCTGCATCCAAAAATTGAAGCTCTGCAGATGGCTGAAATCGCCTCAATCAATAATCGCGTATACCGTACGTTGAGCTCACCTTTAGTTATTTCAAAAGATGAAGAGATTATATTACGCGCACAAAATTCAGACGAATTATTATTAACCTTAGATCATATTACAACACGCGAAACAAGAGTTAAGGAAGTTCGCATGAAAGTAGCGGATGAATCGATTCGCTTTGCGCGTTATCGTCACCTTGATTTTTGGGATCGTGTAAGTGAAGCGTTTATTGGAGAGAAGCATTAAATGACTGCAAAATGGATTGTAAAAAAAGGAGAACCAGCTATTCTCCGTGAATTTTTAAAAGAAAAAGGGATTTCCCGACGCATTATTGGGCGCACGAAGTTTCATGGCGGAACATTTCTAGTCAATGGGAAAGAAGTCCGTGTTCGTGAACCGCTGCATCCAGGGGACGATGTTCAGTTGAATTTACCGATTGAAGAACCGAACCCTAATTTAGCGACAATTGATGGCACGTTAGATATTCTATTTGAGGACGAACATTACCTCATCATAAATAAACCAGTTGGGCTCATTTCAGTTCCTTCGCCTGCACATCGAGGGGATACCGTTGCGAGTCGCATCAAACATTATTATATCAAGCAAGATTATCGACACAAAGTCGTTCATGTGGTTACACGCTTAGATCGCTACACAAGTGGTGTTATGGTTATCGCGAAGCACACACTGGCACACTCTTTAATGGGCCAGCTGCTGGAGGAAAAAACGCTCGAAAAATATTACGAAGCGATTATTGAAGGCCACCCCGAACAAGATACGGTGCTCATCGATGCACCCATCGCCCGTTCGCCCGAATCGATCATTGAACGAATGGTCGCACCTGAAGGCAAGCCCTCCTTAACCCGTTATGAAATGATAAATCGTCTGGAGAATAAGCTGTCGCATGTGAGGCTTTCGTTATACACCGGTCGTACCCATCAAATTAGAGTGCATATGTCTCATATTGGTCACCCATTAGTAGGGGATGATTTATATGGTGGTTCGACAACATATCTAGATCGGCAAGCGTTGCATTGTAAGTTAGTCGTTTTTACCCATCCTTTTACGGGGGAACGCCTTGAAATCCGTGCACCTTTACCAGCAGATATGCAAAATATTGTAAATAGTAAGTTGGAGTGAAAGGTTTGTCACGTAAAAGAAAATTAACAAAGAAACAAAAAGAACAACGCAATCGTGGACTATTTGGCTTCTTTATCGTTTTCCTTATCTTTCTTGTCGGCTACGCAGTTGGTCGCAAAGATATTACGATGCAGGAAATAAAAGAGAAGCTTTATCAAATCAGTGCACGAATAGAGGCACAGATCGACAACATCGACTTGCCTCATTCATCTGGCAATCAAACGCTAGAGAATACAACCCAGATTCATATACTCGATGTTGGACAGGGTTCCAGTATCTTATTCATTTCACGAGATGGCACTTCGGTTTTGGTGGATACGGGTCGTTATGATGATTCTGAAAAGCGCATTATTTCTTATTTAGATAGTTATATTGGTTTAGGGCAAGAGTTGGATTTATTAATTTTTACCCACAATGACGCCGATCATATCGGGCATGGGGATTTGGTTTTAGACTATTTTGATGTTCAAGAAGTTTGGATGAATGGGATGGACCATACGACGGTTCTATATTCGAAGGTCTTAGATGCGGTGTTAGCATCTGATGCAAAATATTTAGAACCGAAAATGGGGGATGTCTTTAAGCGTGGACCATTTGAATTACGCGTCTTGCATCCAAAAGAAGATAGTAACCAAAGGAATCAGAACGCCGAGTCCATCGTGACGCATATTACGTTTGATGGTTTTTCCTTTATGACTTCAGGTGATGCTTCATTTAGTGAAGAATTTGAAATTGTAAAAAAATATGGAGATATTCAGGCAGATATGATGTTGTTAGGGCACCATGGAGCTGCAGATTCTACGAGTGATATCTGGCTAAATGCGGTTAACCCTGAGTTAGCTTTTTATCAGGCAGGTGTTGGAAATACATACGGCCATCCTCGTCCAGAAACGATTGAACGCGTAACGGAAGCAGGCATTCCAGTTTATGGAACGGATGAGTTAGGAACGATTTCTATTTTTGTAGATAAAGACGGTGTGATACAAGTCGAAACAGAGAAATAGGAGGCACTTATGAAAGCTGTATATGAAGAATTACATGGGAATGAAGCGGTATTTATATTGGACGATGTTGCGAAAGTTTATCATGTTGATGTTTCTTTACTGCCTGAAGGAGCCGTTGTTGGCGATGTTTTTCAAGTGCAAATCGAAGGTGCAAGCTTGGTTATAGGTGAAAAGTTAGACAACGAGCGTGAGAAACGTCTATTGTCTGCGCAAGAAAAACGCGAGCAATTATTAAAGCGTCGGCAATCTGAATAAATTAAAAATCTCCCTTCGGCCAGTCGCCTTGGGGAGATTTATTTAAATGATTTTTGTCATCGTGTGGTGTGGAATACCTGCATCTAAGAATTCTTCGCCTTCTGTTTGGTAACCTAGTTTTTCATAAAATGGAATGGCTGTATTTTGTGCCCCTAATGTGATCCGACGAGCACCTAATTTTTGAGCACGCAGTTCTATTTGGTGCATAATCTCAACGCCGTATCCTTTGCCACGAGCATCTTTTAACACACACACGCGTTGTGCTTTATAAGTATTGGAACCTAAATCATAAATACGAGCAGCCGCAATTGGTTCACTATTTTCATAAATGACTAGGTGATCCGTCTCATTTTCTAACTCGTCAATCTCTTCTTCAATTGAGACACCTTGTTCGACGACAAAAACCTCATGACGGACTTTCAAAGCGTCTAAATATTCAGGAGAATCCGTATTCGTCGTCCATTTCGTTTCAATCTTCACATTCATATTGTTCACTCCATCTCCAAAACTTTTGTATTTATAAATAATAACACAAGCCAACAAAAAAACTAATAGATGATTGTTTTCGTTTAGCAAAAAAACTAGCAAAAATAATCTTCTAATGAAATGGTATCTTTTCAAATGAAGTGACCATATGAATTCTCAAAAACACATGATTTGTGCGGTAAATGCCAAAAAAGGCTTCAAATCGAGAAAAAACAGCACATATCTATTGCAAGTTTGAGATAATACTTTAAAATAAATAAACGTGCTATGAATGATAGTAGCGACAATTGAATCTAGATTAAATTAGGAAGTGTAAATAAAAATGCAAGTAGATAAAAAAACATTAATAAATGAAGTTGGACAACGTCGGACATTCGCGATTATTTCCCATCCGGACGCGGGGAAAACGACTATTACCGAACAAATGCTGCAACTAGGTGGAGCGATCCGCGAAGCAGGTACCGTTAAAGGTCGTAAGACAGGTAAATTTGCAACATCTGACTGGATGGAAGTCGAGAAACAACGTGGAATTTCGGTAACGAGTTCAGTCATGCATTTCAACTATGATGACAAACATGTCAACATTTTGGATACACCTGGACATGAGGATTTCTCTGAAGATACGTACCGTACATTAATGGCTGTAGATGCTGCTGTCATGGTTGTTGATACAGCGAACGGTATTGAAGCGCAAACCGAAAAACTATTCAAAGTTTGTCGTATGCGTGGGATTCCAATTTTCACGTTCATGAACAAATTGGACCGTGATGGACGCGAACCACTCGAACTAGTAGAAGAATTAGAGGAAGTTTTAGAAATCGATGGCTACCCAATGAACTGGCCGATTGGTTCGGGACGTAGCTTGGTGGGCGTATACGATATCTATAATAACCGCATCGAATTTAACGACCCGGACAAGTGGAATAATGGTGACCTTCATCTAGAGCTTGATGAGAATGGTGAAATCCCTGGAGATCACCCATTTAAAGAGGACCGTTTGTATGCTGAAGTCTTGGGTGAAATTGAATTACTTAAGATAGCTGGAAATGAATTTTCTGAAGATGCAATCAAGCAAGGTGAATTGACCCCAGTGTTCTTTGGATCTGCTTTAACGGGCTTTGGTGTAGAAACATTCTTAAATGCCTTCTTAGATTTTGCACCGGAACCAAGTGTGACATTAGATAAAGAAGAACAAGAAGTGGCGCCTACAGACGAAGCGTTTTCTGGCTTCATCTTTAAAATCCAAGCGAATATGGATCCGAAACACCGTGACCGTATTGCGTTTGTGCGAATCAGTTCAGGGCAATTTGTTCCTGGTATGGAAGTGACATTATCAAGAACGGCTAAGAAATTTCGCTTGAATAACTCGACACAGTTTATGGCTGAAGACCGAGAAATTGTCAAACATGCAGTCGCTGGCGATATTATTGGCTTGTACGATACGGGGAATTTCCAAATTGGGGATACAATATTTGAAGGGAAAGACAAAGTAACCTTTAAAGATTTACCACAGTTCACGCCTGAAATATTTATGAAAGTCGAACCGAAAAACGTGATGAAGCAGAAGTCTTATCACAAAGGAATCGAACAATTGGTTCAAGAAGGTGCGATTCAGCTTTACAAAACGTATCATACAGAAGAATATATTTTAGGAGCGGTTGGACAATTACAGTTTGAGGTTTTTGAACACCGTATGAATAACGAATATAATTCAGAAGTAGTTATGAAACCCATGGGGAATCGAATAGCTCGTTGGATTAACCCGGATCACTTAAGTGAAGATATGAGTACGTCAAGAAGTTTACTCGCAAAAGACCGCTATGGTGAACCTGTTATTTTATTTGAAAGTGATTTTGCGCATCGTTGGTTTACAGATCGCTATCCAGACGTTGAATTATACGGCTTACTATAGTATACAAGCGTCATTTAATGTAGGATGAATGCACGATACAAAACGTAGCGCAAAATGAATGAGGTGATTGCTTGAAGAATAAGATTTGGAGATTGTTCATTTTACCCGTGTTTGCTTTTTTACTGTCAGCTTGTGGGTTAGTGGCTACTCTTGAGGAAATGGATACGTCAACGGGTGCGGAACTTGAGGCAGTTGTTGTTGAGGGCGAAGCGTACGATACGCCGTTTGAAGTGGCCGAATATATAGATTTGTATGGCGAATTACCGGTTAATTACTTAACGAAAGATGAAGCTCGTGACTTAGGTTGGATTGCTAAGGAAGGCAACTTGTGGGATGTGGCGCCGGGTGCTGCGATTGGTGGGGACTACTTTGGAAACTTTGAAGAGTTATTACCAGAAGCGAACGGACGCGATTACTTTGAAGCCGACATTGAGTATGAAGGTGGACACCGGAATGCGAAGCGTTTAGTTTTTTCAAACGATGGCTTATATTTTTATACAGATGACCACTATGACTCTTTTTCAGAAATAGAAGTGGGGGAGTAAAATGAAAGAATTTGTGCTAGATGGTGCGACGATGACGTCAAAAGAAGCGATATATCAACAGTTAAGTCGTGTGTTTTCATTTCCGACTTATTTTGGACATAACTTAGATGCTGTATGGGATTTGTTGATGGAAGAAGATGAGCACATTGAAATTCATTTTAAACACATTGCGTTACTTGTGGAGCACATGGATGATTATGGGGAGAAACTCGTAAAGGTTTTTCATAACTTAGAAGCGATTAACCGACATTACACGGTTCATTTCTATTCCGGTGACATGAGATCAGGTACAAAAGAAATAAAAGAATAAAAAAATGGCCCGCCTAATTGAATAGGCAGGCCATTTTTGTTTAATCATTATTTTTCGTCTTCTTCGTTTGTTTCTTCAGAAGTTTGTTCCTCAGTTGTTTCATCTTTTTCTTGTTCTTCAATCTCTTCTTGTTCGCTGTTACTGCGACGGACGACGATTTGATTGTCATCATCTACAGTTACTTGGATTGAACCGACTTCAGGATTTTCAAGGTAGAACTCAGCAATCTTGTCTTCGATATTTTCTTCGATTACACGACGTAATGGTCGAGCTCCCATTGCTGGATTGTAACCTAATTCAACCAGTTTTTCTTTTGCGGCTTGATCGATTAGAATATCGATATTATGCGCACTCATTGCTTCGTTGATTTCTTCTAACATAATATCAACAATCTCTAATAAGTTTTCTTTTGACAGTGAATTAAATTCGACTATCGCATCAAAACGGTTTAAGAATTCTGGTTTAAAGTA
>CAZUZA010000004.1:0-1929 GCA_964624875.1 uncultured Carnobacteriaceae bacterium | reverse complement strand
GCCTCATCGTAACCGACGTAGCCTGGTGGTGAACCGATTAGTTTAGATGTGCTGTGGCGATCCATATATTCACTCATATCTAGGCGAACGTAAGAGTCACGACTACCGAATAATTCATAGGTTAATGCTTTCGCTAACTCAGTTTTACCAACACCTGTAGGGCCGACGAATAAGAAGGAACCGATTGGTCGATTTGTTTTACGAAGTCCGATTCGATTACGACGAACGGCACGCGTCACACGATCGATTGCGCGATCTTGACCAACGACTATTTTCGCTAATTCTTTATCTAAATCACGTAATTGCGTTTGTTCTTTTTCTTTTAACTCGCCAACAGGAATACCTGTTTTGATTTCAATAATATTAACCATGTCATCTTCCGTAACGACTGGTGTTTCAGAATCCGGCGTTTGTTGTTCCAACATTTCTTCGTATTTTGAAATTTGGTCACGATAGAACGCTGCTTTTTCATAATCTTCACGATCTGTAGCATCTGTCTTTGCCGTTTCGGCTTCATTTATTTTTTTATAAATCGTATCTGGATCTTGTACTTGAATCGTCAAGTTTTTCTTTGAGCCTGATTCATCTAATAAGTCAATCGCTTTATCTGGTAGGAATCGATCTTGGATATAACGATCCGATAAATCGATTGCTGCTTGAATCGCTTCTTCAGAATATTTGACATGGTGATAATCTTCATATTGTTTTTGAATTCCTTTTAGAATCGTATAAGCTTCTTCAAGAGTTGGTTCATCGACACGTACAGGTTGTAAACGTCTCTCGAGAGCAGAGTCTTTTTCAATGATTCTATATTCATTTAGTGTGGTTGCTCCAATTAATTGGATATCGCCACGAGCTAAAGCAGGTTTTAAAATATTTCCTGCATCAGAGTTACTGCCTTCAGCTGAACCAGCACCAACAATTTGGTGAATTTCATCAATAAATAAGATGATGTCTTGGTTCGATTCTAATTCTTGAATCAGTTGCTGCATTTTTTCTTCAAATTGTCCGCGGATTCCTGTACCCGAAACAAGAGAAGCAACATCTAATTGGATAATTTCTTTGTTTTCTAATTTTTGAGGAACTTCACCATTGATTATTTTAAGAGCTAAACCTTCAACGATTGCTGTTTTACCAACACCCGCTTCACCGATTAAAACAGGGTTGTTTTTACGACGACGGTTTAAAATCTCGCTCACTCGTTCAATTTCTTCATCACGGCCAATTACGCCATCAATTTTACCTTCACGAGCCATATCATTTAAGTTAATCCCAAATTCTTCTAAGAGGCCACCTCGACCACTTTGTCCACCTTGAGGGGGAACATTGCCACCTTGACCAGGTGTCGGTCTTTGAGGATTCTGTTGTTGTCCGGGTGTTTGCATTCCACCTAGTGCACGGAAAAAGTCATCAAATGCACCGAAACCAAAAGGGTCAACATTGCGGTTAGGATTGTTTCTACGTCCTGCTTGTTGGTTTATTTCACGATAACATCTTTGACAAACGTCAATTTCACGTCTTTGACCATTAACGGTTGTTGTTAAATGTATCGTTGCTTGATTATCTCTACATCTTTCACAAAGCATACTGCCACTCCTTTTATAAATTCATTTCATTCAAAGTTATTTTATCGATTAATTTGGCAAAAGTCAGGCATAACGTTTACTAAGATAGAGGTCTAGATTGGTGTCTGACCTTCATTGACCTTTGACCATTTACATTATACTCTGACCAATCTTGACTTTCAAGTATTTTGCTTTAATGTATAAAAATTTCCATTTTAGGAAGTAGATGAACAAATTATCCAGATTGAACAAGATCTCTAAAATTTAGGACAATATTCTATACATTTGAATATTGTTTAACAAAGTAGGTTGTGAGAAAATTGTAGTGGATTTGAAAATGGCTTTAAAAAAGGAATCATAAAAC
>CAZUZA010000003.1:21135-67595 GCA_964624875.1 uncultured Carnobacteriaceae bacterium | reverse complement strand
GGTGAGCTATACGACGCAAAGCGTGGGGATTACGTCGTATCCAGTGAGCTATACGACGGAATATAAATCGATTCTTCACTCAAAATGAAGT
Organism: uncultured Carnobacteriaceae bacterium; assembly: GCA_964624875.1. Lineage (GTDB taxonomy): Bacteria > Bacillota > Bacilli > Lactobacillales > Carnobacteriaceae_A > Atopostipes. The sequence goes on along the minus strand of CAZUZA010000003.1, from coordinate 67,504 downwards.
TGACGGACGAAATCCTTATTCCTATCAAGATAATGTCGATTTTCACCGAAAATCTTCCTTCTTAAAATGAAAAACTACCTCTTTCGAGGTAGTTTCAGTTTTGTTATTCACTTGAGACTAGCGAGTTTGCTAGCGACACAATTAACGATACGATAATTGCGACACCAAATGACTGGACGGTAAAGCCTGCCACGAAGAAACTCGTCAGCCAAATCATTAATCCATTAATCACAAAATAGAATAAACCTAATGTTAAAAAGGTCAGCGGTAAAGATAGAAGGCTAACGATCGGTTTCACTACTGTATTCAATAAACCTAACATTAACGATGCCAGAACGGCTGTCTGCCAGTTATCTACAACCACACCATCTAAAAAGTTCCCTAGGATTAAGAAGAGAACTGTATTTAATAAAACTCTTTGCCACCACTTCATTCTTAGAAATCACTCCAATCATCTTCCGGCACATCTTTGCGCGAAGAAGACTTTTCATTTACTTTATCATACTTTGTATATTCTTTAAACTCTCGAGGATTTCTTTTTGGTTGACGTGGTTTTCTTTTATATTTCCGTTTGACATCATCACCCGACTTGGTACCTTCTGGGATGACCACTGCCCCAACAATATATAAAGGAATCACCGGCAGTGGTGTCATAAACATCAAGACGACAAAGGCGATACGTAAAAACGTCGGGTCTACATTGTAATATTCACCTAAGCCACCTAATACGCCTGATACCATCGCATCATCTTTTGACTTTGTTAATCTCATTTCGATTCCTCCTTTCTTTTTCATATTTCTAATCTGCTAATCTCCTTCTGGCATAATTATCGCTAGAAGAATATAGAGTAAAATAGGAGAGCCTATAGCCACAACGGATAAAATTACATAGCCTACCCTTACTAATGTTGGATCTAAATCAAAGTATTCTGCAATCCCTGCCAATACCCCTGCAAGTTGAACATCTGTTGAAGATTTTCTTAATTTTTTCATTATAAACTCCCCTTTGCTTTATCTCTTACTGATCTGTGTCTTTAAATAAAACATTACCAGTTGTTGTATGAGCATTCACTCGACAAATTTCACCCGTACCGACACGACGAAAATGTTGTGTTTTTCCTTTTAACTCTGTATGGCCTGTTGAGTCTGTGTTTGACAGACGGCTCTTAATTTTACCAAAGGTTGATCGTGCTTCGATTTCTAAACCAACTTCACTTGGCAGAGATACTTTGACGTCACCGTTCACTGAACTTCCCGCAATACGAATGAGGTCATCGCCATTTAATGTTAAACGAATCGTTCCGTTTGTTGTGTTGGCATCCGCGCTCTGAACATAGCCTAGTACGCGAATGTCGCCATTGACTGTGTTAATGAGTAAATCTCTTAACTCAATATCTTTAAGCGTAATGTTGCCGTTTGTCCCTTTGACTTCTAACATCGTCGCTTTTAAATTATTTAAAACAATGTCGCCATTTGTTGACTTAACATACACATCTCGTGCTGTCAGCTCTTGGAAAGCCACATCACCATTAAATGTATTCGAACGAATATAGTCGTATTCTCTTCGTGGCAGATAAACGATCATATCCGCTGTTACATTTTTATTTGGACTATGGAATGTTAATTTATCTTCATCAATTTTGATAATACTGTTTGCTTCAAATGCCGCTAATGGATTCGCTTCTTCAATCGAACCACGGATACCAATTTTCGCATTAATCTTAATATTATCATTCATGCTTGGTTTGAATTGGATACGACCATTTGCATTTTTAAAGTCTAAAATCGTTGCTGTTGTATCTTCAAACATCCATTCATGTTCAAACTTAACCTTTTCACCACGAGGGATATTTAAATTAATGTCAATATCTTTCCAATCAATCGTGTCAAACGCTTCTCTTGTTGAGCGTAATGTCTGACGGAAGACGTCACCGATTGTTTTAGACGTTTCATCAAATATATCACTCGCTTTCGTGAATGTTTTATTCGCACCTTCACGCCAATCTTCCGGAATTTCGATATTATCTGAAACTTGTTTCGCTTTTTTCGTCCATTGCTTCATTTTTAAAGAATGCAATTCTTTCAAGCGTTCATTTTTAATCGCCGTTTGCTCTTGCATTACTGTTTCTAACTCTGCAATTTCCGCTTCTAATGCTTGGATATCTGAATCCGAATCGGCTTTATTTTCTAAGTCTCTTAAACTTTCCATAGCCGTTGTTAACTCTTTGTTTAACGCTTCGATCTCGTCTTTTGAGTCAATTTCTTCGATCATTGAAATTAAATCAATTTGTTTTTGTAAATTGATAATTTCATTCTCTAACTCTTTTCTTTCTTCATAAAACTCTTCATTTAATAGAGACTTACGCTCTTTCAAGCTATCTTCTTTTTCAGCTAACTCCGCTTTTAGACCGGTTAACTCTTCATTTAATTCATCGATTTCAACCGAATATTGGTTCAATTCATTCGCAAGGGACTCTAATTCATCTTCCATATGCTTTCTTTCTTCTTCAGCTGTCTCTTCTGCTTCCGTTGCTTCTTCAGCTACAACCTCTTCCAATTCAACTGGCTCAACCACTTCTTCTACCACTGGTTCTGCTTTTTCTTCAACTGGACGTTCTGATGTAAAGTCTTGGCTTTCTGTTTCTTTTGTCTCTCTTTTAGCAACACTCTCAAGTAAGTCTAAACCTTCATCGATCGATAGGATACCGTCTCTAACTAATTCCAAAATTCTTTCGCGTTCACCCATTATATTTCCTCCTTAGATGGATAATTAAGGTGTGTTCAAAATATATGCCTTAATTTCATTCTTTCAATTCTACATGTCTATTATCTAATGAATGATGAATCTTGTCATAGGTCTACAGTCTGATTTTAAAAAGAAATTTCGTGAAATATGGGAACTTTTACGCATTTTGCCCTAAATAAGGATTCTTTACTAATTATAGCGAATTCTAAAAGAACCACCAAAGATTCCAGCATTTTTTGAAAATTCATTGCCAATCCTCTAAAATTAAAGCAAACTAGAAACAATATGATTTCAACAAGGAGCGACAACATGATAAAAATCGGACTCTTAATCAATCCAATCGCCGGCATGGGTGGCAAAGTTGGCCTAAAAGGAACAGACGGCCACCATATTTTACAGCTAGCCAAAGAACGCGGCGCAAGTCCCGACAGCTTAAACAAAACAACCAAAGCTCTAGCCAAGTTACTCCCAGTCAAAAAAGACATTCATTTTTTAGTGGCTCATGGTGAAATGGGCGAACGTGCCCTATCCGGATTCGATTTTTCCTATGACGTCGTTTATCAGACAAAAGAAGAAACAAATCCACATGATACAAACCAATTGTTACAGCAATTCTTAAATAAAGAAGTGGATTTGATTTTATTTGCAGGGGGAGATGGCACAGCCCGAGATGTAGCCTCTGTTATTGAGCTTCGCATACCCGTTATCGGTATTCCAGCAGGAGTTAAGATTCATTCCCCTGTTTATGCGATTACACCAGAAGATGCGGGTGCACTAGCAAGGGAGTTTGTTGAATCGCCTTCCATGTTGGTCATTGAAAAAGAAGTCATCGATATTGAAGAAGAAGCGTTTCGAGCAGATACGATCAAAACGAGTATTTATGGTTATTTAAATGTACCCAATAGTGGGAAACATCTGCAATATTTAAAGTCCCCTTCCCCACAATCAGAAAAGGTCGCACAAACTTCGGCTGCTTTACAAGTGATTGATCAGATGGAAGAAGATGTCTACTATATAATCGGTTCCGGGACAACAACGAGTCGGATTTTATCAGAAATGACATTACCGGCTACTCAACTTGGAATTGATATTCTTAAAAATGGTGAATTGGTTGCAAAAGACGTTTACGAACAACAAATTTTAGATATTATCCAAGATGAGCCTACAAAGCTGATTGTTACACCTATGGGAGGCCAAGGCTTTTTATTCGGACGTGGGAACCAACAATTATCCGATAAAGTCCTCCGAAAAATAGGAAAAGAGAATACTATCATTGTGTCCACTCACGGTAAAATAAACACCTTGTTTGGACGACCATTACTGATTTACACAGGTGATGCCGAAACGGATTCGTTATTCAGTGGCTACTATAAAATTACCGTCGGCTATGGGCAATACGTTATTTATAAAGCCCAAGCAGCAGATGCATAAGAAGATAAAACACAAAAAACGGACTCTAATAAATGAGCCCGTTTTTGTTTCGATTTCGTATAGATTTTTTTTGGTTTGAGTTATTTTTTACGACTTTCTGCATACTCTCTTTGTGCTTGAGCCGCCTCTGGATTATAGACTAAGACTGGTCGTCTTGAAGCCGTCACTTCATCTAATCGACGAACCGATGTTAAGTGTGGCGCATTAGCGACTAAATCTGGATTTTCTTCGACTTCTTTCGCAATCTTGATAAAGGCATCTGCCGTGTAATCAAGATCGGCTTTTGATTCCGTTTCAGTTGGTTCAATCATTAAACACTCTTCGATAATTAATGGAAAGTAAGTTGTTGGTGCGTGTACACCATAATCTAAGAGACGTTTCCCGATATCTTTTGCGTTAGCGCCTTGCTTCACTTGACGATTGGCACTGATCACAAACTCATGTTTACAAAATTGATCTTGATACGGTGTTTCATAGTAGTCTTGGATTCTGGCTTTTAAATAGTTCGCATTTAATACGGCATCTAAAGAAACTTGACGTAAACCATCTGGTCCCATTGCACGTATATAAGAATACGCACGAACGATCACACCAAAGTTACCGAAATGCCCTTTAATTCGCCCAATCGATTGTGGATAGTCACTATTTAAAACGTAAGAGCCATCGACTTTTTGAATACGCGGAACCGGTAAATAAGGTTCCAAATAAGCTTTTACTCCAATTGGTCCTGACCCAGGTCCACCACCACCGTGTGGTCCCGTAAATGTCTTATGCAAGTTTGTATGCACAATGTCGAAGCCCATTTTACCAGGGTTAGTAATGCCTAAATTAGCGTTTGAGTTTGCCCCATCATAATACAAGAGTCCTCCTGCATCATGAATAATCTCGACAATTTCTAGAATATCTTTTTCAAATAAACCGACTGTATTTGGATTCGTCAGCATGATTCCAGCTGTGTCTTCACCTACAGCTACTTTCAAACCTTCGATGTCCACTGTACCATCCTCGTTTGAAGGAATTTCAATCGTATCGTAACCTGTTACAGCTGCAGTTGCTGGGTTCGTTCCATGTGCGGAGTCTGGAATCAGAATCTTCGTACGTTTGTCTCCTTCACCATTTGCTTCATGGTACCCTTTAATGACTAAAATACCGGCTAATTCCCCATGTGCCCCTGCGGCTGGTTGTAACGAGACAGCATCCATTCCAAAAATTTCAGCTAAATGTTCTTCCATGTTATACATTAATTCTAAAGCACCTTGGACTGTTTCAGGCGCTTGTAGCGGATGGATATTTGCGAAACCATCTAAGTTTGCGATATCCTCATTCACTTTGGGATTGTATTTCATCGTACAAGATCCTAATGGGTAAGGTCCGGATTCAATTCCAAAGTTCTTATTTGAAAGCTGTGTATAATGGCGCAATAGTTGTAGTTCAGAAACTTCTGGTAATTCAGCGGCTTCTTCACGCACAAGGTGGCTTGGTAAATCGGCACTCAAGTCATACGCTTCGATTTCTGTTCTTGGCAAATCATAAGCTGTATGGCCTTCGCTTGATATTTCAAAAATTAATGAATTGTAATCATTTAACATTTATTTTGCCACCTCCACTAATGCTTCTACAAACTGGTCCATTTCACCTTTAGAACGTTTTTCTGTCGCACAGAGTAAGTATACGTTCTCTTCTCCGTAAGCAGACGAAGCATCGAAACCACCAATGAATCCTTTGTCAGCGAGTGCTAAATTCACTTGTTCGATTGGTTTTTCAAGTTTCAGAATGAATTCGTTGAAATAAGCGGATGTGTTTAAAACGTCGAAGCCATTTTCTTGGAGTTGCTTCGCTAAATAATGTGCATTTGTAATATTTCTTTGCGCGACATCTTGAACACCTTGTTTTCCGTAAGCTGTCATAGCGATCGCCGAGGCTAATGTGTATAAAGCTTGGTTCGAACTATAGTTGCTTGTCGCTTTTTCACGGCGGATATGTTGCTCTCTTGTCGTCAGAGCCATCACAAAACCACGCTTACCTGTTTCATCAGCCGTTTGGCCAACAATACGTGAAGGAAGCTTACGCATCAATTTGTTTGTAACAGCCAAGTATCCTGCATGTGGTCCACCGTAAGACATTGGAATCCCAAAAGGTTGCATGTCGCCAACGACAATGTCTGCTCCGAGTGAACCTGGGCTAGCTAATTTCCCTAATGCTAACGGGTTGGCCGATACAATCAATAGCGTTTTCGTGCCTTCTAGTGTTTTTTTGATTTCTTGCAAGTCTTCAATGCTTCCAAAGAAGTTTGGATACTGAACAATCACGGCTGCTGTTTCTGCATCGATCTTTTCGATGATTTCATCAACATTCGTTACATCGTTGGTTAGACCAACTTCTTCTACAGCATACTCTTTTCCAATGGCATACGTATTTAGGACATCTAAACCTTGTGGATGGACTCCTTTTGAAACAAGAATTTTATTTGTCTTTTTGACATGACCAATCGCTAAATTCGCTGCTTCTGCAATCGCGTTATAGCCGTCATACATCCCACTATTTGTTACATCCATTCCCGTTAATTCACAAATCATTGACTGCCATTCGAAAAGGGCCTGCAGTTCTCCTTGTGAAATTTCTGGTTGGTAAGGAACATAAGCGGTTAAAAATTCTTGACGTGAAATAATATGGTTAACAACAGATGGAATATGGTGGTCATAAACCCCTGCACCTAAAAAGTACGGAACTTGTGAAGCTGTTGTATTTTTATTTGCTAACTCACGTGCATGCTTTAATAATTCGTATTCACTTAAAGATTCAGGTAAATCCATGCGTTCATTTGTTAATACTTTTTCAGGTATATCTGCAAATAAATCGGAAATGCTTTCTGCTCCAATAACGTTCAACATATCTTCTCTATCTTTATCTGAGTTTGGTAAATATCTAAAATTTGTCATCATGATTTCCCTTCTAATTAAAGATTGCCCCCATGCGACAAAAGGTATCAACATGAGAGCAGATCTTCATCATTTCATTAAAGAAAAGAGTTTTTTATTCTTCGATTAACACGTCGTATTGTTCTTTTGTTAGGAATACTTCGGTATCAACTTCTTCGTTTGTTTCGATTTCAACAAACCAACCGTCTCCCATTGCGTCGTCGTTTACGCGTTCTGGTTCGTCTTCTAGGTCTTCGTTGATTGCTGTAACAATACCTGTTACGGGTGATAGGATTTCAGATACAGATTTAACCGATTCGACTGTTCCTAATTCGTCGCCTTCGCCTAATTCGTCGTCAACTTCTGGTAGTTCGATATAAACGATATCGCCTAGTTCTTCTTGTGCGTATTCTGTAATCCCGATACGAACCTTGTTGTCTGCTAGTAATTGTACCCAATCATGATCTTCTGTATAAAAAATATTTGCCATTGTTTACACTCTCCTACTTTTTTATGCTCTTCTTAACCAATCTTTTTTGACAAGTTTGGCTGGAACTAATTTGTTTCGAACTTCGATGAAAATCTCATTACCGATTTTAGCATATTCATTATCAATTAACGCTAAACCAATTGCCATTTTGAATGAAGGACTCATTGTTCCAGAAGTAACAATTCCGATTTCTGTACCGTCTTCTAGTTTTACAGCCATGCCTTCACGTGCAATCCCACGTCCTTCTAATTCAAATCCGCGTGATTGACGTTTGTTTTCTTGTTTTCGGTAATCTTCTAAGGCTGCTTTTCCTGGGTAATCGGCTTCTTTTTTGTCTCCTGTTTTGACAACAAAACCAATGCCACCTTCGATTGGATTAATATCTTCCGTTAAGTCGTTGCCATATAAAGCTAAGCCGGCTTCTAATCTTAGGGTATCGCGAGCGCCTAAACCACATTGTTGAATGCCAAATTCTTCGCCTGCTTCTAACAAAGCTTTCCAGATGGTTAATTCTTGATTAGCTGGCATATATAATTCGAAGCCGGCTTCTCCTGTATAACCTGTGCGTGAAATATGAACATTTTCGACACCAGCAACTGTTTGCTCTGGTAAGTAGTAGTAAGATTTGATTTCAGAAAGATTGGTATCTGTTATTTTTTCTAATACGGCTTCAGCTTTTGGCCCTTGAACAGCAATCAGACCGTATGCATCTGAAATATTCTCAATCGTTACTTGCTTATCTTCGTTATGAGCAACCAGCCAATCATAAATCTTTTCTGTATTTGAAGCGTTTGGTGTGAATATAAATTCATCGTCTGCACGTTTATAGAAGATTAAATCATCTAAAGTGCCACCTTCTTCGTTAGTGACAGCTGTATACATCGCTTGATGCTTTTTCACTTTTGTCGCATCGTTTGTAATGAGCCCATCGATAAGAGTAACCGCACCGTCACCTTTTACACGAATTTCACCCATGTGTGCACATTCAAATATACCAACGCGTTCGCGAACTGCTGCGTGTTCTTCCATGATTTTTGTAAACTGAATCGGTAATGCCCATCCTAAGAAATCCGTCAGTTTATAATTGTTTTCTAGATAGTAATCGTATAATGGTGTCTTTTTCAACCCATTTTCATCAAGTTTTACCATACTCACAATCCCTTCATTTAAAAATAACTGTACAAATAACTGTTTTTGTTCTTTGATTTATCATAGCATATTCTATACTTACTTTTAATCTTAGATGTAAATTTAGTAAGCTATATCGTTTAAGATTTTTGCTGCTTTTATAACTTGTGATGCTAAAACAGAAGTCGTGACGGAACCCACTCCACCTGGAACAGGTGTAATCGCTGATGCATGTGGGTAAACGGCGTCATAATCAACATCTCCAGTTGCTTTACCGTCTTTGTATCCATAACCGACATCAATAACAACGGCTCCTTCTTTTACATAGGTTTCATCAACTAGACCTAGAACACCTGTTGCTGAAATTAAAATATCCGCATTTTTTGAATACATTGTATTATCTTTCGTATAAACATGTGGGTTGGCTACTGTTGCATTTCGATTGGACAGCATAATCGATAAGGGTTTCCCTACGACGTGACTGCTACCAAGCACCACAACATCTACCCCTTCTAATTCATAACCATAATAATCCAGTATTTCTAATACCCCTTGTGGCGTACTTGGCAACATCGCTTCAGAGTGTCCTTCAACAAGTCTGCCTAAATTTATCGGATTTATACCATCTACATCTTTTTCTGGTTGTAAGTGGCTTGATATTTCTATTCGTGAAATATGATCTGGCAATGGTTGCATAATAATGACACCATGAACTGTATCGTCTTGATTCAATTGTTCAATAACATCTAGAACTTCTTGAGTGGTTGTAGACTCTTCTAGTGTGATCGATTCTGCTTCGATATCCGAATCTTTCATTGTTTTTATCGCACTTTTTTCATAACTGATACAGGCTTTGTTCTCACCAATTCGGATAATCGCGAGCTTTGGTACGATACCTTCACTTCTTAAAGCATTCGCATCTTTTCGAGCGCGTTCACGAATCGCCTGTCCAACTTCTTTACCATCTAAAATCTTGGTCATTCATTTACCTCCAATCAATATCTTCCATTTCTATTATAGACATTCTCGAACCAATTTGCATCTATTATTCGAATTTTCATTGATTATTTTCGAACATTATGGATGTAAACGTTTGTATAACGAACAAAACATGAATTAAGTTCGTTTTTAACAATTAATATAAGTTTTTTTGTTTTTAAACAGAATAAAACACGAACAATTCGATAGAATCGCTCGTGTTTGTAATGTTCTTATAAATTTTTATGCCAATCGAGTGTTTTCTTTAGATAGTAACCAGTATAACTCTCCTCGACTTCAGCAATTTCTTCTGGTGTACCCGTCGCAATAACATTCCCACCAGCGTGTCCACCTTCAGGTCCAATATCGATAATATAATCAGCTGTTTTTATCACATCTAAGTTATGTTCAATGACTAAAACAGTGTTCCCACCTTCGACTAGACGATTCAGTACTTCTAATAATTTAGCAATATCATGCGTATGCAAACCCGTTGTCGGTTCATCAAGAATATAGAAGTTATTTCCTCTTGATATTTTTTGTAACTCACTTGCTAGCTTCATACGTTGCGCTTCACCACCAGAAAGTGTGGTCGAAGATTGTCCTAAAGCGATATATCCTAAACCAACATCATAGATGGTTTGTAGCTTACGTTGAATCTTCGGAATATTTTCAAAGAATTCTAAAGCTTCTGTCACTGTCATATCTAATATATCAGAGATCGATTTCCCTTTGTATTTCACTTCTAACGTTTCCGAGTTGTATCGTTTTCCATGACAAACTTCACATGGGATATAAACATCTGGTAAAAAGTGCATCTCAATTTTCTTGATTCCGTCACCTTTACAGGCTTCACAGCGTCCACCTTTTACGTTAAAACTGAAACGGCCTTTGGCATAGCCTCGCATTCGCGCTTCGTTTGTTTGTGCAAACAAGTCACGAACATCATCAAATACGCCGGTATAAGTTGCCGGGTTACTTCTGGGTGTACGACCAATTGGGCTTTGATCGATATCAATAACCTTCTCTAATGACTCAAAGCCACTAATACTGTCATGCAAACCAGGCTTTTCCGTTGAACGACCAACTTCACGAGCTAAGGCTTTTTTCAAGACGCGGTTTACTAAAGAAGATTTTCCAGATCCTGAAACACCTGTTACAACGTTAAAGCGTCCTAATGGAAACTCTACATCAATATTTTTCAGGTTATTTTCTCGAGCACCTTTAACTTTTACACTACCTAAGTCTTCTGTACGACGTTCTTTTGGTAAGTCAATTAATAATTTACCCGATAAATATTTTCCAGTTATCGAATTTTCATCTTTCATGACTTCTTCTGGTGTACCAGCTGCAACAATTTGTCCACCATTTACACCGGCACCAGGTCCAATATCAATTAAATAATCGGATTCAAGCATCGTTTCGGAATCGTGTTCAACGACAACTAGTGTATTTCCTAAATCACGCATCTGCTTCAGAGAGTGGATTAAACGACCATTATCTCTTTGGTGTAAACCAATTGACGGCTCATCTAATACGTACATCACGCCCGTTAAGTTTGAACCGATTTGAGTAGCTAAACGAATACGCTGCCCCTCGCCACCAGATAATGTACCTGCTTGGCGACTAAGTGTTAAATATTCCAAGCCAACATTTCGCAGGAAGTTTAAGCGGTCAAGAATTTCTTTTCGAATTGGAGTTGCTATCGTTTCATTATTTGTTGATAAGCTTAAATTTTCAAAAAACGCAATCGCATCACCAACAGAGAAATCACTGACATCTGCGATATCTGCATCGTTTACTTTCACACTTAATGCTTCTCTATTTAGACGTTTTCCGTCACAAACGGGACAAGCTAATTCCGTCATATATTCTCTCATCACTCGTCTTGTATAATCACTAGACGTTGAATGATAGCGTCGGTCAACGTTGTTTACGACACCCTCAAACGGAATATCTGAGTCACGAACATTTCCAAAATCATTTTTATAGTGAAAATGGAATTCTTCGTCTGATCCATATAGAGCAATCTCTTGTTCTTTTTTGGTTAATTTTTCAAATGGTGTATCCATATCAATTCCATAATGAGCCATAGCTTGTTCAAGCATCGCTGGGTAGTATTTAGAACTAATTGGTTCCCATGGTAATAACGCACCTTCTGCAAGTGTTTTTGTGCGATCTGGTACAACTAAATCAAGGTCAACAATCAACTTACGTCCAAGACCGTCACACGCATTACATGCACCAAATGGGGCGTTAAACGAGAATAATCTTGGTTCTAAAACTGGAATTGAAAACCCACATTGTGGACAAGCATGATGCTCACTAAATACGAGCTCATCGCCATCAATGATATCTAACGTTGCGTAACCTTCTGCAATTTCTAACGCTGTTTCGATTGAACCGAATATTCGTGAACGAATACCTTCTTTAATAACCAGACGGTCAACTACTACGTCAATGTCATGATTTTTATTTTTTTCTAACTCAATCTCTTCGCCAACATCATACATTTCACCATCGATACGTACGCGAACGTACCCATCACTTTGTATTTTTTCTAGTATCTTTTTATGTTGACCTTTTCGACTTTTTACAATTGGAGCAAGTACTTGTACACGAGTTCTTTCAGGTAACTCGAGCACTTGTTCAACCATTTGTTCGACTGTTTGACTTGTAATAACCGTTCCATCATTCGGACAAATCGGTGTTCCTACTCTTGCGTATAGTAGTCTCAAATAGTCATTAATTTCTGTCGTCGTTCCTACAGTTGAGCGAGGGTTGTTGCTTGTTGTTTTTTGGTCAATCGAAATAGACGGACTTAACCCGTCTATGCTGTCCACGTCTGGTTTATCCATTTGTCCTAAAAATTGTCGCGCAAAGGCTGATAAGGATTCAACATATCTTCTTTGCCCTTCTGCATATAACGTATCAAACGCTAAGGAACTTTTCCCAGAACCAGAAAGACCTGTTATAACTACAAACTGGTCTCGTGGGATTTCAACATCAATATTTTTTAAATTATGAGTTCGTGCGCCATGTACAATTATTTTATCTTTTGCCACTAACATCATTTCCTTTTTATTTATTCAGAGTCATGTAGTTCATTAACTACCTCCCTATTATATCAATAATCTTCTTGGAAATACAGAAAATGCGTTCGGTAAACCGAATTTATGTTCGTGTAACTTTATGATTGACGGCTCAAAACTCATTCCAAATAAAAAACCAACTGACCATATCATCAGTTGGTTTTATATATATGATTTGATGGATTAACCTAAATCTGTAATATCGCCAGAGTCTAAATACACAATCCACTCCGCAATATTTTTAACGTAATCACCAATACGTTCTAAGTGCATACCGACAAATGAATAGTCTGATGCGGCTAAGACTGAATCAGGATCTGTTTTCATTAACTCGATTGCTTCAAATCTTAGATTATGGTATAACTCATCAACTTCGCTATCACGTTTAGCTGTCGCTACAGCTCTTTCGACATCATATTCTACAAATGCATCAATAACATCTGTACACATTGATGATATCTTTTCACCCATTTGCGAAATGATTATTTCAAGATTCTCATCTCTCTTATTTCCTTTAACATTAATCGTTACTTCAGAAATATTTTGAGCATGATCACCCATTCTTTCTAAATCAGAAGAAGCACGCAAAACAGATAAAACACGACGCAAATCTTTAGTGTTTGGTTGTTGTAAAGCAATAATCTCATAACATTTACGATCAATGTCATTTTCTTTTTGATTAATTTTTTCGTCTCCATCGATAACTTGTTGCGCTAAGTCTGCATCATGGTTAATAAGACCCTTGACTGATTTGTAAATTGTCTCGTTTACCATACGCCCTAGTTGCAATAAATCGCGATGAATCTCTGCTAATCTTTCATCAAAAACTGTTCTCATAATAGTACACTCCTCCTTAATACTGTTTTAATTAAATTAACCGAATCGACCTGAAATGTAATTTTCTGTTTCTTCACGATCAGGGTTCGTGAATATTTTCGTTGTATCGCCAGTTTCAATTAATTCACCACTTAAGAAGAATGCCGTTCTGTCTGAAACACGTGATGCTTGTTGCATGTTATGTGTAACCATAGCAATTGTATAGTCTTCTTTTAGTGTTGTTACTAACTCTTCAATTTTTGCTGTAGAGATTGGGTCAAGTGCTGATGTTGGCTCATCCATTAATAAAATTTCAGGCTCAACTGCAAGAGCACGAGCGATACATAGACGTTGTTGTTGTCCACCAGAAATGGATAAGGCACTACGATCTAAGTAGTCTTTTACTTCATCCCAGATTGCCGCGTCACGTAATGAACGCTCAACAATTTCATCTAATTCATTCTTTTGTGTAATCCCATGTGTTCTTGGACCGAAAGCAATATTGTCATAAATACTTTTCGGGAACGGGTTAGGACTTTGGAATACCATTCCTATTTTTTTACGTAGAACGTTAACGTCTGTTTTTGGTGCGTAAATATCTTTACCATCGTATTCGATTGTTCCTTCAATACGAGCACCTTCTACTAAGTCGTTCATACGGTTTAATGTTTTAATAAATGTTGATTTACCAGAACCAGATGGTCCAATAAATGCGATAACTTGATTTTCATAAATATCCATATTGATATTTTTTAACCCTTGGAAATCGCCATACCATAAGTTTAAGTCACGAATTTTCATTTCAGCCATTTTATTATTTGCCTCCCTTAGCCACTTTACGGCTAATTAATGTAGATGTTGCGTTTAAGAATAGGACAACGAATACTAAGACTACTGCTGTAGCATAGGCTTCGTTAACGTGAAAACCTTCGTTTGAAAGAACATACATATGAACTGCTAATGTACGACCTGAACCAAAAATATCAGATGGAAGGTTTGTAGATGAACCGAGCGTATAAATTAAAGCCGCAGACTCACCCATGATTCGACCAATTGCTAAAATAATTCCAGATAAAATTCCTGGCATAGCTACCGGAAGAACAACGTTAAAGATTGTACGTAATTTCCCTGCTCCTAACGCATAACTAGCTTGACGTAAAGGAACGCCAACAGATAATAACGCTTCTTCAGTTGAACGAATAATTAAAGGCAAGGTCATAATTGCCATTGTTAATATTCCTGCAATTAAAGAAAAGGATGTTTCTAAAAATGTTACAAAGAATAAGAATCCAAATAAACCATAAACAATTGAAGGAACAGCGGCTAATGTATCTGTAGCCATCCCAATCATTTTTACAATTAATTTTGTTCGATCTGCATATTCAACAAGATAAACAGACGTGAAAACACCAATCGGAACTGATATTAATAGTGCTCCTCCAATTGTGTATAACGTTGTAATTAGCGCTGGCATTAACGAAACGTTCTCAGTCGAATAATTCCAAGCGAATAAATCTGGACTAATATGTGGTACACCATTAATGAAAATAAAAACGAGGATAAAGGCTAAGGCCCCAAAAGTGATTAACGCTCCCAAATAAACGAAAGCACGAGCAATCATACTTTTTGTTTTACTCATGATTATTTAGCCTCCTTGTTTTTAATAATTATAAATACACTGTTGATAAGTAAAATGAATACGAACAGTACGACTCCTGATGCAATTAAACCTGAACGGTGGTCGCCTGATGCATAACTCATCTCTAATACAATGTTTGTCGTTAATGTACGGACACCACGTATTAAGCTGTCAGGTACAACCGGTTGGTTACCCGCAACTAATACAACGGCCATTGTTTCACCAATAGCACGTCCAATTCCTAGAATAACACTCGAGACAACACCCGAAGTTGCTGCTGGAAGTATGACTGTAAAAATAGTACGTTCATGGGTTGCACCTAAAGCAACACCTGCATTGTAGTATGAACGTGGGATTGCGCGTAATGACGCCTCCGACAGTTCAATAATTGTTGGTAAAATCATAATTGCTAGTAGTAACATTGCTGTTAACATACTATAACCATTTCCACCAATATTATCACGGACAAATGGTACT
The DNA here is from genome assembly GCA_964624875.1 of uncultured Carnobacteriaceae bacterium. Taxonomy (GTDB): domain Bacteria; phylum Bacillota; class Bacilli; order Lactobacillales; family Carnobacteriaceae_A; genus Atopostipes. The sequence goes on along the minus strand of CAZUZA010000003.1, from coordinate 51,789 downwards.
AAAAATTGTAAAGCAAAGAATCCGTAAACAATAGATGGAATAGATGCCATTAAACTAACTGCCGGTTTTAACACTTTATATAACCATGGTGGACAGAAGTCTGCCATAAAAATAGCTGTTAGAACTCCAATTGGAACCCCTACTACTGCTGCTCCTAAAGTTACATAAATTGATCCCATTATCATTGGAAGTAAACCGAAGCGAGCTTCAGTTGCAGTTGGTCGCCATACAGTACCAAATAAAAATTCATCAAACCCATATTTGGCCATTACAGGTAGTCCATTAGCAAACATAAAAAATATTATGAGTACTAATGAGACGATAGACATTGTAGCAGCGATGAAAAAGACGCCATTTCCCACACGTTCTTTTCTTTCAGCCAAATTGATCATCCTCTCATTTATCAAAAAATATCATTTAATTTCATTAACCAGTATACCAAAATAAACGTAATTACTATGTTAATTCTATGTAAATATAATTACTAATAACAAAACAAAAGGAGAGAACTATTAAAATTCTCCCCTTTTTCTTAAAGTCTATTTAATTAAATGAGCGATTACTGTACGCCATTCCATGAAGTTAAGTCGCCTAAGTAAATTCCAGCGATGTCTTCTAATGATAAGTCTTCAAGTGGGTTGTCGTTATGAACAATTACAGCTATTCCATCAACTGCGATTGCAGCTGTTTCAGTTACTTGATCTTGTTCTTCGTCACTTAATTCACGAGAAGCCATACCAATATCAGCTGTTCCGTCGATTGCTGCTGTAACACCAGCACCTGAGCCTGGAGCAGTAATATCAATTGATACATCTGGGTTTAATTCGCGATAAGCTTCTGACATTGCTTCAATTACTGGTTGAACCGAAGTTGACCCAACAATTGTGATATCTCCTGATAAACCTTTAGCTTCATATTCTGGCGCAGATGCATCTGCAGCTACATACCCTTCGTCAACTGCTAATTCTTGACCTTGAGCTGAGAACATAAAGTCCCAGAAGTCTTGTGCTACTTCGCTTAATTCTCCACCGTAAGTTACGTTGAAGTTACGTGCTACTTCATATTCGCCTGAAGCAACTAAGTCAGCTTCTGCTGCAACTCCGTTTACTGAGACAGCCTTAACTGAATCATTTAATGAACCTAGTGAGATATAACCAATAGAATAAACATCTCCAGCAACACCTTGCATTACAGCGTTTGTTCCGTTTTGAACTGTTGCTGTAGGTGTAATGATGTCATCATCATTTTCGTCTACTACGCCAGCAATTTCTGTAAATGCCGTACGAGTACCTGATCCATCTTCACGAGTAATAACGTGAATATCAGATGAAGCATCGAAATCTCCAGCCACTTCTTCAGTTCCTGAATCCTCAGAACCTGTGTCTGTGTCTGTGTCTGTATCATCGCCACCACATGCTGCTAAAATTAATGATAAGCTTAGTGTTGACATCCATTTTGCTGCTTTTCCTAAAGTCATAATTAAAATTCTCCTCTTTTTTCATAAATTGATAGACAGTCTTTTGCCTTCCAATACATAATACATCTTGTTTGTTTACATACTGTGTATTTCTTGTAAACTTTACGTTAATATACATTTTATTCATCAAAAAGATTGATGCTCTCACATTTCAAAAAAATGACCCTACCTTTTAGAACAAAAGGCAAAGTCATTTGACTGTTTATTCATTTTCTAGATATGGTTTGTTATCGAGTGGTAACCAAACGACGAATGTTGTGCCGATTTCGGCTTCACTAAATAGTTCAATACGGCCATTCATGCTTTCAATCACCCACTTTACAATGGACAGCCCTAGACCTGTTCCACCGGCATTGCGACTTCTCGCTTTATCAACACGGTAGAAACGCTCAAAGATTCTGGCTTGATCACTTTCAGGTATGCCAATCCCATTATCGATGACTTGGATTTTTGCTTCGTCACCTATCTGGTTAATATCAACGATGACTGTACCCTTTTCTGGTGTGTATGAAATGGCGTTCGCAATTAAGTTCATTAAGATTTGTTTTAAGTGATTTCGGTTTGCACGGATTGTTACTTTTTCAGTTTCTTCCATATAACATTGAATATCTTTAATAACCATTTTTTGTTGTAAAATTTGGAAGACTTCATCGACTACACTGCTTACTTCTATCCATTCATGACTAAAGCGCTCATGCCCTTGCTCTAGCTTTGATAAATGTAAGATGTCTTTTACCATCGAATCTAAGCGTGAAGACTCATTTAACATAATTTCTAGGAATTCTTTCAAGACTTCTTCATCATGCATAGCGCCATCTAGCAGTGTTTCACTAAAGCCTTTTAGTGCTGTGATTGGTGTTCGTAATTCATGGGAAACGTTCGCGGCAAAGTCTGTTCGGACTTTTTCTAAACGACGTATTTCAGTAATATCATATAATAAAACAATATAATTCGTTTCTTCTGTTTCCGAGCCAGGCACTGGAACGATGTTTACATCCAATCGTTTTTCTTCTGGGAAATAAATTTTTATTTCAGCATTAACTGAATCATCTATTCGGTAAGCTTCTTCGATTAGTTCGATCAGTTCGGCACTTGTTATATAGTCTGTAAACAATTGCGTAATTTTTCCATATAAGTTGATTCCAAGTAATTCATTCATAGCTGGGTTGACCATCTGTATGCGTCTTTCTTCATCTAAAAGCATGACTCCAATGATTAATTGATTCATTAAGCCAATCGTTCTTTCTTCCGAAGTAATTAACTGTAATCGTTGTGATGCAAGATTATCTGCTAATTCGTTAACAGAACCACCAAGATTGTCTAAGTCCTCAAAGGAGTTAAGAGTATATCTCGCTTCATAGTTCTCTTCCGTTAATTCCGTTACGACATTATTCATATTCGCAATAGATTTGTTAATATTATTTAACCAATGTCCGGTTAAATACATTAAAACGGCTGCAAGAACAGCCATTCCAGCAAATTGACTGAGTAAAACCAAATCCGTGACACTTGTGACATTAGTGACATCATTGGATAAACGCATAATACCAATAGCTTGGCCTGATTCGTCTAGTAGAGCGCGAGCAATAAAATATTGGTCACTACTTGTCATACTATTCTCACGCCTAGACACACCAATGTCTTCACCATAGAGCACTTGTTGAATTTCAGTGAGTTCGATAAGGTTCGTCAACTCATCTAATGAAGCTACAGAATCATATAAAGGATTCCCATCTAAATCGATAAAAGTTATGCGTTCGTTTACGATTGCTGCTACTTCATCGAGCGATTGAATCACATTCTCTTGAGTTAATCCCTCTTCCTGATTTGCATCTTCTAAATAGTCCACTAATGAAATAATTTCTTTATTTAGACTTGTTCGTTGCTGTTCGATAATTCGGTCTTCTACGATATTTGATAATAGAAAATGTAGTAGCAATATAAATACTGCTACTACTAATATATATATTCCATATAATCTTTTCTTTATTTCTTTCATTTTGGTTCCTCGAATTTATAACCGAATCCCCTTGCTGTAATGATGTATTCTGGTTTTTTCGTATTTTCTTCAATCTTATCGCGTAAGTGACTAATATGAACATCTACAATTCGTGTTTCACCAGCAAAGTCATAATTCCAAATAGCGTTTAATAATTGCTCACGACTTAGAATACGGCCTGTTCGGCGTACTAAATAAAGAAGTAACTCAAACTCTTTTGGTGTTAAATCAACATTCTGACCACGTACAATGACTTCATATTTTTCAGGATAAATTTGAATATCGCCAACCATTAGTAACTCTTCTTTTTCTACTTCTTCTTCAGATGATTGTTTGTATCTTCTGAATATTGCTTTCATACGAGCAATGACTTCTCTTGGACTGAACGGCTTAGTGATGTAATCATCCGCTCCAATTTCTAATCCTAGTATTTTATCTATTTCAGTATCTTTTGCGGTTAGCATAATAATTGGAACTTCTTGTCGTTCTTGCCTTAATTCTCGACAAATTTCCATGCCATCTTTTCCAGGTAACATTAAATCAAGTAAGATCATATCATATTTCGTAGACAACGCCTTATCGAGGCCCTCTTGTCCATTCATTGATGATTCGACTTCATAACCTTCCTGCTCTAAATTATACGTTAGCAGTTTTAATATGGATAACTCATCTTCAATAATCAGTACCTTCTTCATGCATACATCCCTTTCTATTGGACAAAACATTTCAGTCTTTCATAATTACTCCTAATTATCTAAAATTAATAAACCTAAATTATTATAATCATTATCATATAAAGGTGTTTCAGCAATAATGATTTCACCGTCTTTTCTTCGAATACGCATTTTAATGTAAGAACGATTATTCGCTAATACTTCGTTATAAATCTTTTTATCCACCATATGATAGTCATTTAAATCTAAAATTGTATCCCCAATAGATAAGTTTAAACGCTCTGCTGGTGAATCTCTACGCACTGCAATTACTCTTAGTCCTTCGTTTGTAGGCCCATAACGGAAACTCCATTGATTTTCTCGTCTACGGTGACGGATTAAAATTACGAGACCAAACAATGGTAACAATAGAAGATTCACATAATTTAACATAGATACAAAGTAAGAAGCTGCTGCTAGTACAACACCTAAAATAGCTAATAATCGAAATTCTTTTTGAAGTTGTGTTACAGCTTCTTCAATTAACTGTGTTGAAACGGTGAAGCGGAAACCTGTTAATACAGGCAATAACAATAGTGCATATTCAGAACCACCAATGCTTAACATTGGCCACCAAGCAGCAAATGGTTCAATAACTGATCCGGGAACAATAATTAATAATGGAAGCAACCAGATAGAACTCTTTTGATAGCTGGCTACCTTCTTCCCTCTTTTAGAGGTATTTAATACCGGGTAAACTTTATGTTCTTTTTTATTTTCCATTAAGAATGTGGTTACAAATAAAATAACACTGAAATAAAGAACGGTACTCGTCATCAATCCATCATATTGAATAGATGATATGTTCAATGTGTAAATGTTTTGTTCAATCCCTTGAGCCCATTCTCCAAATGGAAGCTGAACATCAAAATAGTTTAGTCCGAACATTGCAATTGTTGTTAAACTAAATGTAAACAATGGTTGAATAAAACGATATCCTGTTACAACTAACACGACAACCGTGATAATTTGATAAAGAATATACCATTCAATTGTTAAAGGCATTCCTATAATGAAAAAAAGAATCGATAATAAGACTCCTGGAAGAATTCCTTTAAGAAAGAAATCTTTTAGCTCAAATTTCTCCCGATTGAAATTTACTCTAAAGTTTTTTCTTGTATAGTTTACTCGCTTACGATAATTATGTATTGCATATAAAATACCTACGATAAATGTAGGTTGGATAAAAAACAATAGAACTGCCACTATTACGTTATTCGTCAAAATATTTTCTCCCATTCTATTTTCCCCAATTCTTATATCTCTGGATTAATTTTACAGACTTAGCCTCTGCTTTTCAACTACTCTACAAAGTTAACACAACTTTAACAATCCAATAAGCTTATTCCTTTTTTAAAATAAAAAACCTTCTACTAGATAAACATGTTATCTAATAGAAGATTCTCGATTACTTAAGTTTTAAAATGACATGTATTTTTCGGGGTTAACACGATTGCCATTTTCAAGAATTTCGAAATGTAAGTGATGACCTGTTGAGTCACCCGTTGATCCCATTGTTCCAATTCTTTGTCCTGCTGATACACTTTGTCCACTTGAAACACCTAAGTTTCCTTGCATGTGGGCATAAAGTGTACTTAATCCACTTCCATGATTAATGACAACATAGTTCCCATAACTATAATGGTAGCCTGCCGTTGTAACTGTTCCAGACTTTGCAGCTAAAATAGAAATTGCTCCATTACCACCATTGCTTCTATCTGCAATATCGATTCCACGGTGCATGAAGCCCGAACGGAAACCATAACGAGATGAAACATATCCACCAGAAGCTGGTCTGACCCAACCACCACTAGATGTGATAATAGGTGCACTTGCATTTGAAGAGCTTGCTGTAACAGATCCTGTATTTGCATAGGATTGTGATGATGCCACTTGCACTCTACGAGCTGCTTCTGCTGCTCGAATCTTTTCAACTAAAGTTGCACGTTCTTTTACAGCCACAGCTTTTTTCGATGAAATTTTTGCAAGAACTGTTTCTTGTTCACCTTTGTTTGCTTCTAATTCTTTTTTGTTAGCTGCTAAATTTTGAGCAAGTGTCTCTTGTTCTTCTTTAACAAGTGCCATTTCAGCTTCTTTAGCTTCGACTAAATTTTTATCTTCTTGTTGCTGTGTAATCACGTCTTGGTTTGAACGAACTAAAGTAGAGACAACATCGATACGATTAAATACTTCATCGATTGAATCTGCCCCAAGTAAGAAGTCAACAATGTTATTTGCAGAACCCATAATTTGAACACTACGAGCTGCTTTATTTGCATGTTCAGAACGTTGATTAATCAGCATTCTAAGAGCTTCAATTTCAGCCTTTAAATTTTCTAACACATTTTGTGTTTCTTCAATTTTATTAGCTATCTCAATAGATTCAGCTTCATTTTTTGCAATATCTGCTTTTAATGCATTCAATTCTTTTGTAATTTCTTGTTCTTCTGTTTTAAGTTCAGAAATTAGTGAATCGTATTCAGATATTGTAGATGGCGCTGCCTCTACATTTGAAATTGGTGTTACAAAATATGCAAAACTCATTATGCCCGCAAATAATAAAGCGATTAACTTCTTTTTGTTCATTAATGTTCTCCCCCGAATATTTAATCCATATCATTTTTACGTTTAAATTATTATGCTTCTAAGAATCTTCTCATTGAGAATGATGAACCGATAGCTCCGATTGCTACACCTAATCCCATTAATAATAAAAGTAATTGGTAAATAAATGGTACTGGCTCCAGCAATGTTAGTGAACTTCCAGATAAAAAGCTTTCTGCTGTTTCATAAATCACATCGTATAAGAACCATAAGACTGCAGATGGTACTAATGCACCTACAAATCCAATTAAAGCTCCTTCAATTAAGAAAGGCCAGCGGATAAACCAGTTTGTAGCTCCTACTAATTTCATGATTTCAATTTCTGTACTACGTGAGAATATTGTGATTCGAATGGTATTCGAAATTAAGAATATAGCTGTAAAGATTAGAGCGATTAGTATAATCCCACCAACTCTTTGAATCGTTGATGTTAAACTAAACAGTCGATCTGCATCTGCTCCACCATAGTTAACATGTGAAACATAATCGAGTTTCTCTATTTCCTCAGCTACTGTTGCCGTATCTTCTGGCAAAGTAGTACTTACTACATATACGTTATGCAGTGGATTTGAATCCCCTTCAAATAATTCAAAGTCTGATCCGTAAGTTCCAACGACATTTTCGTACTGTTCTTCTCGACTAGAAAAAGTAACTTCTTCGACTCTATCAAGAGTATTTAGTTCTTCTTCTAGATTTTTTTCATCTTCTTCTGTTGCTGCTAAATCGATAAATACTCGTACGCTAACATCATTTTCGATATCAGATGCTAAATCATTAATGTTTGAAACAATTGCAATTAATGAGCCAACAAGTAGTAATGTGATGGATACCGCACTTATTGCTGCAAAACTCATCCAACCATTTCGACGAATACTTTTAAATCCTTCTCTTATATGACGGCCTACTGTTCTAAGCTTCATATGAGTATCCCCCTTTTTGATCATCACGGGTTATACGTCCATCTTCAATTACAAGTACACGATGTAATCGATCATTAACTATTTCAGCATTGTGTGTAGCCATAATAATCGTCGTACCTTGATCATTGATTTGTTCTAGTATGTCCATAATCTCTTTTGAAGTTTCAGGGTCTAAGTTACCAGTTGGCTCATCTGCGATTAATACTCGTGGCATGTTTGCGATTGCTCTAGCAATTGCAACCCGTTGTTGTTCTCCACCAGATAATTCATTTGGCAACATTTTATTTTTTTGTTCTAAACCAACTAGTTTTAAAACTTCTTTAACACGTGCTTCGATTTGTTTTGGACTCTTTTCTAAAACTTCCATTGCATACGCAACGTTTTCGAAAACAGTTAATGTTGGTAATAACTTAAAGTCTTGGAATACTACTCCGACTTGACGTCTTAATGAGGGAATGTCTTTTCTCTTCATCTTAACTACATCTTTGTCCACAACAACCACTGTTCCTTCAGTAGGTAATACTTCACGATACATCAAACGCATAAACGTCGATTTACCTGCCCCACTAGGACCAACAATATAAACAAATTCGCCTTGATCGATGCGAACGTTCATATCTTGAACGGCTGTTATTCCATTGTCATAAATTTTCGTTACATTTTTCATTTCTATCATATATTAACACCTTATTTTTGGTAGATTTTCTTGCATTAAAAAAGTGACCTTTCCATTTCGGTCACAGAGCAACATTGTTTTGTCACTGGAGATAGTATAGCACCGTATCTTCACTAAATTGTTTTAATTACATTACAATTGTGTTTCATTAACAACACAATATTTCAGTTGTCACATGTTCTTGAGACTTTTCGACTTAAAGTGCATTGGTTAAGGGTTCTATTGTTTCAATTCCTTTACTCTTAACTTGGCACTAAAGTCTATAAAATTAAAAAACACTCTAGATCTTGGATAGTTTCCCATTGTTCTAGAGTGTTTTACTTGAATTTTAATTTAATATTCGTTATTACGTTTTGTTTTAACTAAGAAATCTTATGCTTCAACATTTTTCTTTTCGTTAATTTTCGCTTGAACTTGTTCCATAGCTTCTTTGTCTAATGGGTATTTGCTTAATAGGAATAATACTACGAAGTATAATGCAGCAATAATTCCTAAGATTGTTAATAGACCATTAAATACAGCTGGAGAAAGTACTTCGTTTGGTTGAGGGTACGTGTCTGTATACCCCATTGAAGCTACGATAAACCCAATTACGATTGGCGACAGAGATGATGCAATCGAGTCTGTTAGTGAGAAAATAGTTCCGATTAATCCTGACACGAAACGACCTGAACGAGCAGTTTCATAGTCCGTGATATCTGCTGACATCGTTAAAACAATTGATGTAGGATATGTTTGGAATGTCTTGAATCCGATAAATGCTGCACCAAATAAGATTGGTAAGAATCCACCGTTTAAGAAAATTTGTGTTGGATCATTAGAAGTTACAATAATAATGATCATTGTAACTATAGAAATTAAGGCTGCAGCAACTGAATACTTGTAAGCAGACTTTAAGTCTTTGTTTGATGCTACTCTTGTCATTAAAATAACAATTATTAGGTTCGGGATAATTTGGTACGTCGAGATAACACCAGATAATCCGAAGTTTCCTAATACAATACCGAATAGCATGATTAAGAATGCTTGGTCACCCATTAACTGCTGTAAGAATTTCATTAATCCACCAGTAATAGCTAATACCTGAAGAGGCTTGTTTCCTTTAATAACTGACCAATAGTCTTTTAATGATTTTGTTTCTACTGTATCTTCACCTAAACCAAAGTACTCAATGTTATCTTTACGGCTAATACCAATCATTGCTAATACTGTATAAACAGCTGAGATAACCATTACGATTGTTAAGAATTCTCTAAAGAACGCTTGGTTAAATACGTCACCATGACGAGGTGATAAAAAGTTCGAAACAACTACTTGCATTAAAGCGAAGATACCAATTGAACTGAAAACTGTATCGTAAACTGAGAACAATGGACGTTGTTTTGGATCATTCGTTAATGCAGGTTGTGCTGCTTTAGTAACTGTTTGTTGGAAAGAGTATACAATCTTATGGAAGATAAGTGCTATTAAGAATACAACCATTTGTACCGCACCAGTAAGTCTGTGTACGTTAAATATCATAAAGAATGAAAGTATAAGTCCTATGTTACTTATTAACATTAACGGACGGAATTTACCCCATTTAGTGTTGAAGCGGTCAATAATGATTCCAATCGTTGGATCAATAATTCCATCAAATAATCGAGCGGCTCCAAGCAGACTACTTACAGTTAAAATAGCTAATCCTGCGATTCCAGTTGCGTAGTAGTTTAAGAATCCAAAAGCAAATAAATAAATGTTTGTTGCTGAGTTATTTAATGAGAATAACGCAATCTCCCATTGTTTTGCACCATGATATTTCCCTAAGTGCTCTTCATTTTGTACCATTTTAATACCCCTCTTTTTTTAAAATTATTTTTTTGTGAATAAATACACTCAATCAAAAGTCATCAGCTGACTTATGTATTGTCGATTAAATATACCGTTTACATAATCGAAAACAAAGCAGTTAAACCCTTACATTTAAGCGCATTCTTTCGTTCAGGTGTCATTATACAGTATCCGATAATAATAAAACAAGCACTTTTTTCACTTAGTTTGTTATAAAAATCACAAATGTTGTAATGATAACCTTTACACAGATTATTATCCATAAATAATTTTATTTTTATTGTTCTTTTTCCTAAACATCAGACGACTTTTTGTGTATAAAGCATAAAAATCATCTGTTTATCCGTTTCATAATCATGCTCAGTATTTCATTAAAAAAATGACTAAAAAAGAATTGCATTTTATCCGTGAAAGAATATATCTTATATCTTTACATTTCCATATAAAAAAACCAGCTGCATGAGCTGGTTTTTTATATAGAATAATATTTTTTAGTCAGTTTGATTCATGGTCATTCTTAGATAGGCTTCAATAAATGGCTCCAGGTCGCCATCCATTACAGCACCTGTATTCCCTGTTTCATGGTCTGTTCGGTGGTCTTTAACCATAGAGTATGGGTGGAAAACGTAAGAACGTATTTGAGAGCCCCATCCGATTTCTTTTTGTTCCCCTCTTAATTTAGCCATTTCTGCTTCTTTATCTTCTAATTGTTTTTGGAATAATTTTGACTTCAAATGTTGCATTGCTGTTTCACGGTTTGCTAATTGTGATCTCCCGGCCTGACTTTGTGCAACAATTCCTGTTTCGATATGTGTGATTCGAACAGCTGATTCTGTTTTGTTAACGTGCTGCCCTCCTGCTCCACTCGCACGGTAAACATCGACACGAATTTCATCGGGTTGAATATCAATCGCAATATCATCGGTTACTTCTGGCGTCACGTGACAAGACACAAAGGATGTATGACGGCGTCCACCTGAGTCAAATGGCGAAATACGTACAAGACGGTGTACTCCTGCTTCTGCTTTTAAAAAGCCATAAGCATATTCACCTTTAACGAGAAGGGTCACGCTCTTAATCCCCGCTTCATCTCCTGCATGATAGTCAATTACTTCAAAAGTAAAGCCTTTTTGTTCTATATAACGTGTATACATACGGAATAGCATGTCACCAAAGTCTTGTGATTCTGTTCCACCTGCTCCTGGATGTAGCTCTAATATCGCATTATTTCGATCATAGGGAGAGTTTAAAAGCATAACTAATTCATAATCTTCAACATCTTTAATAAGCGTCTGGATGCCGGATATCAGCTCAGAATTCAAGTCTTCATCTTCGACTTCTTCTAGCATTTCAATCATGAGTTGATATTCTTCATAGCTTTCATTTAAAGCGTTAAAGGAGTCAAACTTATCTTTGATATCATTTAGATCACTTATAATATCTTGCGCTTTATCCGAGTCGTCCCAAAAATCTGGTTGTGACATCATTTCTTCATACTCATGAATGTCTATTTCCATCTTTTCTAAGTCAAAGAGACCCCCTAAAGGCGTTTATTTTTTCGTTTGCTTGTTCGAGTTTATTTCTAATTTCACTTAATTCCATGATTTTATTTCCTCCCTTAGTAAAAGAACCCCTTTATGGATCAAAGGGGTTCAAATCTCTCATATGAGTATTAGTTTTTACGTTTCACATTTCTGCGAGTCACTTTTTTGTTTGTTGATGATTTTGTAGCTGCTTCAGCGTTTGGATTTGTCGAAGCTTGAGCTTGTTCACGCTCTAAATTTTGACGAATTTGTGATTTCAAGATTAGACGCGTAACATCGTGCTCGATATCACCAATCATTTCTTCAAATAAACGCAGACCTTCAGCTTGGTACTCAATTAACGGGTCAGATTGTCCGTAAGAACGTAAACCAATACCTTGACGTAACTGGTCCATTTCATCAATATGGTCTGTCCATTGTTGGTCAACAACACGTAGAATAACCACTTTTTCGAATTCTAAGAACATTTCTTCGTTTTCAATTGCTTCTTTTTGGCTTGAATAGTTCTCTTCAGCTAGTTTATGGAATAATGCACGAATTTCTTCTGCTGTTTTTCCTTCGATATCTTTTAACTCTAGTATATCAGATGAACGTAATAATGTTGTTTGTGCAAATTCAAATAATTGGTCTAAATTCCATTCTGATTGGTCTTCAGCTTGAGTGTGCATGTCAACATAACGGTCAATTGTACGTTGAATCATCGGAATCGATACGTAGTTTAATGATTTATCTTGCATGATTATTTCTTGACGTTGTGAGTAAATCACTTCACGTTGTTCACGCATGACATCATCATATCGTAAAACGTTTCGACGAGTATCAAAGTTATTTCCTTCAATACGTTCTTGAGCAGATTCAATTTGGCGTGAAATCATACGACTTTGAATCACAGCGTCATCACCGTCAATTTTCAGACGTTCTAGTAATCCTTGGATTTGCTCTGAACCGGCACGTTTCATTAAATCATCTTCTAATGATAGATAAAATTGAGACACACCTGGGTCTCCTTGACGTCCTGAACGTCCACGTAACTGGTTATCAATACGACGAGATTCATGTCGTTCTGTACCTATAACAGCTAATCCACCTAGTTCTCTTACACCAGGTCCTAATTTAATATCTGTCCCACGACCAGCCATGTTCGTTGCAATTGTTACCGAACCTGGTTGACCCGCATTAATAATAATTTCTGCTTCACGGAAGTGGTTTTTCGCGTTTAGAATTTCATGTGGAATATTTTCAGCGCTTAAGTAACGACTTAATACTTCTGACGTTTCAACAGCAACTGTACCAACTAAAACTGGTTGACCTGCTTCATAACGTTCTTTAATATCGTCTGTTACTGCTGTAAACTTACTTTCTAATGTTGGATAAATGATGTCACTACGATCATCACGAACTAATGGACGGTTCGTTGGAATTGCAATAACGTTCATATTATAAATATCTCTAAATTCTTCTTCTTCTGTTTTCGCCGTACCAGTCATACCAGCAAGCTTTTCATACATACGGAAGAAGTTTTGGAATGTAATTGTTGCCATTGTTTTTGTTTCTTTTTGGATTTCAACGTCTTCTTTTGCTTCAATGGCTTGGTGTAAACCATCTGAATAACGACGTCCTTCCATAATACGACCTGTAAATTGGTCAACAATTTTAACTTTATCTTCATCCACAACATAATCATGGTCACGAATCATAATGAAGTTCGCGCGTAATGATTGGTCTAAGTGGTGAACCAGTTCTTGGTTCGATACATCGTATAAGTTTTTTACACGGAATGCGCGCTCGGCTTTATCAATACCTTGCTCTGTAAAGCTAATAGATTTTGATTGAACGTCGATTGTGTAATCTTCATCTTCTCTTAAACCTTTAATAAAGAAGTCACAACGCGTGTAGAATGATGTTGAACGATGTGCTTGACCTGAAATAATTAGAGGTGTTCTTGCCTCATCAACTAAAATCGAGTCAACCTCATCTAAAACTGCGAATGATAATGGACGTAATACCATATCATCTTTGTATACAACCATGTTATCGCGTAAGTAGTCAAAACCTAACTCGTTGTTTGTTGTATAAGTAATATCTGCTAAATAAGCTTCACGTTTTTCAGCTGAAGATTTTGAGTTTAAGTTTAAGCCTACTGTTAGGCCTAACCATTCGTATAACTCTCCCATTTCTTCCGCATCACGTGTTGCTAAATATTCGTTTACTGTAACAACGTGTACACCTTTACCAGAAAGTGCGTTTAAGTATACTGGTAATGTAGCTGTTAGTGTTTTACCCTCACCAGTCTTCATTTCAGCGATATTCCCTTCATGAAGAGCAATACCACCCATTAACTGAACTGGGAATGGATATAAACCTAAAACTCGTTTAGCTGCCTCACGAACAGTCGCAAATGCTTCAGGTAATAAGTCGTCTAAAGTTTCACCTTTTTCAATACGACTTTTAAATTCATTTGTTTTAGACTGAAGTTGCTCATCTGTAAGATTTGCGAATTCTTCAGATTTTGCATCAATTTGATCTGCAGTACCACCGTAACGTTTCAACGTTTGACGGTCCGTGTCAAATAACTCTTTTAAAAATTGGACCATGATTTTAATCTCCTTAAATTAGAATGACTTATTTTTATTTAATTTACTTATTTATTTTATGTTAAAAACTATCAGATGCTTATAAGCACACTAATGTATAGTAACATAAAGCTACTCAATATGGTATCAGTATTCCGATTAAAAAACAATTAGATTTTAATTTATTTCCTAATTTTATTACCATATAAAAAACTAGTCAAGAAAAAAGAAGCAGCAAAGGTATCAGCTGCTTCTTCATTTATTCTATGATTTTATCTAAGATCAACCCTCAATAAACTCATCTGTTTCAATCAAGCCAAAATCGCCATCATCACGTTTATAAACAATATTCGTGCTCTCAGTTTCACCATCTAAGAAGACGAAGAAATCATGACCTAGCATTTCCATTTGTAACACAGCTTCTTCAGCATTCATTGGTTTTAAGTCAAATCTCTTTGTACGAACAATTCTTAAGTTTGAATCCCCATCATCTGAGTCTTCTTCAGATAATAAGTCTGGATCCACTGGTTGAAAATCATTCGGTTGTGGGCTTGTTTTTCTAAATTTACGATTTACTTTCGTTAAGTACTTACGCATTTGTCGCTCTAATTTATCCGAAACTAAATCAATACTTCCATATAAATCTGGCGATGTTTCTTCAGCGCGTAAAACTAAATTTGGTAAAGGTATAGTAACCTCGGCTTTTCCTTGGCGATCAGAATATACTTTTAAATTGACGTGTACATTTGCTTCAGGTACCTCATCAAAATATTTTTCAATCTTTCCAACCTTTGCCTCTACATATTCTCTGATTGCAGGAGTAACCTCGATATTCTCTCCACGTACATTAAAGTTAAACATACTACTTCACCCTTCCATCCATTTTATATACATTAAATACTTAAATACGAATTAGCAAGTAATTCCCCTTACCAATTCTTTTTATATCTTAATCCTATTATACATGACAGCGCTTCACTTAACAAGAAAAGGGTTCATGTATTTTATTTTAGAAAACTACCTAAAAAGTGTCATAGACTCTGTAGGTACGGTGTTTTCAGCGATATTTCGCGCATGTAATATGGTTCGTCCCGTTGTATAAACATCATCCACAATCAAGAGTGGCTTCTTTTGATTGATTAAATATTCTTCCTCCTTTAACACAAAAGGTTGTGCTGATTTTAAGCGCTCTTCTCGATTTTTACTTGATTGTAACCCCGTATCAAAACGGTGTTCTAAGACCGGAACATGTGGGATTTGAGCGTAATCTAGCAGCAACTCCACAGCATGGAAGCCCCGTTTTTCATAACTCGACTGGCTCGCTGGAATTGCTGTAATCAGATGGCTTTTTACATAAGGAGCCAATGCTTGGTGCAAGGGTTGACCAAATACTTCAGCTAATTTAATATCCCCTTTAAACTTGTAATTATTCATAAACTCACGTGCTATTTCATTGTATTGAAACAAAGCACTATGATTGAGTTTTAGTTTTGGATAACGTGCTTGCCACTTTTCACAGTCGACACATATTTTCCCCTCTAATTGCTCGCGACTACAACCCGGACAAACCTGTGTCGGATCGATTGGTTTAAATTTATTCTTACAGGTTTCACAGATGGCATGCTCCACGACCTTCTGAAAAGAGAAGATAAACCGTAACGAAATGGCTCGTTTCATTTGTCTGGAACAAAAATGACACAAATTCACTGAATTAAATTCCTTTCTTTCGCCAAGTGATTCATCTTTTTAATTTGGCGAATGGCTTTTTTCATGGCGATGGATTGCCCATCGTGAAAATAAATAACATCTCCAGTTGGAAAATCAGCCGCTCGACCACAACGACCGGCAATTTGGACTAAGGCCGACTCTGTGAAGATTCGATCCTCTGCTCCAATAACAAGCACATCAATATTGGGAAAAGTCACTCCACGTTCAAGAATCGTTGTAGAAATTAGCAACTGTAGTTCATTGCGACGCATTTGCATCACTTTCTCTTTTCGTTTTGGATCCTCTGAAGACACAGCTTCAAAGGGAATATTCGGATATAACTTTCTTAATGTTTTTTCTAACTTGCCCATCCATTCAATATTCGGCGCAAATACTAAGAACTTCCTTTCCTCTTGTAACTTTTGGTTAAACATTTTTCCAAATGACGTCTTTGGGAAATTCGTTAATAACTTTTGTGACCAATTCCGACACATTTTCGTTTGAGGCACAGGTAACTTATAGCCATGATATCTTGCTGGTAAAATTGTCGCTTGTAATGCTTTATTTGAAACCGCCTTTTGCATCTTTTCATCAGGTGTCGCAGATAAATAGATTAATGCTGAAGTTTGTTTTCGCGCTTTCTCTGCTGCAAATTGCAAAGAGTCATCCAAGTGAAATGGGAAAGCATCGATCTCATCAATAATGAGGACATCAAAAGCTTCTTTAAAACGATACAATTGATGGGTTGTTGCGACAACGATTTGCGTATAAGCATAAGGTTCTTCCATCCCACCATATAATACAGCTAATGGAACACTTGGAAAAGCCGCTTTAATTCTCGGTGCTAACTCCAAAGCCACATCCACTCGTGGCGTCACGATCCCCACTCTTTTCCCCTTTAATAAAGCATATTCGATTCCTGGGAAGAGCATTTCCGTTTTCCCAGCTCCGGCAACTGCCCATAACAATCTCGTTTCGTTCGCATCAATAGATTGAATAATGGCTTGTGCGGCTTCACTTTGTTGCTCCGACAAAACACCTTCCCAAGCGAGTAATTTCTCCTCTTGCTGACTAAAAGCATTCGGTTCAGTTAAAGAATACAACGTACTACACGCTCGAACTTTTCCCATTTGAATACAATTCCGACAATACGCACATGCGCTTTTGCAAATACATTCTTCCGCACGGACAGCGATCATTTCTGCCTGACATCTACTGCAGATTGGGGGACTTGTCTCAGCCACAGCGCCTTTTACTTGTTGGATATTTGGGATGTTCGCTATTTTTGTTTGCATTTCTCTAGGCAACTCGCTTAAAAGGATTTCTCGACCATATAAAACAGTTTTCATTTGTCACCTTCTCTCTTTTGATTTGACCCCCTATTATATAGTCTGCATTTCATTTGAAAATTCGCGTTTTTTATTGCAAAAATTTCACAGAAAAACGATTTTGGGTTATGATTAAGCTAGAGTTTTAGATAGACGGAGGTCAACAATGGAGAATTATCGAACGATTAAAGAAAATGGTATCCACGAAATCGAGATAAAAAAATCCAGATTTATTTGCCATTTGAAGCGAGTAGAAACAGAAGAAGAAGCTATTGCTTTTATTGATGAAATAAAAAAGGAACACTGGAAAGCGACGCATAATTGCTCTGCGTATACGTTAGGAATGAACGATGAAATCCAAAGAGCCCATGATGATGGTGAGCCCAGTGGGACAGCAGGTGTTCCGATGTTGGAAATCTTTTTGAAGCGTGAGTTGAAGAATGTGGTTGCTGTTGTGACACGTTATTTCGGTGGTATTAAATTGGGTGCTGGTGGTTTGATTCGCGCATATGGTGGTTCTGTTAATGATGCTGTGAGTGCAATTGGTGTGGTGAATCGTCAGGTTCAATTGTTAATTGATGTGAAGGTTTCTTATACGCAAAGTGGGAGTGTCGAGCATTCTTTACGCCAGGCTAATTATCGTGTACAAGACACCTCTTATGGTGAACACGTCACTTTTCACTGTGTGATTCCAGAAGAGTTAGAGGAGCAATTTGTGCAAGATTTGACGAACTGGACCAGCGCAGAAGCTAAAATTGAAGTCGGTAATAAAGCTTGGATTGAAATCGACGTCGACGAATAATCTAAAAAAGCGTTATGGGAACAATTCCCATAACGCTTTTTTCTAACATTATAATTTACTTGCTGCTGCTTCATCAACGACGAAAATCACGTCATTGTGTTTTTGTAAAATACTTGCTGGAACAGCCTCAGTAATGTCGCCGTTCACTGCGTTCGCGATAGCATCCGCTTTATTTTCACCGTAAGCTAACAGTAAGACTTTTTTTGCGCTCATAATTGAGCCTAAGCCCATTGAGTAGGCATAACGTGGCACGTCGTCTGCTGAATCGAAGTAACGTTTATTGGCTTCGATTGTATCATCCGTTAATGTCACTTTAGACGTTTTTCCATCAAACGAACTACCTGGCTCGTTGAAGCCTAAGTGTGCATTCGTTCCAATTCCTAAAATTTGCAAGTCAATCACGTTATCTTCAATCACTTCATCGTAACGCGTGTTTTCTGCATCTTCGTCTGACGCTAAACCATCTGGAATATGTGTTTCTTTAAAGTTTTTATGGTTAAATAATTTTTCATTCATGAAATATGAGTAACTTTGAGGATGATCGGCTTCTAAACCAATATACTCATCTAAGTTAATTGCGACAACATCTGAAAAGTCTAGGTCGCTATTTCTTAACGCTTCATACATTGTTTCAGGCGTTCCACCAGTTGGTAAACCTAAAACTTTCATGCCATTTTCTAGTTCATTTTTAATGATCTCAAAAGCTTTCTTTCCACCCTCTTGAGTATCTTTTACGACGATAATTTCAATATTGTTTTTATTTGAAGTCATGTATCGTTCCCCCTAATATTGTTTGTTTTACAGTTAATGTTTCGTCTAATACTAGTAAATCTGCATCTTTACCTACTTCTATTGTTCCTTTATTTGCTAAGTCAAATTCTCTAGCTTGGTTTACAGAACTCATTTTAACCGCATCTGCAATTGAACAGCCTGAAAATTCAATCATATTCTTAAAGGCATCATTAAAGGTCAAGACCGATCCTGCTAGAGAGCCATTTTCTAAACGAGCTTGTTTATCTTGAACGATCACTTTTTGCCCACCTAGTTCACTTTCACCTTCTGGTTCTCCTTTTGCGCGCATTGAATCTGTAATTAATACAATATAATCTGCACCTTTCGCTTTATAAGCGAGCTTTACCATAGCTGGTGTAATGTGGTAACCATCCACAATCATTTCAACATAAACATCATCTTCTAATAAACCGTAGCCTGCGACGCCGATTTCACGATGATGCAAGCCTAGTTGACCATTAAATAAATGGGTAATGTGTGAAACGTTTGAATTTGAAAGTTCTTCATATGTCGCACCTGTATGGCCAGCACTTAAAACAATATTATTCGCGATACAATATTCATCAAATGCTGTAACGTCTCCTAATTCAGGAGCGTATGTTACAAGGCGAATATTGCCACCACTCATATCGTTCCAACGTTTCATCGTATCCACATCCGCGACACGCATGAATTGCTCTGGTTGAGCGCCTTTATAAGCTGGTGAAACGAATGGCCCTTCTAAGTGAATGCCTTGAATCATTGGGTTTAATACGATGGCGTCACGAATCCCCATTAAAGCTTTTTCAATGTTCTCATCTGACTGCGTCATTGTTGTTGGGAAGTAACTTGTAATTCCTTCTCGCAGCATATTCGTAACCATTTCATCAATAGTTGCTGGATCACCATCCATGTGATCGGCTCCATAGCCGCCATGACTATGGACATCAATAAATCCTGGCACTACTGTTTGCCCTTGGACATCAATCACTTCATCATTTTTTGCCTGCACATAATTTTCCATCGAACCAATGTCTAAAATTTCATCTTGAAAACGAATAAAGCCATTTTCAATTTGGTCCACTCCAGTGAAAATTTTGGCATTCTTTATAACTTTTACCAAATGCTTGCCTCCTTAATCTTTCCAAAAATCATCAAAAATATTTATCGGTAAGTGACGTTTATGACGTGAATTCATATATAACGTCTCTATTCTTTCTTTTGCTTTGTCTGGAACTTCTTTACCTTCTAAATAGTCATCAATATATCGGTAACTGACACCTAGTTCGTCTTCATCCGATAAAGCTGGTGCGTCATCTTGTAAGTCAGCCGTCGGTACTTTTTCATAAAATTCAGCTGGTGAATCAAGTTCTTTTAATAAAGCGGCTCCTTGGCGTTTGTTCAAACGGAATAAAGGCATGATGTCCGCTGCACCATCACCAAACTTTGTGTAGAAACCGGTAATCGCTTCGGCTCCATGATCGGAACCTAATACGACGCCTTTATAATCGCCAGCAATCGCATATTGAACAACCATGCGTTGGCGCGCTTTAATATTCCCTTTATTGAAATCTGTCATCTCTAAACCATTTGTTTCGATGGCTTTAACCATTTCATCAACAGAGGCTTGGATATTCACCGTGACTGTTTTATCCGGTTGAATCCAATCTAGGACAGCTTTCGCATCCTCTTCATCGATTTGAACGGCATAAGGCAAGCGTACAGCAATAAATTGATACGCTTCATCTTTAGTTTCTACACGCATCTCTTCCATAGCTAACTGAGCCAACTTCCCTAATAAAGTTGAATCTTGCCCACCAGATATCCCTAAAACAAAGGTTTTTAAAAACGAATGCTTATACAGATACTCTTTCATAAAATCAATGGACTTACGAATTTCTTCTTTTGGATCAATTATCGGCTTGACCCCTAATGCTTTGATAATTTCTTCTTGTAAAGTCGTCATTCGATTTACTCCTTTACTCCATAAATAATGTCTTTTTTATTTTCCGTATGTTAAACCACGGAAATGTTCGATTGTGTTCATCTTTAAGTCATATAACTCTTGCGACAAATCAACCGGATATTGTTCTGGATTTAAAATACGACGGTGCTCTTCATATTGACTCGATAATTGCTCATAACTATAGTTACGAATTTCTTCAATCTCAGGCAAGTCGTAAACAAGTTCCCCTTTATCAAAGATTTCGATTAATAATGGACGTGCTTCAAAATCACGAACTGTCTTATTAATATAGGTATATTGTGGGTGGAACATGAATAGCTCGTCTTCTAAATCTGGGCGTTCATGCGCTAAAGTCACTAAGTCACCCTCAGGCTTCTTCCCATCGTTTGAGCGAATTCGCCAAACTTGTTTTTTACCAGGTGTTGTTATTTTTTCAGCATTAGCTGTTAATTTTAACGTCGGTACCATTTCATGTTCTTTGTTTTCAGTCATCACAATTTTATACACTGCACCTAAAGCGGGTTGCTCATAAGCTGTGATTAATTTTGTTCCGACACCCCAAACATCAATTTTTGCACCTTGCATTTTTAAACTTAAAATGGTGTCTGAATCTAAATCATTCGACGCAAATATTTTTGCATCTGGGTAGCCAGCGTCATCTAATAATTGACGGACACGTTTTGACTGGTAAGATAAGTCACCCGAATCTAAGCGAACGCCAACAAAGTTAATTTTGTCGCCCATTTCATCAGCAACTCGAATCGCTGTTGGAACACCCGATTCAATCGAATGGTACGTATCGACTAAGAATACACAGTCTTTATGTGTTTCAGCATAAGCTTTAAAGGCTTCATATTCATCGTTGTAAGCTTGGACTAAAGCGTGGGCGTGTGTTCCCGATGCTGGAATATCAAAGAGTTTAGAAGCACGTGTATTACTTGTTGAGTCCACACCACCAATGTATGCAGCTCTTGCACCCCAAATCGATGCATCCATTTCTTGAGCACGTCTTGCGCCGAATTCCATTACAATATCGCCTTCAGCCGCTGTTTTAACTTTTGACCCTTTTGTCGCGATCAATGTTTGATAGTTAATAACATTTAATAACACCGTTTCAATTAATTGACAGTCTAAAATTGGACCTTCAACTTGAACAAGTGGCTCATTCGCAAAAGCTAATTCCCCTTCACGCATAGCACGCATCGTCCCACGGAACTTCCACTCTTTTAAATACGTTAAAAATTCTTCATCATAATCATATTCATCACGAAGATACGCTATGTCTGATTCTGTAAAATATACATTGCTAATATATTTTACGATTCGTTCT
Source organism: uncultured Carnobacteriaceae bacterium (assembly GCA_964624875.1). Classification (GTDB taxonomy): domain Bacteria; phylum Bacillota; class Bacilli; order Lactobacillales; family Carnobacteriaceae_A; genus Atopostipes. The sequence continues at coordinate 29,549 of CAZUZA010000003.1, read as the reverse complement.
AAACCTGTAAAAATCGTATAGCCCATTCCAAAAGGATTTTCACGATAATATACTTCGAAAACAGCATTATTATCTGCGATCCCTTTTTTCCAATACGTATACGCCATATTAATTTCATATAAATCAGTATGTAGCGCTAAGCTATCATCTTCATATTTCATATTTCTTCGTCCCATCTCTATATATTTTTTTATGTTCGAAAATGTTTTCATACATCTCTATTGTAGTACAAATTTTAAAATAGTTACAGAATTTGACAAGTAATTTTGTCGGACAAAACACAAAAGACAAGGTCCTCATGAAAGAACCTTGCCCTTGTACTTTTTTAGTCTTTATTTTGTTTTAGCAAGTACACGTAAAATGGGTTTGCCATCTTCCGTGTATGTATATTCTCGTGCTACTTTTATATCCCCCATCGCTACCATTAATCGGTCACGGTGAGGTTCAGGAAGTTCATCAAATACAAACGTTTCTTCATCAAGCAAATGTTTACTTCTTAGGGCTTCAATTTCACCCTTCGTTTTTAAACGGTAAGACATCGTCGGTAGTTTGTCTGAAATCGTGCGTTCTTCAATACGGTAAAAATAATGTGGGTCGCCATAAATCACTTCTAAAGCACCAGTATTGGTTCGGTTATAAGAAACATCTTGGTAAGACTCCGCATGAATTTCCCACCATGCATGAATCGCGTCTACTGCTTCTTCCTCTGTCTTAAAGCTACCATGCTGCTTCTTCACGTCTGCTCGTTCATTAACCCAGTAGTTCGTATAAACTGTTTCTGTCATTCAGCATCTACTCCCCTTATTGTTTTGACCTTCATTTTAACGCTTTCTATTCGAGAATTCTAGCAAATCAACTGCTGGCTGCTTTCTGATCTAAATCCGCATCAATCGCAATCACAACACCTAAAATTAACTCTAGATAATCTTCTTCAAAAACCTCAATCTCATAGGCATCCATGAAGGAGAAAATCTTTTTATTGATTGTCGCTACGACACCTTGCTCATCTCTAATTTCATAATTATAAGCCCACACATCACCCGTAATATTCCAATTCGGCATCACAATTTGATATTTCGCCTTAAAGAAAGTGAATTCCTGTTTCATTTCACAAATCAGCTCATCACCGATAAAAAACTCATACTTTGATAAAATCGTCCAGAGCTTTTGCTGAATGTAAAGCATCTCTTCCCCAGCCATCGTATACAGTCGAATCTTCTTCCCGAGTGTAAAAATCTCGCCCTCAGCATAAAACATATCTTCAAATTTTTCGTTCTGAACAGTGAACCGATCGCGCAATGAAAACTTTTGGTTAATATAATACTTACTCATTGTCCTTCACTCCTTACTCTTTTTTGGTGAAATAAAAACCTTAAAGCCTTACTTCGTGTGTGATTCATCCGCTAAATCGAGGATAACCATACTTTTGTTGATTTCTTCATACAAATCTTTACTCCACCATTCTCGGCGATAGCCCAAAGAGTTTGTAATAATATTGGTTGCGTCTTTTTTGAGTTGATGACGAAAGTGCACATGCCCCATAACTTGATGGCTAATCGGATGCTCTTTTGGTAAATGTTTCAAATCATCGGTCGCCAAAAAGGCATTGAAAAAATCAAAGGTACGATGTGGCATTGGCATGGTGAACTCAGGAACCGTAACAACATGGGTTTGTAATATAATATTATCGGTCGTAACTTTGGCTAAGTCTTTTTCGATAATATCTGTGAAATGTTTCGACACTTCTCGATCGCCCATTTCCCAATCAAGGCGTAATTTATCTTGCCAATAAGCCCAGCGAAATTTCCCATGTTCGATTTCATCTGCTGAAAAACGTTCTTTGTCGTAAACCGCATGATTATACCAGCCGGGATGCCCGACTAATGTATAAGCCTCATTTAGCTGCAAGGGCTTTTCAATTAAGCTTTGGGGATGCTCTTTATATAATTGGTAAATCCCTTTTGTATCTTTAGTTGCATCTTCTGCTTCCCAAAAATCATGGTTTCCTGGAATGAAGTAAATTGGTTTTTCGGTTTGCTTTTGCAATTCTTCTACAAATGCCATTGTCGTCGAATAATGATTGGAAATGTCGCCGCCTATTACTAACATATCTATCCTTTTCTCTAGGATGACTTGTTTAAGCAACTTCAAGTATTCTTGAGGTGGTCGTTCAAAGTTCCGATCAATATGCAAATCTGAAATAAATCCTACCTTCATTGTCCCACATCCTCCTCTCACCTAGTCTCTACTATTTTACCAAAATGTTACTGTAAATTCTTCTCTAGCCACTCTTTTAAAATGACTACATGATTATTTTTCGTATCTTTCGCTGCATACAGCAAGGTCACATTTTGTTCCTCTAGCTGTTCTTGCACTTTTTTTATAAAAGGACCGGCTTCATCATTTTCCGTTAATTCAAATATATAGTCCTTTTTAAATTGAGTAAACTTGGCTTCTTCGTGATTGAACGCTTTTCTTATTTCCGAAGACGGCGTAATGTCTTTTGCCCACTCGTCATAGGGTAAGTCTTCTTTTTTCACACCACGTGGCCACAGTCGGTCCACCAAAATACGGTAACCATCCATCTCTTCCATTTCATCATAAACGCGTTTCATTTTTATCTCAGTCATTTTAAAAACCATAACTTTCTTCTTGTTTGCGCCACACTTCTTGGTAAGCTTCAGCCAGAACCATCGTGTCTTCAATCAGCGTGTCCATGCGGAAGTGGACGTCGTCGCTTGTGATTTCATCTACGATGAATTCCGTGTCCAGCAGAAAAACGTAATTCGGCACGATATTGGCTTTCATGTAACTTAAAATCGGCTTCAGTTGAATTTCAGGAATTAGGAAATGTTTCTCCGAACCAGCTGTCACCAACATACTGACTGTTTTAAATTGCAGGGCATTTTGCGGCAATAAATCGAAAATATTTTTCAAGGATGCTGGAATGGACGCTTGGAAAATCGGTGTGCCAATGAAAATCACATCGCTATCCATGATTGCTTGCGTCACTTCACCCGTGTCCCCGGTGTAATCCAGGTAATTGCGTCCGTCACTAAACTGCACATGTTTCTCCTGTAAATTTATATATTGAATAGCATGCGCTTCTTCGTGGGTCTCCTGCACCTTTTTAAACAAGGCTTCTGTAGCCACTTTCGTTTTCTTTCCAATGCTCGATGCCGACAAAACTAAAATTTTCATACGTTAATCTGCTCCCCTTGAATGTAAGATATGTTTTTTCACCTTTGGAATGACTTCATTTGCATAAATATCAAGTGTCTGCTTCACTTCTTCGAGTGGTAGTCCTCCGAAGTCTGCTTGGACCGTGAACCTTTGTTGTTTGTAGAGATCATATTGATACATCATTTTCTCAGCGACTAATTCTGGACTCCCAATGAGCGTGACACTTTTTGGACTCTTTCCTTGAGCGAAGGCTCGTTTTGGAAAATCTTGCCCGTTCGTTAGCTGGAAGCCGGCGTTGAAGTGTGGATAAGCCATCTTGAACGCTTCTTCCGTCGTCTTCGCTAAATGTAACACACCACCCGTTCCTACGGGCAACTCTTCGTCGGTAAAGCCTGCCTCTAGTCCAGCTTCTTTGTATCTGCGAATACGATGTTGGTACGTCTGCGCGGCTCCTGCCAAATGCGCTTGGAATAATGGGATTCCCGCCTGACCTGCCTTCATAGCAGAAGCTGGTGTGTTACCAACGCCTCGCCAAATCGGAATACCACCTTTATCATTCTCAGGACGAGGAATGATTTGAGCATCTTTTAATTCTGCTCGAAATTTGCCTGACCACGAGACGCGTTCGTTCGCATTAATCTGCAGAAGAAGATCGAGCTTTTCTTCGAAGAGCTCATCATAGTCGCGATGATCGTAACCAAAAAGCTCGAAAGAACCAATCCGTGACGCGCGCCCAGCGATAATTTCCATCCGTCCATTCGATAGCAAATCAAGAGTCGCTGCATCTTCATAGACGCGAACGGGATCCAGGATACTCAGCGTTGTCACGGCTGTTGACAGCTTGATGTTCTTTGTCTCGCGTGCGATTGCAGCTAATATAATCAAATGGGCTTGAGATACGAAATATTCTTGATGCGACTCACCGAGTTGAAAAATATCTAAGCCTAATTCCTCCGCATACTTCGCGAGTTCGATGATTTCCTCTATTCTTTGTGTAGCCGATATTCGTTTGCCCGTTGCCGGATTTGGTAAATGGTCACCCAGCGAATAAATACCAAATTCCATCCCATTTTCTGTATTAAAAGTTGGTAAAACAGGTTTCCTCTCCATAATAATCTCCTTCACTAACGTTTATAAATCATTATTAAGTATTATAACTGAAAAGAAAGATAAAGTTTGAAAATGAGATTGAGATTGTTGGTTTGGATTTTGCTGAAACAGTGGCAAAAACGCGCGTTTCTATTGTGAAATCCTTTTATTTTTCTCAAATTAATCTATATCTAGTTACTGAAATTACTTTATAACACAATATATAGTTATTTTTACTATTGAATACTTCTAGGAATTTTATTATGATAGTACGGCATGAAATTATTGATGAATTTACATATTTGATTGTATTATTGAAGGGATAGGAGTGCATGAGTGTGATAGTAATTGGTGGAATGATTGGTGCCGGGAAAACTTCAGTTGCTAAACTATTAGGTGAAGAGTTAGGTAGCCAAGTATTCTTTGAAGAAGTTGACGACAATCCGTTATTGGAATTATTTTATACAGCTAACGAACAGGAAGTGCAAGAAAAACGTTACCCATTTTTACTGCAATTAACGTTTTTAAGTAGTCGTTTCCGTTCGATTAAATCAGCGCTATACGACAAAAATAACGTATTAGACCGCTCGATTTATGAAGACTGGTATTTTACAAAAATCAACAATGAATTAGGACGTATTTCAGACTTGGAATTCAAAATCTATGAAGAGTTATTAGACAACATGATGACGGAATTAGATGAGTTACCAAAGAAAGCACCTGATTTAATGGTTTACTTACACGGTTCGTTTGAAGAAATTATTCGTCGAATCGGAACACGTGGCCGCGATTTTGAACAAGACGATTCATTAATGGCGTACTATAAAAAATTATGGGAAGGTTATGATGAGTGGGTTGACAATCATTATGACGCTTCGCAAGTTCTTAAAATCAATATCGATCGCTATGATGTCGTGAACAATCCCGAAGATGCTAAAGAAGTGGTTCGGTTGGTTGAAAAAGCATTGGAAGTTCGCGATAATCAATATAGTTTATAATCTTATTCATTAAAAAACAATGGCATCCTATTATGAGGGATACCATTGTTTTTATATTGCATTATGTACCTTTCCTCCATGTATTTGGAGAAAGCAAGATAATGATAGGGAATATTTCTAATCGGCCCATAATCATAATAAAAGACAGCAATAGTTTAATCATAGGACTAAACGAAGCAAAACTCTGTGAAGGACCAACGATCCCAAATCCTGGGCCAATATTATTTATCGTAGCAGCCACTGTACTAAAAGCAGATATAAAATCAGGTGTCTCAAAAATAACAAGTAGCATGGTCAAGACAAAAACTATTGTGTAAATGGCTAAATAACTAAATATAGCGTTGGTGACTTCTAAATCAATTCGTTTATCTTCTGATCGAATCGTAACAATCCGATTTGGCCTTACCGTACGTTTGACTTCAGCCAATGAGGATTTAATCAAAATCATAATACGCGATATTTTCAATCCTCCAGCAGTAGAACCAGCCATTCCACCAAAAAACATGAGGATTAATAAGATCAATCTGGAAAATAAAGGCCATGTGTCAAACAGTGCTGTGGAGAACCCTGTAGTCGTCACGACAGAGGATACTGTAAAAAAGCTATCTCTCAGCGATGTGCCCAAACCATAAGAGTTGCTGACTAAGTTTATTGTAATTAACAAAACACTTATGCCTACGATTCCTAAATACCATTTTAATTCTTCACTTCGAAAAGCCTTACTGACTTGCTCCGTCAACATCATATAGTATAAATTAAAGTTTACTCCAAAAGCGAGCATACCGAAGCTTAAGATAAGTTCAATAGCAACATTGTCATAAGGTGCCACACTGCCATTTACGACGCCAAATCCACCAGTTCCAGCCGTACCAAATGAAAGGAGGATGGCATCAAAAAATGGAGCGCCTGCCAGCCATAACAGCAAGAGGATAATCACCATTAAAACAAAATATATAACATACAATATCCTTGCTGAAGAAGACAATCTGGATACTAATTTACCAAAGGTCGGACCTGGCATTTCTGCTTTCATAATATGAACAGAACCTGATTCAGCCTGAGGGAGTATCGCCAATGCGAAAACAAGGACCCCCATTCCTCCAATAAAGTGTGTAAAGCTTCTCCAAAACAACATCGAATGAGATAAAGCTTCAACGTCCGTCAAAATACTCGCGCCAGTAGTAGTGAAACCACTGGCCATTTCAAAGAACGCATCAATGAAGGAAGGAATATCTCCACTTAACACAAAAGGAATCGCTCCAAAAAACGAGGCAAGTATCCAAGACAATGAAACAATGACAAAACCTTCTTTTGCATAGAATTTTTTTGTTTCAGGTTTGGTCCGAGATAAGTAAAAACCGACTAACATCGTTAAGAGAGACGTCAGTAAAAAACTTAAAGTGTAGTGTGTCGGCTCTCTATATATCAGGCTCACTAAAAGTGGCAACCCCATTAAACCGCCGATAATTAATATAATATAGCCTAGCATGTATCGAATAAATTGCTTATTCACTCACTCTTCACCTACTTATTTCAAAATATCATCGATATCATCGAATGATTTATGTTTCGTCACAATCAATACTTGGTCCCCTACAAAAATGGCATCTTCACCTGTCGGATAAATTAACTGATCTCCACGAATGATATAGGCGACTAGTAGTTCATCTTTTGTATTTAAGTCTTTCAATTTAGTTCCTATCACTCGACTTGTTTCTTTCACCAAAAACTGCAGGGTTTCTACTTCATTGTCGGCAATGCGAATGAGCGCTTCTACATTCGAAACCGTCGTATTCCCAATTGACCGTACAAATTGCAAAATTTTATTTGTGATTAATTGTTTCGGTGTCACTATAGACTGTAAATCCATATCTCCTAAGATTTTCAACAAATCGGTCCGACTAACTTTCGTGATGACTTTATTGGTACCTAAAGATAAAGCATATAGTGAATTAATAATATTTTCTTCATCAATTCCAGTCAGGCTTAAAACAGAATCAAAGCTTCTTATGCGTTCCTCATCTAATGTTTCTTGATCTGTTCCATCCCCTTTAATAATGACAACGTCAGGAAATTCATAACTTAAATCAATAGCTTTTTCTTCTAAAATCTCTATCACTTTAATGTCCATCTGTTTGGGTTTTAGGATTTTCAAAAGGTTATACGTCACGCCTCCCCCACCGATAATTAAACTGGATTCTATCTTTTTTTCTTTGTAACCTGCTTTGTGATAGAATCGACTTAAATCTTTTTGAGAGCCTGTAACATACAAATGATCTCCTTTTTTTAGCACCGTATCTCCACTAGGAATCGTTGTATGGAAATCGCGAGTTAAGACACAGATTAAGACATCCCCATATTTTTCTCTAAACTGAACTAACGGCATATCAATTAATGGAGAGCCAGCTTTTATTACCAGCTCAACCATGCTTACCCGGCCTTTACCAAACTGTTCAATCCTTAAAGACTCTGGATATTCAAGTATTCTTGCGATATGTTCAGCTGCTTCCAATTCAGGATTGATCACCATATTAATACCTAAACTTTCTCGCACAAATTCAATGTGTCTTGTATATTTTGGATTCCTTACTCTAGCAATTGTGTATTTAGCCCCTAATTCTTTCGCTATAATGGCACTAATAATATTCGTTTCATCTTCAGTGGTAACTGCAATAAAAATATCGCAATTTGCTACTCCCGCTTCAACTAGATTATCATAGTCGGCTCCATCACCAGCTAATCCTGTAATGTCTAGTTTATTAATAATTTGTTCTAAGCGGTCTGCTTTTTTTTCGATTAATACAATATTCATGTCTTCTCTAACTAGTTCTCGGGAGATGGTTTCTCCTACTTTTCCTCCGCCAGCTATGACAATTTCCATTTGAACGAACACCGTCCTCTATAAATTCTAAAATGAGTTCTTTCTATAATAACAAAAATCACACGCTATTGTATGTAAAAAAGAATTTTTCATTTGAAATGTAACCTTTTTCTATTTCTGTTGTTTTTGATTGAAATCAAGTATACGATTCAAGCCCTAAATGGTTGATATAAAGTAAAAGAGTTTCTAATGATAAAAGAACCTCTTTGTAGTATATTTATGTATATAGCATTCAATTAAAATGTTTAATCTTTGCAGAATGG
>CAZUZA010000003.1:0-21035 GCA_964624875.1 uncultured Carnobacteriaceae bacterium | reverse complement strand
ATGGATGATGGGAACCTTATTGTTCTGGTTAAGTGAAAGAAACACAAGCACTTTCGAATATTTATCCTATACTGAGCAATTCATAAATTACTTCATGCTGTCCGTTACTGTACGATCGTCTGGATTCTCCAATATAGACTTTACACATTTAAGTTCCAGCAGTATAATCTTAGCTCAATGTCTCATTTTTATTGGTGCTTCTTCAGGATCAACTGGAGGCGGGATTAAAGTCTCTACATTTGCTGTATTAGTGATTACGATTATTCGATTTTTTCAAGGTAAAAAGCCTGTTGTCTTTAACCGAACCATTACGACTAGAACCGTGCAACGTGCCTTCTTAATTTTCACAGTCGCAATCATTTTTACAGTAATAGGGACATTTGCCTTGTCTTTAACGGAAACCTTGCAAGATGGAATGGGAATCGAATACCTTGTCACGGAAGTAATCTCTGCCTTAGGAGCCGTTGGACTGTCGATGGGATTAACGCCTCATTTATCTACAGCTGGTCGAGTCATTGTTATTGTTCTCATGCTCATCGGTCGTGTCGGAGTGTTGACTTTCCTATGGTCGATTATTGGAGATCACAAAGAAAGCAGACTGAACTATCCAGAAACCACTTTACTTGTTGGCTAACTTTTTAATTATTCAGGAGGAAATCTTATGAAAAACACTACCATTGGCGTTTTAGGTCTTGGACTCTTTGGCACTTCTGTAGCCCGCACACTCGCTCAAAGTGCAGTCGATGTCATTGCGATGGATATAAATATGGATCATGTTGAAGAAGTCGTAGATGAAGTGGCCGTCGCCGTTCAAGGTGATTTCACCAAAATTGAGCAATTGTTAGAAGCTGGTTTTGGTGAGTGTGACGAGGTTATTGTGGCGTCAGCTGAAAAACTAGAAAATGCGATTTTAGCGATTTTAAACTTACAAAAAATGAATATCAATAAAATAACGGTCAAAACAAAAAATGATGAGTATCGTGAAGTCCTCTTAAAAGTAGGCGCTACACGTGTCATCTTACCGGAAGTTGAAATGGGTGTTCAGGTCGGTAATACAATGGCTAACCCAATTGTTCATGAATTAATGGCTTTAGATAGCCGTTACAACATTATAGAATTCCCGAATAATCCAAAATGGATTGGCAAAAACATTATGGAAATTGATTTCCGTAACAAGTACGATACCAACATTATTGCTGTACAACCTGCAAAAACAAATCAATTCACGATTGAGTTTCGCCCGACTTATACCATCACAGAAGGCGATATTTTTATTGGTGTCACAACAGACGCTGGTAAGAAAAAATTACTTAGAGGTTAGTAAAATAATTTAACAGCTAGTCGTTTAGATTCACTCTAAGCAACTAGCTGTTTTTTTATGCAATTTTTTATTAATGTCACTTGGGACCTCTTTAAATTATCATAAGCCATTTTTAATATTTTTACAGAACCGGATAAATAAGGATTGACAATTTCGTCATAAAGGACTATTTTAGTCTAATCAAAAATGTAACATATGAACTGACTTATCATTGATTTAGGAGTATATTACAGTTACAGGATGCAAACTTTTAAAAATTAAGAAACAAGGTGTACTTATGTCAAAAAAATTACAAAATATGTCGATTCCACAAATCATTATCTTAGCTTATGCTTCTCTCATCTTATTTGGTGGGATATTGCTAGCCTTACCATTTTCATCCGCGAGTGGTGAGTGGACGTCTTTTATCGATGCCCTCTTTACGGCCACATCCGCGACAGCCGTAACGGGTCAAGTAACTTTGAATACAGCAGCTCATTGGAACTACTTAGGAAAGACAATTATTATCACCTTAATTGAAATCGGTGGCCTTGGTTTTATGACGATTTGGATTTTATTTTATTACTATTTAGTTGGGCACCGTCCAAATTTAAAACAACGACAAGCTGTAACTGAATCTCTTTCTTTGAGTGGTGGCGATTCTATCCCACAAAAAGTTTGGTCGATTATTCGGATTGCTTTATCCATCCAATTGCTGGGTGCTATTTTATTAAGCTTTGTATTTATACCGGATTACGGCCTCGCTAAAGGGGTCTACTTTTCCTTCTTCCATAGTATTTCAGCCTTTTGTAATGCAGGCTTTGATATTATTGGGGATAGCTTAATTCAGTACAATGATAATCCGTATATGCTATTTGTGATTGCAGCTTTAATAATGGCTGGTGGCTTAGGGTTTATCGTATGGGAAGATTTATTAAATTTTCGCAAAACACGTCAACTTAGAAACTATTCGAAGATTGTTCTGACGGCTACCATTTCATTATGGATCATCGGGACTATTCTCTTTGGATTTATGGAAAGTAGAAACGGTACATTTAGCCACCTCTCTTTTGGTGAGAAATTAGCCAATTACTTTTTCTTATCCGTGACGCCACGTACGGCAGGTTATGTCAATATTGATTACGCCACTCTTAGTCCGGGGAGCTTGTTTTTGACCAACGTTCTCATGTTTATTGGCGCCTCTTCTGGCTCAACTGGTGGTGGTATTAAAGTAACAACATTAGTAGTCATCCTTGTGGTGATGTATCGATCCATCAATTTACAGCCTACTCGATTATTAAATCGCTCGATTTCACTTGAAACCGTTCGTCGTTCGTTTTTTATTTTTAGCAGTGGGATTATGATCGCTGTTTTAGCTACTTTTATATTGTTGGTAACCGAAACTATTCCAGCTGGCTTTGGTGTCGAATATATTTTAATCGAAGTATTCTCTTGTATAAGCACCGTCGGCTTGACGATGGGGCTGACGCCTGATTTAACGATTATCGGAAAACTTGTATTAATCCTACTGATGCTTATAGGTCGCGTTGGAATAATGACTTTCTTATGGTCGCTAGCAGGAAACAAGCATGAGTCACGCATTAATTACGTTGAAATGAATCTACTCGTTGGCTAAGACAACTAGGTATGATTTACTTAAGGAGAAAAGAAAATGAAACAATCATCAAAAACAACAATCGGCATTTTAGGTCTAGGGCTATTTGGCTCTTCTGTCGCCCGAACACTCGCTCAAAACAATGTCGATGTCATCGCAATGGATAAAAATATGGAGCATTTAGAAGAAGTCATTGACGAAATTGCCTTAGGCGTTCAAGGTGACTTTACAAAATTGGAGCAATTAAAAGAAGCCGGTTTTGGCGAATGTGACGAAGTCGTCATCGCCTCTGCTCGCAAATTAGAAGATACTATTTTAGCGATTCTCAATTTACAAAAAATGGCATGTGCCTAAAATTACAGTTAAAACCAAAAATATCGAATACCAAGAAGTACTGAAAAAAGTAGGAGCAACACGTGTCATTCTTCCCGAAGTAGCCATGGGTTATCAAACAGCGATGATGCTCGCGAATCCAACCGTCCATGAATTAATGAAATTGGATAGTCATTACAATATTATTGAATTTCCCCATAGAGAACATTGGGTGGGGAAAAAAATCGAACAAATTGATTTTCGTAAAAACTTTGATGTGAATATTATTGCGCTCCAACATGAACATTCAAATGACTTTTCAATCGAATTTGGTCCGGATTATATTATTCGAAAAGGCGATTTATTTATTGGGATTACGAATGACTTAGGGATGAAGAAGTTAATGTAGTGAAATTGAATAATTTCTATTGCAAGTCTCTTGAATTCGTGATATTATTACTTCGAATTCAAACAAAAAGGAGCTTGATTATGTCAAACATTACTCAAGGTACAACAAACATCATTACAGACAGTGTTAAATTAAATGCAAATAACAGTTCAGCTTTAGCTGAATTTTACCAAACAGCGATTGGTTTAACTTTATTAAATGAAAAAGCTGATTTATATTATTGGTTAGGAACACCTGACGGAAAAGTTTTATTAGAAATTGAACAAACAGATAAACCACGCTTGGAAGAGACGACAGGTCTTTATCACTTAGCATTTTTACTACCAACTTATGAAGATTTAGGGACAATTTTACGCCACCTTATTGTTTCACAAGTTCGCTTAACAGGTGCAAGTGACCACGGATACAGTAATGCGATTTATTTAGATGACCCTGAAGGAAACGGTATTGAAATTTACTGGGATAAAGATGAATCGGAATGGGATATTTTAGAAGATGGATCAATTGCTGGAGTAACAGAGCCTATGGACGCTGACGCAGCTTTAGCAGCAGCAAGTACTTCATTTGATAAATTACCGAATGGCACAATTATGGGCCACGTTCACTTACATGTGGACAAGTTAGATTCTTCTTTAGATTTCTATAATGAAGTTTTAGGCTTAGGTTTAAAATATAAATTTGGACCAGCTGCTTTATTCTTAGCAAGTGGCGACTACCATCACCACTTAGGTGCAAACGTTTGGAAACGTGGCGACTTAACACATCCAGAAGAAGGCACACCAGGAATGGACTTCACACGTTGGACAGGTTCAGAAGAAGATATTGCTTTAATTGAAAAAGAATTAAACGCACGTGACTACGATTATGTAAAAGCAGACGGTACGATTACAGTCGTTGACCCTGCTGGATTAAAACATACTATTGTTGCAAACTAATTATCAACCTTTAAAAAACGCTCTTGAACATCACGTTCAGGAGCGTTTTTTGTTTCTATTTATGGCCAACAATTGGATGTGGTGTGTAATGTTTTTCAAGTGCTTCAATATCTTCTGCATCTAGTGATATCTCTAATGCACCCATAAAATCATTTAAATACTTTTCTTTTGTAATACCAACAATTGGTGCAACCACACCTTTCTCCCATAACCACGCAATGGCAATTTGGGCTCTAGTAGCACCATGCTTTTCAGCGACCTTACCGACTTCTTCTACTATTTTACGATCGGCTTCTTCAGTTTGGTCATATTTATTCCGTGCACTTTTGTCTTCTTGGGAGCGTTTGGTATCGGCATCCCATTCGCGCGCTAGGCGTCCTGCTGCTAACGGCGCATAAGGAACAAGCGCTACACCTGTCTCCCTACAATAATCAATGAGTTCACGTTCATCTTCTCGATAAACCAAACTATAATGATTTTGCATTACAACAAATTTAGTCCAGCCATTTTTCTCAGCGACATGTTGGGCTTTTTGAAATTGCCATGTATGCATACTTGAAGCGCCTAAATAATGAACTTTACCAGACCGAACTAAATCATTTAAAGCTGCCATTGTTTCTTCAATGGGTGTATCATAATCCCATTTATGGATGTATAAAACATCAATATAATCCGTTCCTAAACGTTTCAAACTTTCTTCCACTTGGTGCATAATATGTTTTCTGGATAAACCTTTTCCATTTGGCCCCTCATGCATTGTTCCAGCTACTTTGGTCGCAATGACTAATTCGTCTCGTTTTCCATAATCTCTTAAAGCACGCCCTAGTATTTCTTCACTCGCTCCTAAGCCATATATATTGGCCGTATCGAAAAAGTTAATGCCTAAGTCGATCGCTTTCTTAATAATTACACGAGATTCGTCTTCGTTTAATACCCAATTATGCATCCAAATATCCGGGTCACCAAAACTCATCCCACCAATACATATTTTTGATACGTCTAAACCGGTGTTGCCTAACTTTACATAGTCCATTTTTCTACTCTCCCCTTCAGTCTTTATCTCATTTAGTATACACTAATGCGTTAAATTTCCTTAACTTCTGCTATACTTTAACTAGGTGATTATATGCAGACAAAGGAATTGATTCAAACATTTCACAAAAATAAAAACCGGATAAAATGAGTTCCCATAGTATTCGTGAGGCGACAAAGAATATAACGAGGCAATAAGTTGATACAAATGGTTTTCACAACTATAATTAAGGTAAGTTATAACAAGAAAGGGCGATTTTATGGGATTATTAGTTGACGGCAAGTGGCACGATCAATGGTATGACACGAAGAAATCTGGAGGACGTTTTATTCGTTCCGACTCTCAGTTTAGAAATTGGATTACAAAGGATGGTAGCCCAGGACCAACAGGCGAAGGTGGTTATAAGGCTGAACCAAATCGGTACCATCTATATGTATCCTATGCTTGTCCGTGGGCGAGTCGTACGCTCATTATGCGCAGTTTAAAAGGTTTAGGAGACATTATCTCTGTATCTTCTGTAAACCCTCTGATGGCTGAAAATGGCTGGACATTCGAAGATGGGCCTGGTGTTGTGCAAGACCCAATTATTGGTGCGGATTATATGCATCAAATTTATACGCATGTTGATTCAGACTATTCTGGACGTGTGACGGTACCTGTTTTATATGACAAAAAGACTGATACGATTGTCTCAAACGAATCTTCAGAAATTATGCGTATGTTGAACTCGGCATTCGAAGGCTTAACGAGTAATGATTACGATTTTTATCCAGCAGAACTAAAAGATGAAATCGATGAAATCAACGACTTTGTCTATGACAACATTAACAATGGTGTCTACAAAGCTGGTTTTGCGACAAAGCAAGAAGTTTACGAAGAAGAAGTCACTAAATTGTTTGATGCGTTAGATACAATTGAAGAACGCTTAGAAGAAAAAGAGTATTTAGTGGGCGATCAAATTACAGAAGCCGACTGGCGTTTATTTACGACACTTGTTCGTTTTGACCCAGTTTATTTTGGTCATTTCAAATGTAACATTCGTCAAATTATGGACTATCCAAACTTATGGCGTTACACACGTGAGTTGTATAACTGGCCAGGTGTTAAGGAGACGGTTCATTTTGACCACATTAAAGAACATTACTACAGAAGTCATGACACGATTAATCCAAATGGCGTTGTTCCAAAAGGGCCAGAGATTGATTGGAGTTTAGATTAATTTTCAAAATATATTTAAGAAAGAGTAGGTCTACCTTCATACATCGATCCGGTAAATGGTGTAAATGCGAACTTTTGGTATGCTGTCGCTATAACGCTTATCACTTTAGCCGTATCGTTTAGTTTAACTTATGTTTGGGGTTACCGTGATGATATGAAAATGGCTGAAAGACAAGAAAAGCCAACGAACCCTGGTAAAATGATTCCAAATTAATAAATTGAAAAACACCCTTCGAAGCTCAGTGAAAACAGCTTCTATGGGTGTTTTTGGTTATCCATCATATATCAATAACGGTATATAATTTGTCTAAATCTAGTTTGTCATAAGCTTTGAAAAATGCTTCTAAATGATTAAAGACCGAATGGTTGCAATCTTCGACATCATTTTCGACTTGTAAAACTAATAACGGTTCATGTAAACTCATGCGTAATAAGTACCAGCCTGTTCCAAATGGTTCCGCTACATTGACGCGAATTCCTTCTGTATTATCCGGATCGACTTCAAAACCATCTGTTACTTCGACAAATTCGGCCATATCTTCGATAACTTCTTGTCCATACTCTTGATAGTCTTCTATATTTATTTTAAAGCGTACTTCTTGTGCTTCCACCGGTTGTTTTAAATCAGCAATTAAATCACCAAGTTGTTTGTCTTCTTGACGCAACTCTGGCAAGAACATTAAAATTTTAGCGACGACATAAGCGCCATCGTCTAGAAAGAAATTTTCTCTAAAGGCTGCATGTCCACTCGTTTCAATCGCTAATGGAGTTGATACACCTTCATTATTTAAGTCAATCGCTTTATTGATGACATTACGGTAGCCTGATATATAACGATATTGTTTTCCACCTAAGTCTTCAATAAATGTTTTTAAATGTGTTGTCGTGGGCGAGTTTGTTACAATCGTTGCGCCGGCTTCTTCTTGTAAAACAATATGGGCTAAGACAGCAATTAGGTTATTTCGATTGATCGCTTCCCCTTTATTGTCGACAACAGCTGCACGGTCGACGTCTGTGTCAAAAATAATTCCTAAGTCAGCCTTATTAGCCAGCACAGCTTCTTGGATACTTGCCATCGCTTCTTTATTATCTGGGTTCGGAATGTGATTCGGGAACGTGCCGTCCGGGTCTAAAAATTGACTTCCAGATGTATCCGCTCCTAATTCGTCTAGCACTTTTTCAGCAAAAAAGCCCCCTGCCCCATTTCCTGCATCTAATACAATATGCATGTCTTTAAGAGGCAAGTCTAAGCCTGTCTGCTTTTGAATTTTCTCCACTAAATCTTTCGCATACAAATCAATTAATGGAATGTCTTCAATTGTACCCGTCGCTGGGGCTTCAACTTCTCGGTCTGAATAATCCACAATTTTTTCCATATCCTCGTGCTCAGCTCCACCATCTTTTGTGAAGAACTTTAAGCCGTTATAAAAATATGGTAAATGACTTGCGGTAATCATAATACCAGCATCTGCATCGATTTCAGAAAATTGAGTAGCCATATACAATGCGGGTGTTGTAGCTAAACCAGAATTCAAGACGGTTACACCTGCGCCCACAAAAACTTCCGTTAAATAATTGTTAATCGGTTGTCCTGTAAGGCGGCTATCATAGCCAATCGCAATTCTTAATGATTTTGCATCTTTCTTGACTTGTTCTGTTAGTAATTGTAAAAATCCTGTCGCAATTTGCTTCACTTCAACTTCTGTTAAATTCGCTTCATATTCATCTGTCGGAATAGCGATTCCTCTAATATCTGAGCCGTTGATAAGTAATCTTAACTGTTCTTTTGACATGCTTTTACCCCTTTATATTATCTATTTTGAAACAGAATGGTCTGCTTTCCAAAGATATGTTTTTATCTCAAAAGGTTTAACCTCTTTTATATCATAGCTAGAATCGAGCTTTTCTTCCAATATATTCGATACAATTGGTTGATAATTTTCCATTTTAAAATGAACTTCCGTCACATCAGGTGTGAAATTGTAGAAACGTGTGACGGGTTCATTTGTTTCTTTATTTCTTTTTAATGCGGTCACAAGGATATTTTCACCTTGAACATCTAAAAATTGTGCTTTCGCTTGTAAGGTTCCTTCATGTTGTGTTGTTTGTGTTGTACTGAAAGGTATCGTAATTTGTGTAGCTTCCTTTAACTTCGTATTTCGGTCTTCACTACCATGAAAACTAAGGGCATAGTTAAACGTATACGTGTCTAAACATTGCGCTTCTGGTGTTGGGAAATAACCCCAATCCCCCATTTCGCCAACAGCACGTAACAAGGTTATCGCAATTGTTTGCTGGTTATCCTCTTCCACTACTTCGTATTCATTTAAACCTTCCGGCGCTAAGATCATGCCATTTTTATCGTCATGCAGGTTAATAAAACGGTGTGTTCTTTGTGGATTGGTAGGATTTGTCCATTCTTTGCTGACTTTATTTGGACGCTCAACTGTTTCGAAAATACTGTCGGCGTAGTGAACATTCGCTTGTAATGACGTTGGGAATAAGACACGTAAACGATGATCCTTCATGTCATTTGTTAATGTCGTTGAGAAGGAAAGGTGTTTACTCTCTTTTTCTAGCGTAACTTTTGTTTCAATACGTAAAGGTTTTGTTTCTGCCACTCGCTGTGCTTTACGATTGCGGAATTCAATGACCGCTTTTTGCTCGTAATCGAGTTGTTCATCGGCACTGACTGGAATGTCTATTTCATGAATCAAAGTCAATTCTTTATATAGACTATTTTCAGCAGATACTTTTGCTTCAACTAATTTGTTTCGTGAATAAATTGGTGTTTCATTATTTGGTTGTTTAAAGACATATTCATTTCCAATATCACCAACGTCTTCAAAAACTAATAAATCGGAATACGTTTTATCGGTTTCAAGATCCGTGACAGTCACTGTACCATCTTCGTCAATTTCTACCGACAACCAATCGTTTACTAATGTCAAATCATCACTCACGAACGTTTCACCGGGAAGGTCTTGATCTTCGGCTTCTACTAATAGGTAAAAGGTTTCCCATGCGAAGGATGGTAGAGCTTCGACGGCGACTTCAATGATTAGTTTTCGTGCAATTTGTGGGACGCGGAAACCATCTTTTGGGAGGTCATAAATAAACTGCGCGCCTTCGTCTGTGATAACAGCGTCAACTTTTGTGCCTGTGCTATTTATAACGGTATACGCTTTTGTCGCTTGATTTTGCACCTTGTCAAAACTGGATGGGGGCAATTCTTCGTCAAATAAGATATTATCTACGAAAAATTCGACTGTCGCGACACCACTCTTTTCTGCGCCTGCTGTGTTAAATACGACGAATGGTACGGCTTCTTGATTCTCTGTCAGGTTTGTGTCCATATGTTCTGTTAAGTCTGCTAATGCTTCGTCAACGATGTATTGACCGACATTTTTGGCTTTCTGGAAGCGTGTCATCATTTCAGCGTGAACTTCGTCAATACTACAACCACAGATACTGTCATGTGGATGGTTTTGCATATATGTTTTCCAAGCATACTCTAGTTCTTCGTGTGGATATTTGCCAGTAACTTCAGCTGCCATTGTCGCTAGTGGCTCGGCAATTTGTTCGAGCAAGACGGACGTTTCATGGTTTTCTTGTTTTAAATACGTGCGCGCCGAAGCGGTGTTTGTTAGTGTATACCAACCTTCTGTTTTTTGAGAAGTCAGTTCCCCTTCGACCGTATCGAGATCTTCTGGCAATCCTTGGTGTAAATCATTTAAATAATCTGTGAAATTTGAATGCACAAATTCATAATTGGGATAAAGTTCATTGGCTAGTTTAATCGCTTTTGTTACATCTTTTTGAACGGGTTGATGATCAACACCGTTTAAGAATAATAACTGATTTGTTGATGCAAATTGTTCGGCTTCGGATAGTTTTTTATCCCAATACTTCATTGCTGCTTCTTTTTCCGCTGGAATTTCATTTCCGTTACTGTACCAATTTGCAAAGAGTAAGCCTAATATATTTGAGCCGTCTGCACCTTCCCAATGCATTTCAGAAAAGCTTGACTCATAATTTACTTTTTCATTGGATTGGTTTGCGAATCCTGTTGGTTTTACACCACGACCAAATGCTGCTGTGGTAAAGCCTAACTGTTTCATTAATTGTGGTGTCTGCCCTACATTTCCAAATGTATCGGGGTAATAGCCAACTTCTACTTTATTGCCCCATTTTGTACTTTCTTGATGACCAATTAACATATTTCGTACATTTGACTCACTACTGGTTAAATAAGCATCTTGTAAAATATAGAACGGACCTATTTGCATTTGTCCATTTTGGATATATTTTTCTAAAAGGGGCTTTTTATCTGGCTTTATTTCTAAATAATCGTCTAAAAGAATGGTTTGTCCATCTAAGTGAAAATATTTAAAGTCTGGATCGTTTTCAAATAATTCCAAGACGTCATCGATTAGCTCAACAAGTAGCATACGATGTCTTTCAAACGATAAATACCACTCTCTATCCCAGTGGCTGTGAGATATAATATGTACTTTTTTCATTTATAAATCTCCTTTTAATGTTATACGTTCAAAAAAATGGCGTTGACGAATTTGACTTCATCAACACCATCACAAATATTTTTTAAATTTATTTTATTATTTGATTGTTGCAGCTTCTACAGCTTCTGCTGATTTTTTAGTGATTACATTTTCTGTTTCACCATCGAAGAAGTGCGCTTTGTTCATGTTGAAGGCTACATCAATTGTTTCCCCTGCTTCATGATAGTCTCTCGCATCTACAACACCAACCAATTCAGTACCACCGAAGTCTAGGTATAGAATGGATTCTGCACCTGTTAACTCAGCTACTGTAATTAGTGGATGCATAACAGTTTCTGGTGATACATCTAAAGCGATTTGCTCTGTATGAATATCTTCTGGACGAATTCCAAAAATAAGTTCTTTTCCGTCATATCCACCAGCATCTAATACTTTACGGTCAGGTTCGCTTACCACTAAGTCGATACCTTTTCCATCGGTTACGCGACCGTTTCTGTAAGTCACATTTAATAAGTTCATCGCTGGTGAGCCGATGAAGCTCGCTACGAATGCGTTATTAGGTGTGTTATATACATCAAATGGCGAACCCACTTGTTGGATTACACCTTGATCCATGATAACGATACGGTCAGCAAGTGTCATTGCTTCTGTCTGATCATGCGTTACGTAAATAGTAGTTGCATCTAAACTATTGTGTAATTTAGCAATCTCAGTTCTCATTTTTACACGTAATTTTGCATCTAAGTTGGATAAAGGCTCATCCATTAAGAAAACTTTAGGACTACGTACAACCGCACGACCTAAAGCCACACGTTGTCTTTGTCCACCAGATAATGCTGCTGGTTTACGCTCTAGTAACTCAGTTAGACCTAATAATTCTGCTGCATTCTCAACACGTTTTCTAATTTCATCTTTAGGCATTTTACGTAGTTTTAATCCAAATGCCATGTTGTCATAAACTGACATATGTGGATATAGTGCGTAGTTTTGGAAAACCATTGCAATGTCACGGTCTTTAGGTGCTACATCGTTTACCATTTCGTCATCAATGTATAATTCACCTTCCGTGATTTCTTCTAAACCTGCAATCATACGTAGTGTTGTTGTTTTCCCACAACCTGATGGACCTACGAAAACGATAAATTCATGGTCTTCAATATGCAAGTCAAAGTCCTTTACAGAATAATCTTCTGCGTTGTCATAGCGCTTGTATAGGCTGTTTAAATTAACTGTTGTCATTAAATCTTCTCCTGTTCTAAAAATAATTTTAAAAAATTATTGCCTTATTTATTATCGAAAATAATTACCATATAAAAGGGTTACACCAAAAGCAAACGCTTTCGTTAATATATAAATAAAAAACGTCCTCTCTTTATTGGCATCGCTATCATTATAATATACTGAATGCCATATAATTTCAACTAAAACTTCCTTTTTTGAATGTTCTTTCAGTAAGAGTTGTTACATAGAGGCTTTTGTGTGTATAAAATATTTTTCGAAAAATATCGCGATTGTAATTCCAAATTTTTCTGTGTGCAACAGATATTTTATTTGTTGCCGAGGGAATTCATGACCGACATTTCATCTGTAGTTAGTTCAAAACCAAATAGGTTTAAATTATCTGCTTGTCGGCTCGCATTTGTGGACATCGGTATAGGTAAAATTCCTAATAGTGTTTCCCAACGTAGAATAATTTGGGCTGTTGATTTACCATATTTATTGGCAATTTCAACAATCGCTTCGTCTTCTAATGGACTAATTTCACGACCTATTGGACTCCAAGCTTGCGTAATAATTTGCTTGGACTGATTATATTCGTGCCATTCTTTTTGATTTAAATATGGATGGAGTTGAATTTGATTGATGACGGGCAGGACACCTGTTTCTTTTTCAAGGCGATCAATGTGCTCTTCTGTGAAATTACTTACGCCAATCGAGCGAACTAAGCCTGCGTTTTGTGCATCAATTAGAGCTTGCCATGCTTCGACGTACTTATCTTCTTCTGGGTTTGGCCAATGAATTAAATATAAATCAATGTATTCCAAACCAGATGTCATGACTGACTCTTGAATCGTTTCGACTGCTTGGTCGTATGAATGATCTTTCTCTGGTAGCTTAGATGTAAAAGTAATTTCTGATCGTGGCACACCACTTTGGCGAATTGCGTGGCCGACTGTCCCCTCGTTTTCATAACGAACAGCTGAATCCAATAAACGATACCCATTGTTTAAGGCCATCTCGATAATGCGAGCGCCTGTCTTACCTTTTAACTTATCTGTCCCAAAGCCGACTTTCGGAATCTTGAAACCATCTGACAATGTATAATATTCCATGTTTATTCCCCCTTTTTATAAAGTATATCTTTTATAAAGTTTGAATCCTATTTATTTGCACAATTTTCGCTCTCAATTCAAAATGGATTATCAATTTCAAAAAAGCTCTCTTCTTCATCTAGAAAAAGAGAGCCTTAAGGTTATTCTGCTTCCGCATTCCCTGCAAATTCGTCATAAACCTGCGTTAAGACTTGTTCAAAGGTTTCGACTGGTTGCGCACCAGACACACCATATTTGTTGTTAAAGACGAAGAATGGGACGCCCTGGACACCGACTTGTTGGGCTTCAAATATATCATTTACAACTTCTTTGTCATAAATTTTTTCATCCGCTAAAATTTCATCCACACGACTCGCATCTAAATCAATTTCTGAACCGATACGAGATAATACAGCGTCATCACTAATTAATTCACCATTTAAGAAAAAGGCTTCGTATAGTTTGTTGAAAAATTCAATGCCTTTCCCCTCTTCTTTCGCATATTGAAAAACACGATGAGCTGGGAAAGTATCTGTTAATTTCATATCGTCAAAGTTATAGTTCAATCCAGCATTCACAGCCATTTCTGAAACTTGGCTCGTCATTTGATCCACCTGAGCTGCACTAATCCCTTTTCGTTCCATCATTGCTTCTTGATACGTTTGACCTGGTGTGTATTTAGCACCTGGTTCTAATTGGTAACTTTTGTATTCAATTTCTACTTCATCTGCATGCTCAAATGTTTCTAGTGCTTTTTCTAAATGTTTCGCACCTATAAAACAGAAGGGACACACAAAATCTGACCAAATTGTTATTTGCATTTTATTTCTCCTCTTTTTGTTCTTTCTTCATTTCCATTTTGTCTGCTGGACCACAAATTCCCGTCTCTACATCACACACAAAACCGTCCGATAAGCCTAAAGGTTCTAACGTCATAAAATTATTCTCTTTTAGTTTCATTTCCGTTACATTTTTATCTGTCAATTCATTCACATCCTTAATTAAAGCTCAAAAGTTATTGTAACGTGAATCTTTCTTTATTTCATGTATCCTGATTTTCATAATAAGCTTTTGCAAAATCAACCGCATCGCGAAGTGAAAACAGTTTGCTATTGGCTTGTCCTATCTGATCTTGACGAACCAGAAATTCTTTTTCAAATTGTACGCCCATTTGTTCAAAGTTACCATCTTCAAAATCGATTGTTTCATATTCTTTCCAAACCGATTGCCCGTCTTCTAAAATACGCGCACCTTCTATAATCACTTTCCCGGTCTTTGCTCTCATTTCGCCTAAATGAAAAGCGGTATTGGTTTCATAAGTCGTGCCTACGAATAAAATTTGTGCATCTAAATCGTATAGTCTCGCTAAAGGTGACTGTTCTCCGAGGCCAAAATCCAGACTCTGATCATTTAGGATCTCATCTTGGTATTTACCATATGCTGCAAATGACACGGCTGGATGTGCACTCCTTTGTACGCCTTCATACTTGCGAAAAACTTCCGGAATGACACCCATTCCTCGAGTCGGGGTATGTACGCTATTATAAGGAGGCATGGTTGCTCTAATTTCTGTCCACCACTCTTCTGGCACTGGAGGAGCTTGCCAATGACTTGGCTCACTCCAATCGGCGCTTTGGGTTGGCATCACGATTGTACCACTGGCTGTGACGGTGTTGATTAAGGCATCGATTAAGCCCACTGCTCCTCCATTCACCCAGCCAATTTTTGATAACGAAGAATGCACTAAAATAACAGCATTCTCTTTGACGCCGAGTTCAGATAAATCTTTTTGAAGGCTTGGTATCGTCTGTAATTTTCTAGAATTTTTTTCTGCGTTCTCCATCTACTCATCCCTTAATCTTTAATAAGCCTTATTTTATAGAATGCTATAATTTATAATTTTAGAATAATTCAAGTATACTATAAGAAATGAAGAAGTAGAAAGGTGATTTTATGGAATTCAATTTCGCAGAAATGACACTAGACCATAGTCTTAAAATCGGTTCAGATGATGCGCCCTTAAAGATTGTGGAGTATATTAACTTACGCTGTCCGGATTCTAGAAACTACGAAGAATATGTGGCGCCGTTTTTAAATGAATATGTTAAAAACGGGACGGTCCAACGAATCTTGAAACATTTTGATAAGCAAACGATTTATCTGGAATTAGGAAATGTTATGAATCAGTATTTAGATTATACAACGCCTGATGAAACTTATGAAGTCATTGAAAACTTATTTGAAACACAAGATGATTGGGGTATGAAACGATTATCGGATATTCCACATGTCGCTAAAGAACTCGGTTTAAAATTGCAAGATGCAAATCGTCAGCAAGCGCATGACGTGACAAAAGAAGTGAAAGCTGTTGGAGTAGAACGTATTCCTACTGTCTTTGTAGCAGAAGATGCTTTTATTGAAAAAATCGAGCTAGATGATTTCAAAAAAGCTGTTGAAAAACATTTTTTATAAGACAACTTTCTAATTTGTTGACTCTCAAGCTGCCTTCAGACCAATAACAATAGCGACCCCTTTTGAAGGAGTCGCTTTTGTTTATTCTATAATATTTTTTATTCGGCCAACAATGCCACCTTCAAGCATGACTTTAATGCCATGTGGATGCGTTGGTGAATTGGTTAAGATTCTTGTGATAATACCTTCAGTTAACGCACCTGATCGTTGATCTTTCTTTTGAACCACTTCAACCGTCTGGCCTATTTTTATGTTTCCTCTTTTATTTCCGTCCATTTTGTCCTCTTTTCTACAAGGTCGCTAGATAGTTTTTCACCATAGGACCAACCAATACTTCTTCTGAATCGAATATCAAAATTGGTCGCTTAACCAGCATACCATTCGTACTTAATAATTGATATTGTTCTTCTTCAGACATATCTGCTAACGTATCTTTTAAATTTAATTCTCGATAAACAAGTCCACTCGTATTAAAAAACTTTTTCAGTTCTAAATTAGAAGCTGCATGCCATTTTTCAATTTCAGCTACCGTTGGATTATTTTCTTTAATATCTCTTTTTTCAAAAGATAAACCCTTTTCCAGCATCGATTTTTCAATGCCCTTGCACGTCGAACAATTTGAGTAACAAATAAATAACATAAAAGCCCTCTTTCTCTATGACGTTTATAATTGCTCTACTTGCGTTTCGTAAATATCTTTAATATACGCCGTAATGTTTTCGTCGTAATCTGGATAAACAAATCCAAGTTCATCCGCTACTTCTTTTGAAACTTCTCTAAAGAGCTGCTGGCACTCAAATAATGAATTCCATAGTTTATCGTAATTTTCTAAATTATAAGTAGCCACAAGGCGATTCCATATCTCTGGGCTTACGTGTTCTTCTAAATACCTATAATGGAAGCCTAAATTGACCGGTGAACCTGCTTCAACACTAATTTTCCACGACAACATACGCAACAATTCACGTCGTAGAATACGATGAATAAAGCCTGCAGCATTAATAAATTGCTCACGACAAATACCTTTAACGACATAAGTTGAAACCCACCAAAACTCATTACAACAATCATCAAATTCGACATAGCTTGGTCGAGTTACATAATGATACTCTTCATTCTGTAGAGGTGGATTAATCACCAACTGATCTTTATCTAAGAGCACTTGTATTAAACTATCACTTGTTAAATATAAATCAAGTTCTTCAATAGGAACGATGGTTAAATCAATTTTTACGCCATCATCAAAGAGCATTAAATAAGAAAACCAATTCCCAAATTGTGGATAAAACAACTGCATTGCTTCGGGTTTTTGCATAAAAATGCGATTCCCAAAGACATCAAGCCATTCCTCTTCTTTTGTGAAAGCTTCCATGTCCGTTACGATATATGTAATATCATAGTCTTGGAACATATCTTTTTTGACGTTGGCATTTATTCTAGATCCTTCCATTCCAACGACACGGATACGCTCATCTTTATTGGCAAAATTAAGGACCAAATTCAGCACTTCTTCTTCTGTTCTCAATTCAATTCCTCCCAAACGGATTTTCATCCACTTTATTTAACGAATCACGTTAAACAATTCTCCCAAATATATTTTTCAAAACTTTATTTACTGTATTAAGACACTTATGTCCAGTCAATCTCAAGTAGTAAAGGAGTATGATCTTGTCTAGGACCAGAGTCTATCATTTCAGATTTTAAAACTTTATTGGCTGCACGATCGCTAATTAAGAAGTAGTCAATTCTCCAGCCAGAATTATTTACTTTACTTGTAACTGCTCGTTGATTCCACCAACTGTAAACTCCTTCAACATCGCCATGAATATAACGGAATGTATCTGTGAAGCCAGCATCTAGTAACTTTGTGAACCCTGCACGCTCTTCATCGGTGAAGCCTGCTGAAAAATGGTTTCTATCTGGATTCGCTAAGTCAATTTCATGATGGGCAACGTTAAAATCTCCTGTAGCAATTACGACTTTCTTCTCGTCTAATGTCTGGACATATTCACGATACTTCTCATCCCAGATTTGTCTTTCAGCTAAACGCACTAATTTACTACCTGCATTTGGTGTATACACTTGTGTTAGATAAAACTCTTCAAATTCTAGCGTAATGATTCGTCCTTCGGCATCCATTGTATCGGGTGCACCAATTTCTGGATAAGTCACTTCAGGCTCTAAATTATTTTTATATAGAAACATTGTCCCTGCATAACTTTTTCGAGCAGGTTCTTTTGAAAGATTCCATACAATTTCATAACCTGGCATTTCTTCATTGAGGATACTCATATGTTTTTTTGTAGGACCTGTTCTTGGTAATTTTGTTTCTTGAATAGCCACTACGTCTGGATTCTGCTCTTTAATTGTATGTAATACTTCTCGCGTCATAACTGCTCGGTTCGAGTCACTTGTTAAAGCGGCATTTAATGAATCAATATTCCATGAGATAAATCGCAAAGTCATTCTCCTTTAATCATTTAAATTCTTTTTTCATCTATCATATTACCATTAATCCATAATAAGAACGAATGTTTTTTATCTTCATCTTGGCGCCAATACATTTTGAATTCGCACAAAACAAAATACACATGGGGATTTTCCATGTGTATTATTGAGGTTTTTTAGATGGTATTGGCTTACACAGTTGGCATATCTACAAAATGTGGTTCTCTATTTTGAAACACAACTAATTTTTCCACACCATGTTTTTTCAGCATTTCAAAAGCTTCTTTAAAGTGCAGTTCATAATCTTCTGCGACGTGTGCATCTGAACTTACGGTAAACATCTCGCCACCTAAATTACGATAAAGTTCAATCACATAGTCATATAAATGGGCATTGCCAAAACGGAACATACTTCTAGTATTTAATTCTAATGCTTGGTTATTTGCCATCATTGCTTTTAGGATTTTCGTTAAGATTCCTTCGAATCGGGATAATTCTTCTACTGTCACATTATCGTACCCTCTTAGTCCAAAATCAAAATGAGCTAGCACATTGGCATAGGGTGTATGCTGAATACCTTGCAACATTAAGCTAAAGTATTCTTCTAAATGTTCATTTATTTCTTTGATGTCATGATTCAAGTGCATGAAACCATGTTCCCCATTATGATGAATACTTAATAGGACAATATCAAATGCTTTACCAGTCATAAATTCTTCAATTTTATGACGATCTGGATAAGTAAAGCCGACTTCGATTCCTTTTAAAAGACGATTATCATATGTCTTGTTTAGTTCCTTTATTTTTTTAGAATAACCTTCGTAGTCTGGAATCACATCGTCCATATTTTGAAATGAGCTATAATAGTCAAGATGCTCCGTTGTGACGACTGGTAAGTCAGATTTTTTTAAATAATTCTCAAATTCTTCGATAGAATCTGGTGAAAAATACGTGTGTAAATGTTGATCATAGTAACGCAAATTTATTCCTCCATTTATTGAAATTTCTCACAGTCTTAAGTATAACGAATGAATGAAATGAATGCCAAAGTTCTGCAATAACATCTCGTTAAGAATATGTTAACTCTTTGTAAGGAGTATCTCAATTCATACTAAATACAAATAAAGTCATTACTTACAACTTAGTTGCCCACAACAACTCCTGACACTTCTTAAAGTTGCAAATAAAACCTAACGTATTTTCCATATAAAAAAATAAAAAACTTACCCATTGTTAAATGAGTAAGTTCCGTTTCTAAACTTATTTGAAAAAGTCCATGATATCCCCTAATAGACCATGATCTTTTTCTTCATTTGGCTTCTTGTCATCTCCAAAACCTAGTAAACCACCTAATAAACCATAATCTTTTTGGTCATCTCTATTTATGGATCGAACTTGTTGTGCAGCTTCACGTGTTATATTTTGTGTCTCTTGTTGAACACCTTGTGCATCTAAATTATTGTCACGTTTTTTGTCTGCTAAATATTTTAACGCAATCGGTGCTAATACTGCTAACGTACGTTTTACAGTGTCTGGACTGACACCTAAACGGTCTGCTAAGCTAGAACTTATACTATCTTTTTGACCACTAAATACATGTCCGACAATCTTATCGCCATCTTCTGTATCGACATTTTGAGTAAACTGATTTAAGTTGTCGTAGCTATTACGCGTTTGGTGTTGCGTTAACGCTTGATTAAACGACTCTAAACCAGATGAACTTTGGTTATTCTTATTGATCCCTTGGAGTAATAATGGTAAACCAATTGAAGCAATCTTAGCAAAATCAGATGTATCGACTCCAGCACGATCTGCTAGTTGTTTACTCTCTTGATTTTGATTCGGTTGCATAAGCATCCCCATCAAGCTTCCAATATTATTAAATAGTGCCATTTCGCCACTCCTCTTTCTGTATTTTCTTTACGTCTGAATCATAAAATACACAAAGGTATTTCGCAAACAAAACGCGTTCCAGCATACATATATCGTCATTCCACCTTGTTTGCATGGCTATTCCACTCCTAATAGATATGAAAAATCCGTCCTCATAGTGAGAACGGATTTTTTGTATTTTATACTTCGATTTGATCTACTGGTAATTTTCCGTAGACACGTTTGTACTGCCATTGTGTCAGAATTGGCGTTAGGATTGAAGTCACAACACACACAAGTAAGACTTGTGAAGTTGCTGCTGAGACATAAGAACCAGCTAGTGCTGGGTATAACGCTCCGATAACAGCTGGTGTTGATGTGGATACACCGGCTACGTTCAATAAGGCAAAACCAACAATTCCGTCATTTTTCAGAACTTTATTATCTACGAAAATAACGTAAAGGTTAATTACTAGGAACATTATGAGTAGTACAAAACCTGCTCCTCCTGCTTTAAGCGCTTCGACTAAGTTCATACCTTGTCCTAAGTTCCAACCTAGTAATGGTAATATAGCGCCAATACCTG
>CAZUZA010000002.1:0-77689 GCA_964624875.1 uncultured Carnobacteriaceae bacterium | reverse complement strand
TACGAAAAAGAGGTGCTAGTTTAGCACCTCTTTTAAAGTTAGATATTTATTCTAGTTTGGTTTTCATTCGCTTTATCTAATACTATGATACGATGCCCTTGGGCTAACTCTTCCCTGTGAGGATATAAGATGTCATTTTCTATTCGATAATGTTCATTTTGAGCTTCCTCATCATAATCATATTTATCTGGAGTAAAGAAGTCTTTAACTTGGTCCCAGAAAGAAGGTTCTTTACCCAAGTCCTCGTTTCGCTTAGTATCTGAGATAATAACGGTGTTGCTCTGTTCTTCAAGATTAGAGGTGTTTTCTGTAAGATCTACACGAACTTCTTCAGCAGTCATCGGCTCACCTGTATTAGAGTACACCCTAATTTGTTCCCTTGAATAACCTTCGTCTCGCAACTGCTTAATGGCTTCAGCTATTTCTTCAGGATTATTATAACTACCATATACTTTTGCTTTTTGATCTTCATTCATTATATGTCCTCCTAGTAGATTTATTTTACATATTTATTGTATAAATCTAATCTCGTTCGAACAAGTGATACGCTTTCAAGAAGATGTAAACAGTATAAAAATAACGGAATGATTTGTATCGAAGGGAAAAACGTACTATAATATATGGTAGATAAAAAATATTTTTGTAGCTTGCAACTACAAGGAGGAATTTTAAAAAATGACAAAGGATTATAGAGTATTACTTTACTATAAATACCAAACAATCGAAGAACCTGAAACATTTAAAAATGAGCATTTAGATTTTTGTAATTCAATCGGATTACGTGGAAGAGTTTTAGTTGGTTCAGAAGGAATCAACGGGACAGTCTCAGGTACAGTTGAACAAACTGAGCAATATAAAGAGTTCTTACACTCTATTCCAGGATTTGAAGATGTCTGGTTTAAAGTGGATGAAGTTGAAGATTACGCACATAAAAAAATGCATGTTCGCGTACGCAAAGAAATAGTTTCATTAAACTTAGAAGATGACTTAAATCCTCTAGAAATTACTGGAGACTATTTAAAACCAACTCAGTTTAAAGAAGCCTTACTAGACGAGGATACAATTGTGTTAGATACTCGTAATGACTATGAGTATGACTTAGGTCATTTCAAGGGTGCAATTCGTCCAGAAATTCGTAATTTCCGTGATTTACCAGAATGGGTAAAAGAAAATAAAGCGAAATTTATGGACAAAAAAGTTGTCGTTTACTGTACAGGTGGTGTACGTTGTGAGAAGTTCTCTGGCTGGATGCTAAGAGAAGGACTTGCGAAACAAGTTGGACAACTTGAAGGTGGAATCGATACATACGGAAAAGACCCTGAAGTTAAAGGTGAACTTTGGGAAGGTAGCATGTATGTTTTTGATGAGAGAATTTCTGTACCGATTAACCGTGTAAACCCTACTATTGTTGGAAAAGACCACTTTGATGGTGAGCCGTGTGATCGATATGTAAACTGTGGAAATCCAGATTGTAACGAGCAAATCATCACGAGTGAAGAAAACGAAGCCAAATATGTACGTGGTTGTTCGGTAGAATGCCGTAAGCATCCTCGTAACCGTTATGTATCAGAAAACAAATTAACTGAAACCGAATGGGAAGCAAGATTAAACAATATTGGTGAAACGTTATACGAAAAAACAAACGCATAATGAATATACAAAATCTCTGTTTTAACGCCATTCGTTGAAATAGAGATTTTTTTATCTTAATAGCAACCTTTCCGAGTACTTAATCAGTTAACGTTTTACAAGCACAACTATTTTTGTTATATTAGAATCTAATTAAATAGATATTTTGTGGATGAGGCGCAAATGACATCAGTACATATTTTGTTTGAAACTGTAAATTTTAAAATATGGAAAGGAGAGTTTGCCGAAATGGTTTATAATTTTACAGATTATAAATTGTTGGGTTGTAAATGAATAATTTACAAACTGTCAGAGTATATGCATGATGTGCTTCCCTTTTAATAACAAACGTTAAAACAAGTCGGGGGAAGTCTCGACTTGTTTTTATTTTTATCTGGCTCTCCTCTTCTATGTACTTTAAGCAACTTATTTCAAAAATAACAAATTGTAAAAGTGGTGAATAAAGTGGAGAAAAAAATGGCCGTTTTAAAATACGGAGGTTCTAGCGTCAGTGATTTTGAGAAAATCGGTGCTATAGCAAATTATTTAAAAGAACGGAGCTTAACAGGTGAAAAACTAGTTGTGGTCGTATCTGCAATGGGCAATATGACAGATAAATTGTTAGCAAACGTCGCTAAAATAACTGAAAAACCAGAACCAGAAGAATTAGCTATGCTGTTAACGACTGGAGAACAACAATCGATCGCCTACTTATCAATGGCTTTAAAAGAAATTGGTGTACATTCAAAATCTTTAACAGGCTATCAAGCAGGTATACAAACCGTTGGGCAACACTTAAAGAGTAAGATTGCATCTATTCCGGTAGAAAAATTCAATGATTTATTTGTTTCGAATGATGTCATAATTGTAGCTGGCTTTCAGGGCTTTAATGAGCAAGGTGAGCTAACGACATTAGGACGAGGTGGTTCCGACACAACAGCAGCAGCGATTGCATCTATATTAAGTTGTCCTTGTGAAATCTACACGGATGTAGATGGTATATTTAGTACAGATCCTCGTCTTTATGCAGAGGCGAAACAAATTTATTATATTTCTTCAGAAGAAATGATGGAAATGGCTTCGTTAGGAGCTGGTGTCTTAGATTCACGATGTGTCGAGATTGCATTTAACAATAATATCCCTCTTTATTTAGGAAAAACGCTCTCAACGAAGAAAGGAACATGGATTGTGCCTGATGATAAAATGCTTGAAAGAAAAGCTGTTACTGGAGTAGCTTCGGATACAGATGTTATACAAGTCGTACTCTCTTATCCGACAACGAATTATAAATTACTAAATGACTTATTCAATTTATTGGATGAAGGTGAGATTAATATCGATATGATTTCACAAGTAGATGATGAAAACCATCTGCAATTTAGTTTCACATCAAAACCAAACGATAAACTTCAATTAGATGCCTTAATTAGCGTCTTAAAAGAAACGTATACAGAATTAGAAGTAAAGTTGAAAGAAGATTTTGTGAAATTATCGGTGATTGGTGCTGGGATGCGTGATATGCACGGGGTTGCATCTACCGTATTCCGAACATTAATTGATAATGAAGTGTCCTTCTCTCAGGTTACAACATCTGAAATTAGTATCACGTTTTTAATCAATAAAGAAAACAATCAAAAAGCTACGCAAATTTTATGCGAAAAATTTAACTTATAAGGTGGAGTTTAAATGGTAAAAATAGGATTAATTGGTGCATCGGGTTTAGTAGGCTCAACTATATTACAGATATTAGAAACTCAAGGTTTTGCAATTGATGAACTCACATTATTAGCATCTGCTCGTTCAGCTGGTACAGAAGTCCCTTTTAAAGGCGAGAAACTTGTTATTCGTGAGTTGACAAAAGAAGTTACAAAAGAACCGTTTGATTACATTTTAATGGCAGCTGGTGGAGTTATTAGTAAAGAGTACTCACCTCTATTTGAAGAGAATGGTGCCATTGTTATTGATAACTCTAGTGTTTGGCGTATGGATCCCGAAATTGATTTAATTGTACCTGAAGTCAATCGTGCAACACTAAATCGAAAAATTATTGCGAATCCAAACTGTTCAACCATTCAATCCGTCTCTCCTTTAAAGCTACTGCAAGATGCTTTTGGTCTAAAACGAGTGTCTTATACGACATATCAGTCTGTTTCTGGATCAGGTTGGGCTGGTATTGAGGATTTAGAACGTGGGGAGCGTGGTGAAAGCCCACTAAATTACCCTTACCCAATATATGATAATGTCCTTCCACATATTGATGACTTTATGGAAAATGGGTATACAAAAGAAGAAGAAAAAATGATTAATGAAACGCGTAAAATTCTGAACCTACCCGATTTACCAGTTACAGCAACGTGCGTTCGCGTACCGGTAAAATCATCACATTCTATTGCGATTAATGTCACTTTAGACAAAGCAGCCACTATAGAAGAGGTTCGAAATCTGTTTAAAGGTAAAGAAGACATCGGTATTATTTTAAAAGATAATCCTAATAACCTAGAGTACCCTACTCCTTTAGAAGCAGCGGGACATGATGGGATTTATATTGGTCGAATCCGAAAAGATGATAGTTTGGAAAATTCTTTCCACTTATGGTCAGTCAGTGACAACATCTTAAAAGGTGCGGCCTTGAATGCGGTACAAATATTAACGAAATTAATGAATCGATGAGAAGATTTATAGATAAAAAAGAAGATGTACAGAAAGGTGATCAACATGAATTTATTATTTGAAGGTGTCTCGGCAGCTGTCACTACTCCCTTTAAAAATGGTGAAGTCGATTATGAAAACTTAGAAAAACATTTAGTTTATTTAAAAAAAGAAAATATACAGGCCTTTATTATTAACGGAACAACTGGTGAAGGTAGCACATTATCTCAAAACGAGAAAAAGAAAACGTTAGAGCTTGCAATAGAGATAGCTAATGGTGAAATACCAGTCATTGCAGGAACAGGAACAAATGACACTAGAGAAACAATTACTTTATCTCAAGAAGCTGAAACACTTGGTGCAGATGGTTTACTAATTATTACACCTTACTACAACAAAACAACACAGGAAGGTGCACTAGCACATTTCAACGCCATAGCGGATGCCGTTAACATTCCTCTGGTTTTATATGATGTACCCGCACGTACTGGAATGACACTTACTGCAGAAACAGTCGCTGCAGCGTCAAAACATTCAAATATCGTTGGTTTGAAAGATGCAACAGGTGATTTAGCCAACTTAACTCGTATGCTAAATTTAGTAGCGAATGACTTTGCTTTTTATAGTGGAAACGATGATACAGCACTATCTTTCTACGCAACAGGTGGTCATGGTTTAATTTCAGTAGTTGGAAATGTTTTTGCGAAGGAACATCAAGAACTATATGAATTATCAAAATCTAAGCCATTAGAAGCCGTACAATTGAATAATGCTTTATTCCCTTTCACAGATGCAGTCGGTGAAGACTTGAACCCTCTATCGATTAAAGCTGTAACTAGTCATATAGGTTTTGGAGCTTATGAAGTAAGATTACCACTTGTTCCTTTATCAGATGATCGAGTCAGTGAGTTAGTAGAAGTGTATGACAGGGTCCGTAAAGGGTTGGTGGAATAAGTGAAAATTATTTTAGTTGGTTTTGGTGCTATGGGGAAACGTGTTGCCGCAATAGCTGAAGATCGTGGTTACGAAATTGTTGCGTGTATTGTTTTAGAAGGACAAGAAACACCTTATCACACCTTAAATAGTTTCGACCATTTACCGGATGCTGATGTTATTATCGATTTTTCACATCCAGATATGACACTTGAATTACTTGAGAATGAGGCCGTTACGCTTCCAATCGTTATAGCTACAACAGGTCGAAAAGAAGAGATTATCGAAAAAGCAAAAGTTAAAGCTGAAATGCAACCGATCTTCTTCAGCCCGAATATGAGTTATGGTGTGCACGTGATGAAGAAAATTGTACAGTTAGCTACTGAGCTTTTAGACGGCTACGATATCGAACTTTTAGAAAAACATCACAATCAAAAAGTCGATGCCCCTAGTGGAACTTTAAATTTATTATTAGATACGATTAAAGAAGTTGAAACGCGTAGAGATGCTGATGTAGTATATGATAGACATGATAAAAATGTTAAAAGAAATGAAAAAGAAATTGGCGTCTCAGCTATCAGAGGTGGTACAATAGTAGGTGAACACGATGTGTTTTATGCTGGATTAGATGAAGAAATCACAATCTCTCACCGAGCACAATCAAAAGATATATTTGCGAATGGTGCTTTACAAGTCGCACCGAAACTTATCAAAAAAGAGAATGGTTTTTATGATTTTGATTCTATCTAAGTAATATAAATTATAGGATGGATAAAATGAAATCTTCAAACGTTCGCCTACTCACAAAAGCGACACCGTATTTAATAAGTATAACGAGTTTTATATTTGCGTTGCAATTTCTATACCATACTGTCTTAAGTAGTATATATACACCTAATACATTTTGGTTCATATTTACAATGGTGATTACTCTCTTTACGATAATCGGTCTACGTTTTGAGTTTTATAATGTCAGAGCAACGAAAATCGATAAAGCAGATTATCGTTTTAAAGAATTACTAAAATCGTGTGGGAACGTCATTGTAACGACTATGGCTACTTATTTTATAGCCATTTATTTTGATACAACAACAATTTTTGCTGGTAGTCTGATTTGTGTGTTGTCTACTTACCTCTTTCGCAATCATCAAACTGAAGCTTATTCTGGTACAGTATCCGGTATGATTGGTGCTTACTTATGCCAGCATTGGTCAATTGCTTTGTTTACGGGTATTAGTACTGCCTTGTTTTATCAATTGTTCAAACCTTATTTCAAAGGTGTCGGTGGACGTGGGGGATCCATTTCATACTCTGCTTCGATATTGGTTGTACGTGCATTACTAAATTTACATCCAGAAACACGTGCACCACTACTAAGTGAGTATATATTCCCTTCTTTAATTGTAATTTTACTAACAACCTACTTAACTTATTACCTTCATGACAAAGGTTATTTCACTGTTGTGCAGGCTGCAATGGTTACGGCTCTAGTCTTATCCATTATCATACCGGATAAACACTATGCACTAACAACAGCCATGTTTGCTGGAACAGTTCTTGGGATGTCAACTGGAGATCGGGTGGATAATTATTGGAAATTAACCTTTATAGCGATTATTGGTTTCGTGCTGTTTGTCCCCTCTTATCATATACTTGATGGAATTGGTGGTAAGTTGGGTATGCTAAGCCTCATAGCTTATTATGGTGTGTTAGGCTTATCTCAAGCTATTCTATGGGTGAAAAAGCAAGATTTTCAACTAAGTTAATATAAAATATTAAAAGCCCCTTAAAAGATAAGGTTCCATTATCTTATAAGGGGCTATTTCGGTTCTATAATTATTTCTTAAGTTTAAAGACTTCTGTTAATTGAGGAACTACTTGTTTCTTACGTGATACGACACCCTCTAAATCAACGGTGTTAAATTGAATAGGTTTGTTAAAAGCCATTTCAAATTGACGATAACCCGTACCATCAACAATTGCAATAGAGTCATTTTCTACAATATCAGTAACAAGTAAAACAAATAGGTCATAATCATTTTCAAGTGATTCTTGACGAATGGCAGCTAATAATTCATCTTTTCGACGTAGAATTTCCTGAGGATCTACGACGTTAACTTGACCAATACGCACTTTAGAGTCTCCCATTGGGAATGATTTTGCATCATCATTTAAAATATCTAAGGCTGATTTACTAGAAATATCTGTTCCAGCTTTTAACATCTCAAATCCATACTCTTCTAAAGTAATCTCTGCAATAACAGCTAGTTCTTGTGCAGCACGAACATCTTCTGCCGTACATGTTGGTGATTTCAATAATAAAGTATCTGAGATAATTGCTGAAACCATGATGCCCGCAATTTCCTTTGGAATTTCAACTTCATATTCTTTAAATAATTTCAAAATAATCGTTGCTGTACAACCTACAGGCTCAGCACGATAATATAACGGGTCAGAAGTTTGGAAGTTTGCAATACGGTGGTGATCAACGACTGCTTTAACAGTTACTTTATCAATATCTGAAACACTTTGCTGTGATTCGTTATGATCCACTAAAACAACTTCTGTAACTTCATTAGCGGCTGTTTCAATGACTCGTGGTGCAGCTAGATCGAAATACTCTAGTGCGTATTTCGTTTCTTCATTTGGTGTTCCTAGTGCAACAGCCTCTGATTCAATGGATACTGAATTTAATAAATAATCTAAAGCAATGGCAGAACCGATCGTATCTGTATCTGGATTTTGATGTCCAAAAACTAAAACTTTACTCATATTATTCACTCCTATATATTAAATATCTCTGTTAATAGAATAGTCCAAAAATAAGAATTTTTCAACGCACTAAATACCTGGATCAAATTATATCAAAAACGAATTGATGGAATCACATAAATAGCCCTCTATTTATTGAAAATAAGAGGGCTATCTATCTACGTGCATTTATAATTATTTATTAAGAAAAGGTTAGGTATTACATATTTTTAAATTCATGTGTTTTAAGAATACGGTTAGCATTCGCAACACGTTCTGGGCTAGGTGTTTCAATTCCTTCCAATCGATAAGGAATTCCCAGTTCTTCATACTTATAGACACCAAGTTTATGATATGGAAGAATTTCAACGTTTTGAACGATATCACCTAATGAATCGATAAATATGCTTAACGCTTCTAAATCTTCATCAAAGTCAGAATGTTCTGGAACTAAGACATGACGTATCCACATTGGGATGCCACGTTCTGATAAGTCTCTTGCCATTTTTAAAATACTTGTATTCTCTGACATCGTATATTTTTTATGGAATTCGTTATTAATATGTTTAATGTCCATTAAGACTAAGTCTGTGTACTCCATTAACTCTTCATAAACAGTGAAAAATGGTTCTTGTCGAGTAAATGGTGCACCACACGTATCTATTGCTGTATGAATGTTATGTTTCTTTGCAAGTTTGAAGACTTCAAGGATAAAATCGATTTGCAATAGTGGTTCTCCTCCACTGATCGTAATCCCACCTTCGTCTCCCCAATATTCTCTGTAATCAATTGCTTGATCGATTAATTGTTGTGGAGTGTATTCTATACCTCCACCAAGATCCCATGTATCAGGATTATGACAGAACGCACATCTCAATCTACATCCCTGCATAAATGCTACAAATCTAATACCAGGACCATCAACTGATCCAAATGATTCTACGGAATGTACATATCCAATTGTATCTTCTGTCATAATAATCATCATCCTTCTACATAATATTTAGTAACTTGTTTAGCGTCTAAACAGTTATTACATTGATTCGTGGAATGTTCTGCTTAATACATCTAATTGTTGCTCACGTGTTAATTTAATAAATTTAACAGCATAACCTGAAACACGGATTGTTAATTGTGGATATTCTTCAGGTTTTTCCATTGCATTTAATAAAGTTTCACGGTTAAAGACGTTAACGTTTAAGTGGTGTCCACCTTTTTTAGTGTACCCATCTAGCATGTTGGCTAAGTTTCTACGTTGTGATTCGTCTGATTTACCTAAAGCATTTGGTACGATTGAGAACGTATTTGAAATACCATCTAAAGAGTATTCGTAAGGAATTTTAGCAACTGAGTTCAGACTTGCTAAAGCACCATTCTCATCACGTCCGTGTAATGGGTTTGCACCAGGTGCGAATGGTTCACCATCACGACGCCCATCAGGAGTGTTTCCAGTTTTTTTACCATATACAACGTTTGAAGTAATCGTTAAGATTGACGTTGTGTGAACTGAATCACGGTAAGTATCATTTAATTTAACTTTATTCATAAAGCTTTCTAGTAATTCGATACCAATCGCATCTGCACGGTCATCGTTATTACCGTATTTTGGATAGTCTCCTTCGATTTCAAAATCGACTACTAAGCCATTTTCATCACGAATTGTACGAACTTTTGCGTGTTTAATTGCTGATAGTGAATCAATTGTAACTGAGAATCCAGCAATACCTGTAGCCATTGTACGCAGAATGTCAGTATCGTGAAGTGACATTTGTGAACTTTCATAGCTATATTTGTCATGCATGTAATGGATAACATTTAATGTATTAACATATAACTTAGTAATCCAGTCCATCATATCATCAAATTTTTCTTTAACTTCGTCATAATCTAAGTACTCAGAAGTAATTGGAGAGAATGCTGGAGCAACTTGTGCTTTAGACTTCTCGTCTACTCCACCGTTAATCGCATATAATAAAGTTTTCGCTAAGTTTGCGCGAGCACCGAAGAATTGCATTTGTTTACCTATCTCCATTGCTGACACACAACATGCGATCCCATAATCGTCACCGTAAAGTGGACGCATTAAGTCATCGTTTTCGTATTGGATTGCACTTGTTTCAATAGATACTTTCGCACAGAAATCTTTAAAGTTTTGTGGTAATTTATCTGACCATAAAACAGTTAAGTTTGGTTCAGGAGCTGGTCCTAAGTTAATTAATGTGTGTAAGAAACGGTAACTACTTTTCGTTACCATGTGACGTCCGTCAACACCAACACCAGCAATTGCTTCTGTTACCCATGTTGGGTCTCCAGAGAATAATTCGTTATATTCTGGTGTACGTGCGAATTTAACTAGACGTAATTTCATAACAAAATGATCAACTAGCTCTTGTGCTTCTGTTTCAGTCAATGTGCCATTTTCTAAATCACGTTGTACGTAAATATCTAAGAATGTAGATGTACGACCTAATGACATAGCTGCACCGTTTTGTTGTTTTACAGCTGCTAAATATCCAAGGTATAACCATTGAAATGCTTCTTGAGCATTTTCAGCTGGACGTGAAATGTCAAAACCATAAATGTTACCTAATTCTTTCATTTCATTTAATGCAACAATTTGTTCCGATAACTCTTCACGTTGACGAATAACTGATTCAGACATAACTCCGCCACCGTATGTTTTCAAATCTTCTAATTTTTCTTCTATTAAGAAGTCAATTCCATATAATGCTACTCGACGATAATCACCGATAATACGTCCACGTCCATATGCATCTGGTAATCCTGTAATAACACCTGAACGACGTGCTGCACGCATCTCAGGAGTATAGGCATCAAATACACCTTGGTTATGTGTCTTACGATATTTAGAGAAGATTTCAGACATTTTCTCATCAATTTTAAAACCGTATGACTCAGCTGATAATTCAGACATGCGAATACCACCGTATGGTTGGAATGAACGTTTGAAAGGCTCATCTGTTTGGAAACCAACAATCGCTTCTTTGTCTTTATCTAAATAACCAGGTCCATGAGAAGTAATTGATGATACAACTTCTGTATCCATGTCTAGTACGCCACCAGCTTCGATTTCTTGACGATCTAAGTCTAATACTTGATCCCATAATGCTACTGTGTTTTCAGTTGCATCTTCTAAGAAAGCATCGTCACCATCATATGGCACGTAGTTATGTTGGATGAAGTCGCGTACGTTTACGTGACGTGTCCATTTGTTACCTGTAAAACCTGCCCAAGCTTTTTCATAAGAATTTATCTCTTTAGATGTTTGCATAATTTACAACTCCTTAGTAAATTTATCTTCGAACTTATTCAACATATTAATATTATCACATAGTCTACTATCAAACAAGGTGATTTCAACAAAAAGTAAAATAGTACACGATAAAAACACTGATACCACAACGTGTAAACGCTTTAAATGATAATCATTCTCAATTGAGTTTTTATTCACAATACATGTGAATAAAAAATAGAGGCACAAGGCCTCTATTCTTTAATGTTCATTTTCAGTTGTTTCATCGGTTAAACCATAGATAATTTGGTCTCTTCGATGTAAAACAGGTTGTCCATCTGTTTCTTCTTCAAGAATAAATGATCCATTACTATAACGGTCACTTACAGCATAGTCTTTCGGGTTAAATGGAATGGTACTTCCATTTGATGTGTAAATCGTTATTTCATCTGCATCCGCTACATCAATTAACAAACTCACACGATGTGGTTTTGCTTTTAATTCACGTAAAACAAGTAACCCACGTTTTGCTCGCGAAATGACATCAAAGTCTAGTAAGTCCATCTTCTTAATGGCTCCACGTTGTGTCACGATCATAGTGTGAACGTCTCGTGCAGATTTGTCAATTAGCTGTCCAGCAACCACGTAATCTTCAT
The DNA here is from genome assembly GCA_964624875.1 of uncultured Carnobacteriaceae bacterium. GTDB lineage: Bacteria > Bacillota > Bacilli > Lactobacillales > Carnobacteriaceae_A > Atopostipes. The sequence goes on along the minus strand of CAZUZA010000002.1, from coordinate 65,818 downwards.
CTTTCAAGTTAATTGACTTAACACCTTGAGCATTAGGACCACTTATAGAAACTTCTTCTAATGGGTAGCGTAAACCGTAACCACGATGAGTCACAATAAAGATGTCTAAATCATCATTTTTATTCGCGACATAAACGTTTCGTAATTCATCTTCTTTGTTTTGTAGTTTAATGGCATTTGAACTAGATGTTCGATAATTTCTTTTATGTTTAAAGTCAGATACAAGAGTTTGTTTGATATAACCAGCTTTCGTAATAAATACAAACTTCTCATCAGGGGGCAACTTACGATAAGCAAACACTTCTACAATTTTTTCATTGGGTTCAAAGGAAATGCTCTGTGATAAGTGATGCCCTGCATCTTTCCAACGAATATCAGGTAACTCATGAATAGGACGGTTAATTGCCTTTCCTGTACTTGTAAAGATCACTAATTGATCAAGCGTCGATAGTTTTTTCGCATATATAATATCGTCACCTGCTCGTACACCAATATCGGCAGGTTCAGAAGAGTCATATGAACGTGGACTCGTACGTTTAATATATCCTTCACGAGTCACTGTCACGATGACCTCTTCTTCAGAGACTAGTACAGCTTTTTCAACTTTCAACTCTTCAATTTCATCTTCAATCTTTGTTAAACGAGGTGTTGGGTATTTCTCTTTAATTTCATTTAACTCTTCTTTGATTACTTTATGAAGCTTTGCCTTAGAAGACAAGATCGTATTATATTCTTTAATCCGTTTTGCTAATGCATCCGCTTCAGCTTGTAAATCCGTAATATCCGTATTCGTTAAACGGTATAGTTGTAAACTAACAATCGCTTCAGCTTGCTTCTCAGTAAATTCATAGTCATTAATTAAATTAACTTTCGCATGGGCTTTATTATTACTTCCACGAATTGTACGGATCACATCATCTAAAATAGAGATAGCTTTTATTAAACCAACAACGATATGCTCTCTTGCTTTATCTTTATTTAATAACGTTTGTGTTCTACGAATAACAACTTCTTTTCTATATGATAGGTAGCTTTCTAAAATAGCTTTTAAGCCTAATTGTTTTGGTTGTTTGTTATCAATAACGACAACGTTATAATTATAAGAAACTTGTAAGTCAGTGTTTTTTAATAAATATGTTAAAACACCTTCTGCATTTGCATTTTTCTTTAATTCAATAACAATACGCAAGCCTTCACGGTCGGTTTCATCACGAACTTCCGCTACACCATCAATCCGCTTGTTAATGCGTATATCATGTAGTTTACGTACAAGAGTTGCTTTATTCACTTCATAAGGGACTTCTGTAACAACAATTTGTTCACGACCGCCCCGCATTTTTTCAATTTCCGTTTTAGAACGAACAATAACACGTCCACGACCATTCTTATAAGCCTTCTCTAATCCTTTCGCACCTTGAACAGTTCCGCCCGTTGGGAAGTCAGGTCCTTTTACGAAAGTCATTAAATCTTTTAAAGTTGCATCTGGATGATCTACTAAGTGAACCGTCGCATCGATTACTTCACCTAAATTATGTGGTGGAATATCCGTCGCATACCCTGATGAAATACCCGTTGCTCCATTAACAAGTAAGTTTGGATAACGTGAAGGTAACACTGTTGGCTCTTCATCTGTATCGTCAAAGTTTAGGACATAGTCTACCGTGTCGTATGGTAAGTCTTTAACCAGTTCATCAGATATTTTTGATAAGCGTGCTTCTGTATAACGCATGGCAGCAGCTGGATCACCATCCATACTCCCGTTGTTTCCTTGCATATCAATTAGAGGCATACGCATTTTCCAGTCTTGACTCATACGAACCATTGCATCATAAACAGGTGTATCCCCATGTGGGTGATAGTTACCAATAACATTACCAACCGTCTTTGCTGCTTTACGGTAAGCTTTATCAAACGTATTGTTATCATTAGACATCGCAAATATAATACGTCGTTGTACGGGCTTTAAGCCATCTCGAATATCTGGAATGGCACGTTCTTGGATAATGTATTTAGAATATCTACCAAAACGGTCCCCCATAACATTTTCTAAGTTTATCTTTTGTATTCCAGTACTGTCAGCCATTAAACATCAAACCTTTCTTGATGAATCGTTTCTGTTTCATTTTCTTCAAGAACTTCTTCGGAATCTAGGATACTGCCGTTTTCTTCTAACGTAAACTCGACGTTTTGTTCTAACCATTCACGTCGTGGCTGTACCTTACTACCCATTAATACAGAGACTCTTCTTTCAGCTTGTGCTTCATCATCAATTGTTACTTGAATCAATGTACGTTTTTCAGGATCCATAGTTGTTTCCCATAACTGGTCCGCGTTCATCTCCCCTAAACCTTTATAACGTTGTAGGGAATAATTTTTAAGTCCTTTTGTTTCTACTGCTAATTCTTCATCTGTCCATGCATACTTCGCTTCACGCTTCTTACCTGAACCTTTTGTAATCTTATATAAAGGAGGTTGAGCTAAGTAAATCTTCCCAGCATCAATCAAAGGACGCATGTAACGGTAAAAGAATGTTAAGAGTAAGGTTTGAATATGGGCACCATCTGTATCCGCATCTGTCATGATAATAATTTTATCGTAATTACAATCTTCAATATCAAATTCAGGTCCTACTCCGGCACCAATTGTATAAATCATTGTCGCAATCTCTTCGTTTTTGAAGATATCAGTCATTGAAGCCTTTTCCGTATTAATAACCTTACCTCTTAACGGTAAAATAGCTTGGAATGTTCGATCTCGACCTTGTTTCGCCGAACCACCCGCTGAATTACCCTCTACTAGGTATAATTCATTTCTCTTCGCGTTTCGTCCTTGTGCAGGTGTTAGCTTATCTGAGATGAGTGCATCACGCTGGCGACGCGATTTACTGTCTCTGGTCGCATCCTTTGCTTTACGTGCAGCTTCACGCGCTTCACGTGCTTTAATGGCTTTGCGAACGATCCCTTGAGAGACTTCACCGTTTTCAGCTAAGAAAAAACTCAAGTTTTCAGAAATAACGGCCTCAACAGCTGCTCTAGCTTCAGAAGTACCTAATTTATTTTTTGTTTGTCCTTCAAACTGCAGAATGTTTTCAGGAATACGAACAGATAAAATCGTCGCAATTCCTTCACGGATATCCGAACCTTCTAGATTCTTATCTTTGTCCTTTAGTAAATCAACACTTCGAGCGTACTCATTAAATGTTTTCGTTAGAGCTGTTTTTGCTCCCGTCTCATGTGTACCTGCATCACGCGTCCGAACGTTATTTACAAAACTTAAAAAGTTTTCTGTATAACCATCGTTATATTGAAATGCAAATTCAACCTCGATACCATTATTTTTACCTTCAAAGTAACCAATCGGTGTCAATGTATCTTTATCTTCGTTCAGATACTCTACAAAAGATTTGATCCCTTCTTCATAATAGAAGCGGTCTTCTAAATCTTCTTCTCTTTTGTCAATTAAGTGAATGTTTAATTTTTTTAATAAGAAAGCAGATTCTCTTAACCGTTCAGAAATCGTTTCATATGAAATATCTGTCGTGCTAAAGATGGTCGTATCTGGTTTAAAATGAATCGTTGTACCAGAAGCTTTACTTTTTATTTTTTTCTTCGTTACACCGCCATCAACCTTGCCACCATTTTTAAACTTCTGAGTATATTCATATCCATCTCTTTGAACCGTAACGGTTAACCATTCTGATAGTGCGTTTACGACTGCAGCACCTACACCGTGTAACCCACCAGATGTTTTATAGCCACCATCTTCACTAAACTTACCACCCGCATGTAAAATAGTGAAAATAACTTGTAAAGTCGGAATACCTGTCTCATGCATCCCTGTAGGCATCCCTCTACCGTTATCACTAATTTGAATACTATTATCTTTATGGATAATGACTTTAATTTCACTACCGAAACCAGCAAGCACCTCATCTACTGAGTTATCAACGATCTCATAAACGAGATGATGTAAACCACGAGAGTCCGTAGATCCAATGTACATACCCGGTCTTTTTCGAACCGCATCCAATCCTTCTAATATTTGAATGGAAGAATCTGAATATTCTTGTCGTGCCATATTGTGCACCCCTTCTACTAAGTAACTTTTTATATTTGAATAATATATATAAATATAAACACATGTTCTATATAACATGCACACTTTATAATTATACCATAAAATTGTCAAATTTTATTAGAACTTTGTGTTAAGGTCAACCTTCCCCACATTTTAATCCAAAAATCCCTATTCATGTAAGGTTCGTTCTCACGACTTTTGCCAGTAAAATTGATCAATATTCAAAATACATTATTGAAATGATTAAAAACATGGTAAAATAAACACGTCTTACTCATTGTATATTTTGGGATGATTAACAGATGATAGATAACTTAAGGAGAGATTTAGATGGAGATTTTCATACTATGTGTCATAGCATATTTGCTAGGATCAATACCATCTGGCGTTTGGATCGGTAAAATGTTTTTTGATAAAGATATTAGAGATTATGGGAGTGGTAATACGGGAGCAACCAATACATTCCGTATACTAGGCCCAAAAGCAGGAACAGCTGCATTAATTATGGATGTTTTAAAAGGAAGTATTGCAACGTTACTACCTATATGGTTAGGCGTAGATATTCACCCAATCTATATTGGCTTCTTTGCCATATTAGGTCATATCTTCCCTCTTTTCATAGGTTTTAAAGGTGGGAAAGCTGCTGCGACAACAGCAGGTGTGGGGATAGCGATTTATCCAATGTTTGTTCTGGGACTTATTGCCGTATTCATTTTTATACTACTCATTTCAAGTATGGTAAGTGTGGCTAGTATACTAAGCTTCCCTATTGCAGCGATAGCGACATTATTCTTTTTAGATGATCCCGTTTTTAGTATTTTTGTTTTTATATTAGCAGCAATTATCGTGTACTTGCATCGTAGTAATATTGAACGACTTAAAAATGGCACTGAAAGTCGAGTACCTTTCGGCCTACGTTCTTCAAAAAATGATAAATAAAAAAATGGCGAGTTCTTCAGTAATAAGAAGAATTCGCCATTTTTATGTTTATAAAATGTATTGTGAAAGATCACGATCATTGGCAATTTCGCCTACACGATCTGCTACATATTGTTTCGTAATGCTGACCTCACCGATATTCATATCCGATGCCTCAAATAGAAGCTCTTCTAATAATTTTTCTAATATCGTGTGTAAACGACGAGCACCGATGTTATCTGTTTCATCATTTACTTTTTGAGCAATGCGAGAAATTTCTTCGATAGCATCCATCGTAAAGTTAACATCAACATTCTCAGTTCCTAATAAAGCTTTATATTGTTTAATTAACGAATTTTTCGTTTCTGTTAAAATCAACACAAAATCTTCAGCTGTTAAGTCGTCCAATTCTACTCGAATTGGGAAACGACCTTGCAGTTCAGGGATTAAATCACTTGGTGCAGATGTATGGAATGCTCCTGACCCAATGAATAAGATGAAATCCGTTTTTATGTTTCCGTATTTCGTACGCACCACTGAACCTTCAACAATTGGCAGAATATCTCTTTGAACGCCTTCACGAGATACTTGTTGTTGACCACTATCGCCACCTGTTGTGATTTTATCAATCTCATCTAAAAAGATAATTCCATCATTTTCAGCTAATTTCAGTGCTTCTGTTTGAATGTCTTCAGAATCAACTAATTGATCTGCTTCTTCTTCTGTTAGTACTTCAATAGCTTCTTTAACGGTCATCGAACGTTTTATCTTTTTAGTTGGTCGCATGGCACCAAGTGTATCAGATAAATCAATCCCCATTTGCTCAAATTGATCACTCATTGGGCCAGCTGCTTTAACTTGTTTTTCTTCCACTTGAATTTCTACTTCACGTGTATCCAGTAAGCCTCTTTTAATTTGACTCTCAAGTTCAGAGCGTTTTGAAGAGATTTCTTCAGTGACTTCTTCTTCAGGTTCTTCTTGGGGCAAGTTCAAATGACTTGGATCCAGTCCCATAGATTTAAATGCTTGACTAAAGGGACTTTCGGCAGTTGAGCTTTTTTCACGACGGATACCTGGCGCTAATGCTTTTGCAATTCTTTTAATCGCTAAGTTTTCTGCTCTACCTTGAACTTCAGAACGTTTTTTTCTACGAACAAGCTGAATCGCTGCTTCTACTAAGTCACGTACCATTGATTCAACATCGCGTCCAACATACCCCACTTCAGTAAATTTCGTCGCCTCGACTTTCAAAAACGGCGCATGTAATATATTCGCCAAACGACGAGCGATTTCAGTTTTACCGACTCCTGTTGGTCCAATCATTAAAATGTTTTTCGGTGTAATCTCATTTCTTAAGTCTTCTTCAACTTGCTGTCTTCTATATCTATTTCGTAAGGCAATTGCTACTGCCTTTTTAGCTTCTTTTTGACCAATGATATATTGATCAAGTTCTTGTACAATTTCTCTTGGTGTCATTTCATTTGCGTTTACCATTTCTATACGCCTCCTGTATTACAGTTTTTCAGTGATAATATTTCCATTTGTAAAGACATCGATATCTGAAGCAATTTTCAAACCAGCATATGCTATCTCTTCAGCTGTCATTTCAGCATTATGTTTCTTTAATGCTCGTGCAGCAGCTAAAGCATAGTTACCACCTGAACCGATACTGACAATTTGGTCATCTGGTTGAATCACTTCACCCGTACCTGAAATAAGCAACATATTGTCTTTATTAACTGCGATTAATAATGCTTCTAGTTCGCGCATCATTTTATCTGTGCGCCACTCTTGGGCTAATTCTACGGCAGCACGCTCTAGATTCCCATTATATTTATTTAAATAACCTTCAAATTTGTCTTCTAATGTAAAGGCATCCGCTACACTTCCGGCAAAACCTACAATCACTTCATCATTATAGATTTTACGTATTTTACGTGCAGTACTTTTCATAATGACTGACTCACCCATTGTAACTTGCCCGTCACCAGCCATTGCTGTTTGGCCATTATGTTGTACAGCTAAAATCGTTGTTGCGTGAAATAATCCCATCGTAATTCCTCCAATAAATGTTCTGTATACTTGTCCTCTTAAGCACGAGGATGAAACTTATTATAATCTTTTAATAAATGATCTTTTGTAACGTGTGTATAAATTTGAGTTGAGGACAAACTTTTATGTCCTAACAACTCTTGTACTGTACGCATATCCGCTCCATTATCTAAAAGATGAGTGGCAAAGGAATGTCTTAACTTATGCGGATGAATCGATGACGTTAAGCTTGTTTGTTTAATCAGTTGGTTCAGTGCGTACTGAATACCCGATACTGAAATGTGGTCCCCATACTGACTCACTAATAAATAATCATGTTCTTTGTCGTATTTTGCCATCAAGGGATCTCTACAATGCTCAATATATTCTTCTATCGCCATTTTAGCAAATTCACCAAAAGGAACATATCTTTCACGGCTCCCTTTCCCTAGTACTAATAAGACACCAAAATCTAAGTCGATATCTTGTAGTTTTAATTGCTGGCATTCACTCACTCGAATCCCAGTACCATATAAAATTTCTAAAATGACACGATCTCTCATGTCTAATGCCTCTGAGCCACTAGCCGCTTCAAACAATAACTCCATTTCTTCACCATAGAAAAAGTTAGGCAATTTTAAACCAGACTTTTTTAAGTGCAAGTATGAAAAAGGATTCTCGTCAATAAATTCATGACGGAGTAAATACTGATAAAAAGCACGTAAACTGGATATTTTTCTAGAAATTGATGAACGATTATATTTCTCATCTGTTAATTGGCTCAAATAAATACGTGCATCCAGTAGTTCAATCGATAACAGGTCACTTTGACCTGTCTCTTCTAAAAAGGCCATAAAATGTTGAATATCATCGAGGTAAGCTTTGCTTGTTAACTCTGAATAGTTTCTTTCATGCGTTAAATAGCGCATAAATTCATCGATTAGTGATGTATTCTCATTCATTTTAGTTCCTCCCAATCATTTAAGCAATCCATCTTTAGGTGGATATTCCACCTTAGATACTTATAATATCATACATTAAGAGGGATAAAGTGAAAACTATTTGAATTATTTGATAAAAAATAGCACTCAATTTATTATCAAACTCATAATAAATGAATGCTATTATTAAAGATTATTTTTGTGGTTCTTCTGCGTAATCACAGTTTGAACATTTTACTTGTACTTGAGTACGAGTTCTATTTTCTACTAAATACTCACTACATTTTGGACAGTCTCTTCCAACAGGTTTATCCCATGCTGAAAACTCACACTCTGGATAATTTTCACAACCATAGAATATACGATTTTTCTTCGTTTTACGTTCTACAATTTCACCTTTTTTACATGTAGGACAAGTTACGCCAATCTTTTTCAAGATTGCTTTTGTATTACGACAGTCTGGGAAATTTGAACAAGCATAGAACTTTCCGTAACGCCCCATTTTAATAACCATTTCTGAGCCACATTTTTCACAGTCAAAGCCTGCAGGTTCATCTTTAATCTCTACTTCTTCCATTTCTTCTTCAGCTATTTCTACACGCTTGTTAAATGGTTGGAAGAAATCATCAATAACTTTAACCCACTCTTGCTTACCTTCTTCGATTTCATCTAAACGATCTTCCATCTCAGCCGTAAATGTAATATCTACTATCTGTGGGAAGTATTCCACAATAAGGTCGTTTACGATTTCACCAAGTTCAGTTGGTTCGAAGCGACGGCTTTTCATTGTTACATAGTAGCGTTTACGTAATGTATTTAAAGTAGGTGCGTATGTTGAAGGACGTCCAACACCGTTTTCTTCTAATGCTTTAACCATTGTTGCCTCACTATAACGTGCAGGTGGTTGTGTGAAGTGTTGTTTCGAATCAAGTTCAACTAAATTCACGTTTTCACCTTCGTTTAAGTCAGGTAAGATATTGTCTTTTTCATCTTTACTATCTTTATAAGCTTTTTGGTAACCAGGGAATATTAGTTGTGAACCATTTGCACGGAAAATAACACCGTTTTGCTCTAAGTCCACACGCATTGTACTATACACAGCTGGTTTCATTTGGCTCGCTACAAAACGACTCCAAATTAACTGATACAGTCTAAATTGATCTTTACTTAAATATTTTTTAACCGATTCTGGTGTACGCGTCACACTTGTTGGACGGATCGCCTCATGGGCATCTTGTGCACCAGCACTATTTTTTGAAGCTTTAGCAACACCAACGTATTCTTCACCATACTCAGAATCAATAAAGTCTATTGCTTCATTACGTGCAGTGTTTGAGATACGTGTTGAATCTGTACGCATATACGTAATTAAACCAGTTGACTGGTTTCTTTGTAATGCTACACCTTCATAAAGCTGTTGAGCAACACTCATCGTTTTGTTTGTTCTGAAGTTTAGACGGTTTGCAGCTTCCTGTTGTATCGTACTTGTTGTAAATGGTTTTTTAGGGTTACGATTTCTCTTACTACGCGTCACTTTCAGAACATTCCAAGGATCTTCTTTATTGACCTTGCTTAAAACATTCGATACGGATTCTTGATTCGGTAAGTCTGCTTTTTTTGAATCGATCCCATAAAATGAAGCTTCAAATTTTTTCTTGTCTTTTTCAAACTTACCTAAAATAGACCAATATTCTTCAGGTACGAAGCTTCGAATCGCTTTTTCACGATCAATGATTAATTTCAAAGCAACTGATTGAACACGACCAGCACTTAAGCCACTTTTAACTTTGTTCCATAAAATAGGACTAATTTTATATCCTACAATACGGTCTAAAATTCGACGTGCTTGTTGCGAATCAACTAAGTCGTGATTAATTGCTCTAGGTGTTTTAAATGCATCTTTTACAGCATCTTTTGTAATCTCGTTAAATACAACGCGATTTTCAGCGTCCTCATCTAATTTAAGCGCATGCCCAATGTGCCAAGCAATGGCTTCCCCTTCTCTATCCGGGTCGGCTGCGAGATATACTTTTTCTGCTTTTTTCGCAAATTTTCTTAAATCCTTTAATACAGGACCTTTTCCTCGAATTGTAATATAGTCAGGTTCATAATCATTATCAAAATCTACGCCCATACGGCTTTTAGGTAAATCACGAACGTGTCCTAGACTAGCGACAACTTTATAATTTTTACCTAGATACTTTTCAATGGTTTTACCTTTGGCTGGAGACTCTACAATTACTAAATATTTATAAGCCAAGCTAAAACTCCTTTCTTAAAAAACGGATATTCTTATCAATTCAATTCATTGTGTTATAAACAATTTTATCGATTTGTAAATCGTTACATATCATAGGACAATCTAAATGGACTTGTCAACTTTTTTGTAAAATTAATTTTCAAAATGAACGAGTATCTACTATATAAAGAGCCATTCATTTAAAATATCGTCACTACTTTCTGTGAGGATAGCACCTAGTTGAATTAAGCGATGATTGCCGGCTCGATTCTCTTCAAAGATGGAGCCTGGAACCGCAAAAACATCGCGTCCTTCGTCAATTGCATTGTATGCGGTAATTAAACTACCACTTCTTTTCTGAGCTTCAATCACAAGGACGCCACGGCTTAGTCCTGCTATTATACGATTCCTTTCTGGAAAATGATAACTTAAAGGTTTCGTACCAAGAGGATATTCACTAATAACGAGTTGTTTTTCACTCATCAGTTGCTGTAACATCCGATTTTTAGTTGGGTAATATTGATCTAAACCTGTCCCGATGACACCAACCGTATTCCCGGCATTTTTAATCGTCGTCATATGGGCCTCCGTATCAATCCCCTTGGCTAAGCCACTCACTATACCTATTTCATTTTTAGAATCAATTAATAACTTAGGTACAATTTTTTGGATAACATCCACCCCATAAGAAGAGTGTTCTCTTGAACCAACAATGCCTAACCATGTTTTGTTTTTTAATACACTAATTTCTCCTTTGTAAAATAAAACAACTGGAGGCGCATAAATTTCTTGTAGTTCAGCTGGATAATCTGGCGCAAAGAGATGCGTCCATTTTACACCGAGTTCTTTATATCGAGCCAATTCCTCGCGCATATTTAATTGTTCATAGAACAACGCAAAAGAAGCCTTCTTTTCTACAGAAAGCCTCTTAAGTTTCCGATTAAATAATAGCGATTGGAACTCTTCATGGTTTGGATATTTTTCTTCTAAATACTCAAACAACAGAGTCGTTTTATCTATTGCATTTAACTTAGGGTAAATGCCAATGCTGAATAAAAATTGTTCAAATTTCGTTAAATCCATTTCGAATCACACACCTTTTCTATAGTTCTAATTTACTCACTATATATATATCTGCAAAAAGAGTATGAATTTCGCGAAATTATTTTAAATAATTTGAAACAGGCGCAAATGATTTACGATGAACAGGTGTTGCACCGTACTTTTTCAAGCCTTCTAAGTGCTCTTTTGTCCCGTACCCAGCATTGCTTGAAAAACCATAACCTGGATATTGTGCATCGTATTCCACCATTAACTGGTCTCTTGTGACTTTAGCGATAATACTAGCAGCCATAATGCTACTACTGTGTAAATCACCTTTAATGATTGATTTTTGTGAAATATCAACATCCAGCTTAACAGCATCAATCAAGAGGTAATCCGCAATGATTGGCAAGTTTTGGTACGCTTCAATCATCGCTTTTTTCGTCGCACGTAAAATGTTTGTATCATCAATTTCTTCTGGTGTAACAATCCCAATACCAATGCCTAATGCTTTTTCAGAGATTTCCTTAAAGAGCTCATTTCTTTTAGCTAAAGGAATCTTCTTAGAGTCATTTAAACCTAAAATTGGAACATCAAGATCTAGTATGACTGCTGCAGCAACAACAGGTCCAGCTAAAGGTCCTCGTCCTACTTCATCGATCCCTGCTATAAATTGATACCCCATTTGTTTTGCTTCGTTTTCAAATTGATTCTTTTCATAAAAATAGTCCAATAGTGCTTTTTCTTTATCGATTGCTTTTTGCCATTGACCTAAAGCAGTTTGGACGCCTTTTCGTTCATCAGCGATACACATTTGAATAAATGGATCATCCACATGTTGAATCTTTTTTAACTCGTCTTTTATCTCTTTAATCGTCAGTTTCTTCATCAGTTTTCAAATCCTTCGGTGTCTCAAATGATAATCGGCCTAGTTTTCCATCTCTTAACTCATTTAATAACATCTTTGCGCCACGTTCATAGTCATCAAAGTAGCCACGTTTCTCCGTAATAAGGAGCAGTATGTCAGGAGAGGTTAATTCTTGTTCTAATTTCTCATCGAAGTTATAGCGTTTAGCAAGTGCCCCTGGATAGTGTTCAATTAAAAACTCAATCCCATAAATCGAAATGTCATCTACATAATAGATAGTATCTTTAATCGCCCCTGTTAATGCTAGTTTTTTACCTACTTCTTGGTCTTCAAACTTCGGCCATAATATACCTGGCATATCTAATAATTCTAATTCATTTTTGTATCTAATCCACTGTTGTGCTTTTGTAACACCTGGACGGTCACCGGTTTGAGTGACATTCTTACCTGCAAAACGGTTTATTAAAGTCGACTTTCCGACGTTCGGAATACCTACTGTTACCCCACGGATTGCTCGTTCTTTCATTCCTTTTTCTTTACGTTTTGTAAAATCTTCTTTTAAAACATTTCTTGCCGCATCAACAATTTTATTGATTCCTTGTGCGAATTTTCCATTGAAAGAAACAACTTCGACATTGTGATAATTCTTATAATAATTAATCCATTGATTTGTAATATTTGGATCAGCTAAATCGGGTTTCATTAATATCAATACAAGAGGTTTATTACCAATAATCTCTTTAACTGTTGGGTTTCTAGATGCATCAGGAATGCGCGCATCTACGAGTTCAAAAACAACATCTACCAGATGTAATTTTTCTTTTAGTTGACGCTTTGCCTTTGCCATATGTCCGGGATACCATTGAATATTTGCCATATTCGTTCAACTCCTAATCATAAAATTACCGTGTTAGCACAGAGCCAACACGGTATTAATTTGTCTTATTAAATTCATGTTACTCAACTGTGCCAAATGTTTCAAATGGCCAATATCTTAAACTAACTTTACCTAAGACGGTTTCTTCGTCTATATAACCAAATGATCGACTATCTCTTGAATTAAATCGATTATCACCTAATACAAAGTAATGACCTTCAGGAACAGTCTCTTCTGAAACAACTCCAATATCAAATAAAGTAGATAATGAAAAATTGCCAGAGCTATAAAAAAGTTGTGCTTCAGAATCCTTGCTTTCTAAAAAGGTTTCTTCCACAATTTCACCATTAACAAATAGAACATCTGCATAATATTCGATTGAATCTCCAGGCATGCCAATAACTCGTTTAACATACTGAGTTTCCTCGTTATGAGGTGGTGGAAATACTATAATATCAAATCTTTCAATGTCTGAAAATTTATTTAATAATAAATAATCCCCATTTGCAAGCGTTGGTTCCATTGAGTCTCCATCTACCATAACCGGCGCGAAAAAGAAACGATGTACGACTGCAAAAATCAAAGAAATAACAAAAACATATTTAATTGTTGATATTAATTCCTGCCAAAATGAATTCTTTTTTGTCGCTTCATTACGTTTACTACGTGGAGGAAAATTTGATTGATAATCGTTCATTTTACCGTCTCCAATTAACTATATCTAAAGTTGTTTATTTATACTCTATATCATAACATATTTTTCGGTAAAAAACATTATTGTGAAATGATATGTTGAAGATATGGAAAAAAACAGTCCTCTTAAAATAGTAAGAAGACTGTTCGTTGTTTATTATTTTAGTGATTCTATAGCTGCCTCTAATTGTGTATCATTTTCTTCAATTTGAGTTCTTAATGAATCGGTTAATGCACGAGCAGTATCGGCATCCACTTCACCATTTACAACTAAATCTTCATCCACTTGGAATGCTTGAATGGCTGAAACAACAGTGTCATCAAAGACGTCTGAATCGGATACACTATATCCTAAAGCGTCTAATACACTCTTTAAATTACTAACTTCGGCAGAAGCTTGCCCTGGTTCAAACGTTGAGCTTGTATTGATCACAAAAAGTTTCGCGTATTCTGGTAAATCAACAACGGTATCCGGTTGAATACCCTCTTCATTGATCCAGTCCCCTTCAGCTGTTAACCATTTACCACTCGTAAACTTCAATTCATCTTCAGCTCTTAGAGCGACTAAACTTTGAACGGTCCCTTTACCAAATGTCGTATTACCATAAATCGGGATACCGACTGAACGCATAGCACCAGCTAAAATTTCAGAGGCACTCGCACTTCCTTCGTTAACTAATAAAACAGCTTCACCATCATACTTAAACGCACCATATTCATCCGATGCAGGATAGACTGTAGGTTCATTATCTTGACGGTATTCTGTCATCATTAATGGTTCACCATTTGGAACGAATATATTTGATATTTGTAAGGCAGATGTTAGTAAACCACCTGGATTTCCTCGAACATCAAAGACTATTTTCGTCACACCTTGATCTTGCAAGTCTTTAATAGCAGTGACTGTTTCTTCATAAGTTGGCGTATTGAAATTCACGATGCTCACGTAACCAATTGTAGTGTCTGTTTCATCTACTTCATAAAAGACTGTCTCAACTGGAATTTCAGCACGTGTAAGCGTAATGTTAAACTGGTCTTCACCACGCAACATGAGTAATTCCACGTCCGAACCTTCTGGACCACGTATTAGTGTAACTGCTTCATTAATGGTTAAATCTGCAACAGATTCACCATCAACTTCGACAATTAAATCATTCGGTTGTAAGCCAGCTGATTCAGCAGGAGAATTTGCGATAGGTGAAATGATTCTGACATACTCCCCATCTTTCATAACTTCTGCACCAATACCTTGGAACGAACCCGAGATATCTTCTTCAAAACTACTTGATTCGACTTCGTCTAAATATTCTGTGTAAGGATCGCCGACTGCTTGAGCCATTCCCTCTAACGCCCCTTCAATTAAAACATCAGAATCAAGCTCTTCGAAATATTGGCTCATTAAGATAACATAAAGCCTGTCGATAACAGCTAGTTGGTTTAAATCATCAAAGGAATTTTGCGTATCTGTCTCCTCGTCTGTAGTTTCTTCAATCGGATCGATGACTTCTTCATCAGCCAAATCCTCTTCTAGAAAATACCCTACAGATAACGTGCCAACTATACCAATTATTAACCCTATAATTATGAATAAAAGACCATTCTTTTTAGAAGTGGTTTGATTCTCATAATTGTTGTTTTGCTTCATACGCAATGTCCCCTTTTCCTTCTACGAGTTATCTGAATTATTGATGTTCTAATGCTGTTTCCAACGCCATAATCATCATATCGTCAAATGTGCGTTCACGTTCTTCCGCAGTTGTTTCTTCACCTGTTAAAATATGATCACTGATTGTTAAAATCGCTAAGGCTTTCTTGCCTTTTTTGGCAGCAATAGTATAAAGTGCTGCTGCTTCCATTTCAACAGCAAGTACACCGTGATCTGCTAGTTTTTGTTTATCTAATTCTTCGTTATAGAAACGATCTGATGTAAAGACGTTACCAACAATAACGTTGTAATCTTGCTCGACACCTTTTTCATAAGCTGTTTTTAATAAGCCGAAATCAGCAATTGGAGCAAAATCAACTTGGTTGTTAAACGCTTGACGGTTAATCGCTGAATCTGTAGTTGCAGCTTGTGCAAGAACAACGTCACGAACTTTAACGTCTTTTTGTAGAGCTCCTGCTGAACCTACACGCATTAAAACTTCACAACCATATTCATTGATTAACTCTTCGACATAAATACTGATTGATGGTACACCCATTCCAGTTCCTTGAACTGAAATTGGAACACCTTTATACGTTCCTGTGTAACCAAAAGCATTACGAACGGTATTATATTGCTTAACATCCTCTAAAAATGTGTCTGCGATATATTTTGCACGTAATGGGTCTCCTGGTAATAATACGATTTTTGCGATTTCCCCTTGTTTTGCATCGATATGTGTACTCATAATATCTTACTCCTTTTAAATTTATATTTTAAAATAAGATTATTCGTTTCTATAACTTTGCCATGCGTCATCAAAAATGGTTAACGACGGTAAATAGTCTGTATTTAACTCTAAATGACGACTTATTTCATCATAATCTTTGGATTGCTTTGGAAATTGACTATCCGAAAAAGCCGCATTAGCAAATTTTGTAGTATCATCTTGTTTATATGGATCTCTTTCAGTCATTAAGTACTGATAAAAACTCATTTTCAATCCGAAACACCTACTTTATTTATTTTGAGCAACCCATTGTGCGCGCTCATCTTTCTCTTGCTGATACCTTACTTTATCTTTCTTATAAAAGTCTTGATGTTCATCTTCAGCAGGATAAAATTTCGGTGCCTCTTCAATTGTAACAACAATTGGTTCTTTGTATATCCCACTATCTGCCAACCTTTGTTTTGATTGACTAGCAATAGCCATTTGCTCATTTGAATGGTAAAAGATAACTGGTCGATAACTATCGCCTCTATCCATAAATTGACCACTAGCATCTGTTGGGTCCGTTACTTGCCAATAGATGTTTACAAGTTGTTCAAAACCAATCACTTCAGGGTCAAAAGTAATTTCTACGACTTCTGTATGACCACTCGTTTGACTTTTAACTTGTTCATATGTTGGATTTTCAACATGTCCCCCAGCATAACCGGATACAACTGATTCAATACCAGGTAACGTATCAAACGGCTCAACCATGCACCAAAAACAACCTCCTGCAAAAAGGGCTTTTTCCATATATATATATTCTCCTTTATTTCTATCCTTAAAAGTCTCCGTTATTAGATGATTGAAGATTCTCGTAAATCGACTGTTCATCGAGATAGAGATTTACCTCAATAATATCATCTGCTAAATCGATTTTTGAAATAGATACGTCAAACGTATACTCGTTTGTTAGTTCACTTAAATGTACAAGTATTATTTGTTGTTGACTATCTATATCCATAAATTCAGGAATTTCTACTTGATTCGCAAATAAGCTCAATACGGTGCTTACAGGTAATGAGATGTTTGCTAATTGGACCGATTCACCACGTAATTGTAGGTCGCCATTTTCTAATACATATAGAGCGAAATATAAGGCAAAAGGAATTTCTAAACTAAAAAATTCAATGGAACCATGCAGCTCTAATTGGTCGGTCAAGCGAATATCGTAAGCAGAAAAATCTTCTCCAATTGTTTCGTTTAAATAAGTATTCATTAACCATTCAGCATCTTCTTTATTCACAGCGGTCGATAATATCACTACTTCTTCTTGATTAACAGGCGTAGGATCGGCTACGTGATTTGTGCGAACAGGCTGTATTGATTTTATAAACAATACGAATAGTCCAACAAGGAAAGCAACCAAGGAAATGAATGCCCATTTCCAAAGATTCAATCCATTGCGACTATTTTTCGTGTTTTGACTTCGATTCATTTCTTTGCTCATTGCTTCAACTCCATGAATGGGTTATTTTATTCAAATGGATTAACAATTTTCTTGCGTTCATAGACAAAGAATTCATGCGCATGAAGATTATCTTTATCGACTACTCCAGGTGTCACTTCGACCACTCTAAAGTGTTTGTAGTCAATTTCTGGCATATAAGTATCGCCTTCGAATTCTTCATAAACGATTGTTCGATAGAGCACGTTTACTTCTTCAATAAACATATTAAATAATGTTGTTCCACCAATAATATGGATCGGTTTCTTAATGTCTTTTACATAATCCATAATATCTTCTTTAGAATGGCAAACAACAGCTCCATTCGCTTCATAATCTTCATTTGAAGTCAGAACAATATTTATCCGGTTTTTTAATGGACGGTTTGGAATACTTTCGTATGTCTTGCGTCCCATTACCACTACGTCCCCTGTCGTTACTTTTACAAAATATTTCATTTCATTCGGTAAGTTCCAAGGTAATGTACCTTCTCGTCCGATCAAGCGATTCTTATCTTCTGCCCATACAAATGTAAAGTAAGGCCTATCTATCTCGTCAGACCAACAATTTTCTAAATTCTTTTCATCCATGTTTGTTTTCTCCTTTAAATATCACACTGCAATTGGTGCTTTAATTCCCTTATGAGGATTGTAATCTGTTACTTTAATATCATCTACGTCAAAGTCAAAGACACTTTCAACGTCTTCATTTAATACAAGTTTAGGCAACTCGCGTGTATCTCGTGCTAGTTGCTTATTGATTTGGTCTAGGTGGTTTAAGTATAAGTGTGCATCGCCTAAAGTGTGGACAAATTCACCAACTTCTAAACCAGTTTCTCTAGCAATTAAATGGGTCAATAGTGCATAGCTAGCGATGTTAAATGGTACGCCTAAAAAGACATCTGCACTTCTTTGGTATAATTGACAACTTAGTTTACCATCTGCAACATAAAATTGGAATAATGAATGACATGGTGGTAAAGCCATATCTTCTATTTCATCAGGGTTCCAAGCCGTTACAATATGACGTCTTGAATCGGGTTTTGTTTTAATCGATTCAATGACTTGTTCGATTTGATCGATGACGCCACCATCTGAAGCTGGCCATGAACGCCATTGTGCGCCATAAACATTTCCTAAGCTCCCATAAGTTTCAGAAAAGGCATCCTCTTCAAGAATACGTGTTGTAAACTTGGTCATTTCTTCTTTGTAAACGACATTGAACTCTTCGTCTTCTTGCGAACGAATACCAAAATCAGTCATGTCTGGTCCTGTATAGTCTTCACTTTTAACAAAACGTTCAAATGCCCATTCGTCCCATATATGGTTATTATGTTCTAATAAGTAGCGGATGTTCGTATCCCCTTTTAAAAACCATAATAATTCTGATTTGATTAAACCAAAAGCAACTCTTTTTGTTGTAAGTAATGGAAAACCTTCTTGTAAATCAAAACGCATTTGATGACCAAAGATAGACTTTGTACCTACCCCCGTTCGATCATCTTTTGTAACACCTTCATCCAATATTTTTTGTGCAAGTTCCAAATATTGACGCATAATTCATTCCTCCTTGATTATTCAAAATCGTAACCTATTAGACGTTCGCATACTCACTTAAGTATTCCCAACGTTCATATTTTTCATCTAATTGCTCTTGTAAAGCTGTTTTTTCTTTATATAGGACATTAATTTTACCAAAATCACTGCCCGCTTCAATAATTCCAGCATCCGCTTCTTCGATTAACGTCTCTAGCTTGAAGATTTCATCTTCAATCGTTGCCCACTCTTTTTCTTCCATATAAGTCAGCTTTGTTTTATCAGCTGCCTTTTTATCTTCTTTAACGGGCTGATTTTTAACTGTTTCTGCCTTTGTTATTTCTCTTTTTGTTTCAGCTGCTTCTTTGAAATACTCTTCAGCCGTCCCAAAGAATTCAGTGATGCTTCCTTGACCTTCAAAAATTAATAATTTATCCGTTACCTTGTCTAAGAAGTAACGGTCATGGGATACAGTAAGCACTGCACCCGGAAAATCATCGATGTAGCTTTCTAACACATTCAATGTATCGATGTCCAAATTGTTTGTCGGCTCGTCTAGTAACAGGACATTTGGACGTTCCATCAATAGGCGTACAAGATATAGACGTCTTTTTTCGCCACCAGAAAGAGAACGAATTAAAACCCCATGTTGTGTTCGAGGAAACATAAATTGCTCCAGCAGTTGCGAAATATTAATGGACGTTCCATCGCCACGGTGCACTTCGTTTGCTACTTCTTGCAAGTAATTAATGACACGTTTTTCACCAGGAAGATCAATGTTATCTTGTTGGAAATACCCCACTTGAACAGTCTCACCTACAATTAAGTTCCCCGCATCTAATGCGATTTTACCGGCTAAAATATTCAAGAAGGTTGATTTACCTGTACCGTTTGTTCCAGTAATCCCAATACGGTCATGTGTTTGCACGATATAATCAAAATTATCCAATAGCATTTGTTGGTTAATTTTATAAGTTGCATTTTCAAGTTCAAAGACTTGTTTCCCTAATCGTGTTGAGGCTAAATCAATCTCAAGATTAAAGGAGCTAGACGTTTTAGAAACCTGGTCCTTTAATTTCTCAAAACGTTCTATCCGAGCTTTCTGCTTCGTCCCTCTTGCTCTTACCCCTTCACGCATCCAAGCTAGTTCTTGTTTGAACAATTTGCTTGCCTTATGCGATGTGGCTTCTTGTTCCTCTTCTCGACGCGCCTTTTCCATCACATATGCTTGGTAGTTACCAGGATATTTATCTAAACGACCATCCGTTAACTCGACAATTTCAGTTACAATTCGATCTAAGAAGTAACGGTCATGGGTTACAACGAGCAAAGCGCCTTTATAACTTTTTAAATAATTTTCCAGCCACGTAATCATTTCAAAATCCAAATGGTTTGTTGGCTCATCTAAAATGAGTAAATCAGGCGTTTGAATTAAAACTTGTGCAAGCGCTACTCGTTTTTGTTGGCCACCCGACATTTCACCAATTTTTTTATTCATATCATGAATGCCTAAAATAGACAGAATTCTTTTCGCACTTGAATCTGCATTCCAAGCATCTTGAGTATCCATTGCTTGTTGAGCTTTTGTAAATTCTTTTTGAATTCTTTCGTTCTCTGGATCATCTGTTAAAGCAACCATCGCTTTTTCATACGTACGAACCGCATTCATTATCGGCGTCGTGCCATCAAATACTGTTTCAATGACATTCGCTTCTAAGTTTAAGTCGGGGTCTTGATTTAAATAACCTATTTGGTAATTACTTGGTTTGGTAATCTTGCCCTTATCAGGGTCTAATAGTCCAGCCATCACTCTTAAAAAAGTGGACTTACCATTTCCATTACGACCGATTAGACCAATTTTATTTTCATCAATAATCGAAAAGTCGACCTGTTCGAATAAAACCTTGGCTCCTGTCGCATGGGACAAACCTTCTATCTTAATTTCTTTCAATCCTTACAACCCCTTTAAAACATTTCATTTGCTTCGAAATTTTAATCTTGTCTATTTTAACATATTAATGTGTAGTTTGAAATTTTTTATAATTTCCTTCTTTGTGAAATATTTGTAGAGAATATCAGATGTTTAACAGGCATGAATTGACTTGAAGCTTAAGTTTCCTATATACTTTATGTGTAAACGACATCTCGATTGAATTGGGGGATTACTATGACACAAACAGGCATAGTTAAATGGTTTAGCAATGTCAAAGGATACGGTTTTATTGAGTACGATGAGTCAGAAGAAATATTCGTTCATTTTACTGGAATTAAAATGGATGGCTATCGAAGTTTAAAAGAAGGTCAATCTGTAGAATTTGAAGCTGTAGAAGGTGCTCGTGGATTACAAGCAACGAATGTCGTTGTTGTATCAGAAGATGAAGATTCAATTGATGTTTTAGAAGAAGAATAAGTATGGCGGTTAGAAGACCTCTTCTAACCGTTTTTGTTTAGTCTAGAACGATACAAGATATGTTCGGATAGTTTTGGACCATATAGTGCAATAATTTCTCTTTAGCGAGGTCATCTAAGTATATATATGTAGATCGATCCTGCTTTCCCTTGATTTCAACTTGAGCTTTCTCTTTATTCACAATTATTTCACAGATATCGTCCATAGACATTTCAATTTGCGTATAATATTTCAAATATCGAACAGATAATACGTTCTCTTCTATTGTCAAATAACTGTTTCTTTTTAGGTAGATAACAAATAATGCCATTAATGCAAAGAAGACGGAATAAATATTAAAAGTTAATAAATTTGACGCAAACAAATAGCTTATTCCAATTAAGATAATGATAAATGAATAGATTATTATCTTAATGGCTAATTCGTATTGCAGCCGTATTTTAAATAGAGGTTTTTCTTGATTTATCATATGTATCAATCTTTCATCATATTTTATAGTGTAGGTGTTTTTATGATTAAATTATATACTGATGCAGCTGTTAAAGGCAATCCTGGTAAGACTGGGATAGGCATCTTAGTCGTGACAGACGATCAACAATATCAACAGTCGATTCCATTAAAAGATGAATGGAATAACCATCAAGCCGAATTTATTGCTGTAAAATTAGGACTAGAATGGTTAATCAAAAATAATCTTCATCAACAATTAGTCTTTTGTTATACAGACAGCCAAATTGTAGCACAATCGATTAAAAAGAAGTATGCAAAAGAATCCTCTTTTCAAGAATTATTAAAAGATATTTTAACCTTAATGGCCATGTTTCAATTTATAAGTGTTGAGTGGGTGCCCCAAGCTAAAAACAAAGGTGCAGATAACTTAGCGCGACAAGCATTAAGAAAAGCTTGATAGGTATTATTCTTTTCATAATCATCATAAGCAATTAATACGAATTTCTTATGAATATTATGTCAATAAGTACGGAATTTAAATAAAGGAGATGTCATTGATGACAGTTGAATTAATAAATGAACAAATGAAGACCTGGTTGCCTAGTTTACGGGAGTATATCGTCTCAAATACGGATTATAAAATAAACGAAAAACTAGACTTCAGAGATTTGGTGAGTGAAGTTGATGTGGCTGTTGAAAGAAAGTTAACGGAGTATATTCAGTCCTTACCTGGAGACCATGTTATTTTAGGTGAAGAGACAAATAATGATGTTGATTTAAACGCAGATAACTTATGGGTAATCGATCCAATTGATGGAACATCAAATTTTATCAAACAAGCGGATGATTATGGCATCTTAGTCGCCTATTTCAAAAAAGGTGTCCCTACATTAAGTTATATGTATGAAGTGGAGACGAACACGTTATTAGTGGCACAGAAAGGTCACGGTGTAACAATAAATGGTGAGCTAGCGGATGCTCCTGCAAATGTCAGATTAAACGAAGCTTTAATTAGTATGAATCCTAGAAAAATGAGTGGAACGGACCTTCTAGATTATCTAGCTCATCATGCATTTGATATACGATTTTTAGGTAGCTCAATCTCAGATGCTTTAAGAGTCTTTACTGGTAAGTACGGTGCTTTCGTAAGTCCTGAATCAATGCCATGGGATCGAGCACCTTATATATTAATCGCTAAAGAGTTTGGTTTACACATGTCTAAATTTAATGGTGAGAAATCAACAATACACGGTGATGAGAACTTCTTCATTGGAACAAAAGCTGTTTATAATGATTTATTTGGTGAACATTCTACATATAATAAAAATGACTAATTAAAGACAAAAAAATGTCCTTATATATTAATTGGGAGTAATTAATTATAAGGACATTTTTATTTATTAATTTCAAAAAATTAATAACAATTTTGGAATATTTGAGTCGTTTCGGGTAAACATTTTACTATGTATTAATAGTCAAATTATAATGCAAACGCTTTCTTTTTGCAACCAGTTCTGATTACTTATGTATATATTAACAAATATTAACGATTGGATTATAAATATAGCACAAAAACAATCATATATGCGACCATTTAAGTGAAATTCTCATAATAAAAACCAATGCCTGAGGTAGACATTGGTTCTGTTAATGCAATATTGTTTTATTCTTTAAATTGACTGTAGTATAAATCAGCATAAGTTGCTTCGTTTGCCAACAACTCTTCGTGAGTTCCCTTCTCAACAATTTCACCATTTGCCATGACTAAAATCATATCCGCATCGACAATCGTTGATAAACGATGAGCGATAACAAAATTCGTACGTCCGACCATTAGATTGGCCATAGCCTTTTGGATTAATTGTTCGGTACGAGTATCCACTGAGGAAGTGGCTTCATCTAATATGAGTATTTCCGGATCACTTACAAATGCTCGCGCAATCGTTAGTAACTGACGTTGACCCTGGCTAATATTCGTGCCCTCTTCGTTAATATCAGTTTGATACCCATCTGGAAAGGCCGATATAAAGTGGTGTGCATGAGCTTGTTTTGCTGCTTTAATAATATCTTCTTCACTAGCATTCGCATTCCCATACTGAATATTATCAAAAATGGATCCTTGAATTAACCATGGATCTTGTAATACAACACCAAAGAACGATCGTAGATTATCTCTGGTTACCGTTTGAATATTGGTGTCATTTATTTGGATGGCACCATTTGTAACATCATAATAACGTAAGAGTAGATTAATCAAAGTCGATTTTCCTGCTCCAGTATGGCCTACAATAGCAATCGTTTCATTTTGATGTACTTTTAAATTCAGGCGTTCAATAACATTCTTACCTTCTTCATAAGCAAAGTCAACATCATCAAAGACAATCGTCTCAATAGGTGATTCGATACGATCTTCATCAATTTCGACTTCTTCTGGTGCGTCTAAAAATTCAAACACGCGGTTTGAAGATGCAATCGTTTCTTGTAATGTGTTAGCCATTTCAGCAATTGTTTCAAGTGGACGACGGATATCTTGGGCATATTGTATAAACGCTAAAATATCTCCGATAAGTACACGCTGATAAATGACTAAGACTGAACCAACTATCGCAATTAAAACATAAGCTAAGTTACCAATGAAGGTCATAATTGGTAGCAGAATTCCAGACATGAAACTTGCTCGCCAAGAAACATCATAAAGATTACTATTAATCGTTCCAAATTCTGCGTTTGATTGATCAATATAATTGAATGCTTTAATCAAATCTGTTCCTGTAAAAGTTTCTTCTACATAACCAACCATTTTACCTAAACGATGAGACTTATCCGCAAAATATGAGCGGGTATTGTTTGTAATAAAGCGCACAGCAATGAAGTTTAATGGCACGGTCAATAAGAAGACGAGTGCTAATTCCCATGAGATGACAAACATCATAACTAGAATTCCGAAGCTTAATAATAAACTGTTAAAAATTTGACTAACGCTTAGCTGGATATTGTCACCAATTTTTGCGATATCATTTGTCGTACGACTGATTAAATCACCTGTGGATTGCCCATCAAAGTAAGCTAATGGTATTTTTTTGATTTTTTCAGATACTTCTTCACGCATATCACGAGTCAGTGTTTGCGATAAATAAACTAGACTACGTTCTTTTAATATATCTGAAATAGCTAAGACAATATACATCCCTATTAAGGTGCAAACTATTCGAATGAGATTATTTCTATCCAATGTGCCATTATCTAAAATGTTATTTTGCAGAAGGTTTACAATCGTTCCTAGTAAAATAGGTGTAAAAATCTGGATGATTGTTACGATAATAGTAAAGAATACGGATAAAAACAATACCCATTTGTATTTCCCTAAATAATTTAATAAACGACGGATGGATGAGAAAGAGGTATATTTATTATTCTTCATAGTCGCTCTCCTCCTCTTTTACTTGCGACGAGACAATTTCTTGATAGAGTTCGCTCGTTTGCATTAATTCGTTATGACTTCCGTAACCCGCCACCTTCCCATCATCTAAGACTAATATTTTATCTGCGTGACGAATTGTGGCGACACGTTGGGCAACGACAATTGTAATCGCGTCACTTAAAACATTTGAAAGGTTTTGTCTAATTTCATAATCTGTTCGGTAATCAAGTGCTGAAAATGAATCGTCAAAGATGTAAACACTGGACTCGCGCGCTAAAGCACGGCTCAAAGCTAAACGTTGACGTTGGCCTCCAGAGAAGTTTTGTCCTCCACGAATGACCTTTTGATCTAACGGACGATCACCATTCAAGAAATAATCCGATTGCGTCGTTTCCAGATGATTTAATAAGGTTCTGTCTTTAACAGCTGGATTACTATAATGCATGTTCCCACGGATGGTGTCTGTGAAAAAGAAGTTCTGCTGTGGTACATAGGAAATTAAATCGCGCACACTCTCAGGATTTAACTCCTCAATGGATTGATTATTTAATAGGAGTACCCCATTTGACGGGTCGTAAAACTGCATCAATAATTTTAATAATGTACTCTTCCCTGCTCCAGTTCCACCTATAATACCCAGGATTTCACCTGTTTGTATTTTAAAGTTAATCTGTTGGAGGGCAGGTGTATTCGCATTCGGATAAGAAAATTCTAAGTCTTTGGCTTCTATACTATAAATTGAATTTTCTAGCTCTTTTTCGCCTCCGACTTTTCTAGAAGGATACTCGATAACTTCTTCAACTCGTATGACTGAAGCCATTGTTCGTGGGAATATCGTTAGCATATTTGCTAACATTGTCAATCCATGTAGCATTTGGGTTGTGTATTGGATAAATGCCATTAACGTTCCAATTTCTAGGCTACCATCTTGAATATAACCTGCACCAACATAAACGGAAATAACAATTGTGATCCCAACAATTGACGTTAATAAGGGACGACTTGTACGCAGGACATTATTGATATCTAAAGAATGGTTATAGTACTCCTCATTGGCATCTGAAAAGATATCTTCTTCTAATTGGTTACGGCTGAAAGCACGCATAACCTTTAAACCTGTTAAGCGCTGACGCATTAATAAGTTGATTTGATCAAGTGACTTTTGTAGCTTTGGAAATAGCGGAAAGACTTTTCGAATAATGATATAAATAATAATGGCAATAAAAGGTAGAACTGCTAATACAATTAATGTTAGACGCGCATGTGCTAGAAAAGCCATCACTAAACCACCGAAAAACTGTAGTGGTGCTCGTAATAATGGACGCTGAGCCACTAATACAAACTGCTCAACATTATCCACGTCGTTTGTTGTACGTGTGATCAGCGATGAAATTCCAAACTGCTCTGTTTCATCAAAGGTTAACGCGTTTACTTTATTGAAAATACGGTTACGCAAATCATGCGAAAAACCCATCGCATTTTTTGCTGAAAAATAAGATGCAGATGAACGAACAAAGGCTGTCGCCAAGGTTACAAGAACCATTAAGACACCAATTCGTAAAACGACATCAATTGCACCAATCGCAATACCTTCATCAACTATTTGAGAAAGCAGGAAGGGTAGTAATAATTCACCGATCGCATTTCCCATGGTTAAGAAAAAGACTAGGATTAATCCTTTTTTATATGCTTTAAGATCTTTAAAAACACTCAATTTTACATACTCCTCTTTTTATAAATAACAGTTCATATTTTACCATTTATTCCCAAAGATATAAATGGACAGGCAATAGACGAAGCAAGTCATCAAAAAAACTCCCTGAAAGCCTACAATGAAGTAGGAACTCTCAGGGAGTTTGAACGTTTTATTTACGCGAGCCCCAATATTGGAAGTAATCTGTACGAATCGTTCCATTGTAAAGCTTACGTTTCTTTGTAGCTCTAGCACCAAAATACTTTTCAAAATCCAATTCACTTGTAATGATATATTTACTCCACGTCGTTAATGGTCTAAAAGCTTCTCCCATTTCACGATAAAGCTGTTGAACGGCTTCTTCTTCACCCATACGATCACCATATGGTGGGTTTGAAACCATGATTCCAAATTCTTTATCAGTTGTGAAATCTTTAACGGCTTGTTGTCTAAATTCAATATTGTGAGCCACTCCAGCAGCTAGTGCATTTTGCTCAGCAATCTTAATCATTTTACCGTCAATATCAAAGCCAAGGATATCTAAATCAGCATCATAATCCATCTGTTCATCAGCATCTTCACGAACTTCTTCCCACATGTCCTTAGACATCCAGTCCCAATCTTCACATAAAAATGAACGGTTGAAACCTGGTGCAATGTTTTGCCCGATTAATGCTGCTTCAATCGCAATCGTTCCAGATCCACAAGTTGGGTCTACAAACGGACGATCTTTACGCCATGTTGTTAAGGCAATTAAGGCTGCAGCCAAGTTTTCTTTAAGTGGTGCCCCACCTTTCTCTGTACGGTAGCCACGTTTAAATAGACTGTCACCGGTTGTATCTAATGTAATTAAAGCTTTATCTTTACGCAAACTAACTTCTATTGGATAGAGTGCACCTGTTTCTGGTAGCATACCTCTTCTATGGTAAGTTTC
This sequence comes from uncultured Carnobacteriaceae bacterium, assembly GCA_964624875.1. Taxonomy (GTDB): domain Bacteria; phylum Bacillota; class Bacilli; order Lactobacillales; family Carnobacteriaceae_A; genus Atopostipes. The sequence continues at coordinate 37,823 of CAZUZA010000002.1, read as the reverse complement.
TTTAATACTTTCAATAACAGCTTTGTTTACAATACTTTGAACGGACGGCACACTGTAAAGTGTCGATTGAACGGACTTTCCAGCAATATGAAGTTTCCCATCCATTGGTATATATTCATCCCACGGTAAAGCTTTTGTTTTTTCAAATAAGTCATCAAAAGTTTTTGCTTGAAATTCGCCAACAACTATTTTTACACGGTCAGCAATACGTAACCAGAGATTCGTTCTAGCAATATCTTTTTCGTCTCCTTGAAATCGAACTCTACCATTTTCAACTTGTACTTCATAGCCTAGATCGCGTAATTCATTACCAACTAAAGCTTCTACACCTGCTGCACAAGTTGCAATTAAGTTAAACTTTGTCATTATAACTCTCCTTCCTAAAGTTTATTCTTTTATTCATTTCAAAAATATATCCTCCCAATATAAGAAAAGGGAGGATAATAATTTCCTAATATAGTGTAATTCACTGTAAGCCATGTTCTGTCTAGGAAAATGATAGGCCATTTTCCAGAGATAATTATCTGTCTGTCGTTGCAAGCAACGACCTCTCTCCTACATTGAATTCTGTGGAGAAAGTGCCCCTACCTTAGTTTGGGTTGCTCACTCATGGGGTTTACCCGTTCCACTAACATTGTTTCCAATGGTACTTCGTCACTGTGGCACTTTCAAGTCTACTCAAGCATAGCCGAAGCCTTAGCTTTTTTAACTGCCGTATCTTTATAAAAGACCCGTACCTTATTGTTTCAGTACGCACGAACACTACAAGCATCTCAGCCTGTGTGAGCATGGACTTTACCTCACACCCTTGTGGATGCGCAATTATCCGTAAATTACACCAGTTTAATTATTAATAAGTTTCGTTATTATCTGATTCTTCATCTAGTTTAGCGCCAAATACTTGACGTTCTAGATTTGATAATCGTTTTAAAATATCAAAGTTTGTAACCGTTGATTGGTTGCCACCTTGACTTTGTGCTCTAAAATCAGACTGCTTAGAAGTTTCGTCTAATTCTTCAATTAAACGATCATTATCAGCTCTTAATTCTTCAATCTCGTCTTGAAAAGACTTGTAATCTTGAATAATTAAATCTAAAAATGCATCTACTTCATCTGGGTCATACCCACGCAGTTTTGTTTTGAAATCTTTGTCCACGATTTCTCTTTGTGTCAAAACTCTCACTAATGTTCACCTCATCAGTCAAATAGTCAATTTATATCGCTATTTTATCATATTCTATCCAAAAACTAAAGACTTCTTTTTCAAAAAGTGTCAGGTATAAGCTTTACTCCAGTTAATCTGCACCACTAAAGCCATAGTCATTATTAAACATCGTCTGTTCATGAACGAAAAATTCGATTTCTTCAAAACCAACTAAGTTTAAGTTATACTCAGTTGTCTCTTGATATTGTTGGATTAAATCAAATAAATATTTCGGCTTACCTGTTGCAGACTCCCCCACCATTGTGTCATATATCAAAAATGCGCCATCGGTATTTCTAATGGCAAAAACTTGATTGGCAATGATTTGACTTGGGGACTCATATTCTTTATTTGATGTGTAATTCACATAATCTGCTTGCTGAATAACTTGACTAAGCAAATCTTTATTAGTCGCATTCCAATTTTCACCAAAAGAAGTGAAAGGTAATAATACGCCTAAATTTATCTCAGGATAAGCCTCTTTTAGTTCAATGACGACTTCAGCAGCCCATAATTCGATACCTAACTGCCCTGTTATAATGAACCACTCTACTCCTTCTTCAATATAGGAGGTGAAGCGATCTTTTAAAAAATCCGTTAAGACTTTATACTTCGGGTCAGTTTGATTAAATATGTTTAGTTCATACGAACGATACCCACTTACTAAAATACTTTTCAAATTCTCACCTCTTGCTTTTACGAACATGTATTTGTCTGGTATTATAATAACATAGATAAAGGAGGTTGAGCTCTCTGAAAATTAATTATCCTAATGGACAATCTTTTAATTATAATAGCGATGTGTTTAGTAATCGAGATAAGAAGATTGAAACAAACTATGCGAATCGTGGGATGTCTTTAGAAGAGGCGATCAACACGACAAACAAACAATATCTAGCTAGTAATGTAGCTGTTATCCATAAAAAACCAACGCCTATTCAAGTTGTTAAGGTGGATTATCCGAAACGATCAGCGGCTAAAATAACAGAAGCCTATTACCGTAAGTCCTCGACTACGGACTATAACGGTGTATATAAAGGTCATTATTTAGACTTTGAGGCAAAAGAGACAAAGAATAAAAAGAGCTTTCCATTAAGTAACTTTCATGAACATCAGATTGAGCATATGCGTCAAACGACTGAACATGGTGGGATTTGCTTTACGATTGTGCTCTTTTCAACTTTAAATGAGTTGTATGTTTTAGATGCTGCTTTTTTATTGAAGTGGTGGGATCAGCAATTTTTAGAAGGTGGAAGAAAATCAATTCCTATATCTTCTATTCAAGAAGAAATGCGTCAAATTGAATATGGCTTTAATCCAAGAATCCCATATTTGAGCGTTGTTGATGAGTGGTTATTAAGCTAATTCACGACGAATTAGATGACAAAACCAATAATTTGTACTACGATATTTTGGATAATATACTAATTTCATTTTTTAATGAATTTTAAGAAGGTGAAGAATATGTCAAAAAAGGACCAAGATTCAATGTCACGGTCACAAAGAAAGAAAAAGAAACAAAAGAAGAACAGTAATAATATGGGACTATTCAAAAAAATAGTTATTGGCTTCTTTTCGTTGATTCTGTTGGCTGTGGTAGCAGGAGCTGGTTTATTTATATACTATGCATCTAGTGCCCCTGAATTAACAGAAGACGACTTAAGAGGTGCTTATGCATCCGAATATCTCGATATAAATGGAAATGTATTCTATACACAAGGAGAAACGGAGCGAGATTTTGCAACGTTTGATGATTATCCGGAAATTATGACGGAAGCCATTATGGCAGTTGAAGATCAAAGATTCTTATCACATATCGGGATAGACCCAATTGGTATTGGTCGAGCAGCTGTTGGTTATGTTGTAAATCGTGAAATTGTTGGTGGTGGAAGTACTATTACACAACAATTAATTAAGAATTCTGTCTTTTCTACTTTAGAAGAAGATCAAACACTAAAACGAAAAGCACAAGAAGCTTGGTTAGCGATTCAACTAGAGCAAGACCTGTCAAAACAGCAAATCATTACCCTTTATTTAAATAAGATTCATATGGGTGGAAATGTATATGGTGTTGCTACAGCAGCAGAAGAATATTTTGGTAAGAACGTTAGTCAACTAGAATTGCATGAAGCAGCAATGCTTGCAGGTATGCCTCGAGCACCTAACTACTACAATCCATATGTAAACGAAGAAGCTGCAAAAAATCGTCGCGACACTGTCTTGTATGCCATGGTTGATCATGGAGCGATTTCTGAACAACAAGCACAAGAAGCTTCTGAAATTCCAATTACACAAGGTCTACAAGAACAAGTTCCTGATGAAGACACACAAGTTGCTGAAGCGTATGTTACTTCTGTAATTGAGGAACTAGAGGAAAAATTAGAATTTGATTTGGCTACAGCTGGTTTAACAATTTATACCAACTTTGATCCAAACGCACAGCAACTATTATATGATGTTGTCAATACAGACGAATATGTGAATATTGCGAATGAAAATATTCAAACAGCTGTCACATTAATGGATTCGTCAACAGGTAAAGTGAACGCTATTATAGGTGGTCGCCATGTCGAAGGTGAACGAATTCTTAACCGTGCGACTGTTGCTAACCGTGCTGTTGGTTCTACAATTAAGCCCTTAACAACTTACGGCCCAGCAATTGAGTTTTTAGACTACTCGACTTACCATCAATTATATGATGAACCGTATGAATTAAGTGACTGGGATGTCAATAACTGGGATAATCGTTATGCTGGTCAATTATCGATGCGTGATGCTTTAGTTGATTCAAGAAATGTCCCTACAGCTAATTTATTTAATGATGACTTAGATAGTCATAAAGGTGAAATTGTTGAACTACTCGATAATATGGGAATTGATATCGAAACACTGACTGAAGGACATAAAGGTTTACTTGAACAAAATGCGATTAATGCCAATATGAGTCCCCTACAATTGACGGGAGCTTATGGTGCTTTTGCAAATAACGGAAACTATACTGAGCCTTATTTTGTTGAAAAAGTCGTCACACAGTCAGGCGAAGAAATTGATTTAGTTCCTGAAACAAATCGTGTGATGCAAGATTATACTGCATATATGGTAAATGACATGTTAAAAGATGTGATCGCATACTATAGCAATACATTAACCATTCCTGGTTATATTCATGCAGCGAAAACTGGTACTACAAACTTTACAACAGAAGATTTAGCAAGTTATGGTGTAACTGTGCCAGCTGATGGCGTTCCCGACAACTGGGTTGTTGGTTATTCCCCTTATTACACAATGGCTGTTTGGGTAGGTTTCGCCGAGTATAATGTTCAAGGAAATTATTTAACGAACCAAGATGGTACAAGAGGCGTGGCTAGAGATATTTATAGAGAGTCTATGAGTCGTCTCGTTAGCGCCCTAGAACGTAGAGATTGGCAAAGACCCGATTCAGTCGTTGAGTTAGAGATTGAAGATGGAACTGACCCAGCTGAATTAGCAGCCCCAGGTAGCAATAATGTTGTTCGCGAATTATTCGTACGTAGTAATGTTCCGACTGTTCGAGCAGAACCGGAAGTTATTGAATTACCTGCTCCATCAGGTTTAACTGCTAGATATTTAGCATCGACAGATGATGTATCTGTTAGCTGGAATGCTTTTGATCCAGATGAATATTTAGACGATCCAATTGAGTATGTTTTAACAATAAACGGTGACGAACAAGTCATTTCTGGAACAGATCATTTAATCAGTAATCCTCCTCGTGGTGAGTTAGAGATAACTTTAGCTATTCGAGTTGGTGAGGAAACAGGTCCAACTTCTTCAATAACAATTGAAGTACCAGAAGAAGAGGAAGAAGAACCCGAAGAACCTACTGAGCCAGATGAACCAGGTAATGGTGAGGATGAAACACCTCCTGAAGATGAGGACCCTGTTCCCGAACCGGAACCTGAGGAACCAGAAGAACCGGAAGAGCCTACTGAACCGGAAGAGCCAGGTAGTGGCGATGAAGTACCGCCTCCTGAAGATGATAATCCAGGTAACGAAGGAACCTAATAACGAAAAAAACTTGAGGGTGCATATCGCTATGCATTTCCCCAAGTTTTTTTGTTTTTATTTATCGTTATTCTTATCTTTAAGTTGCCCTCTTAATTCATCATCGTCCTGTTTATACTTTTCTTCTTGCTTTCTTAAAAGGAATGGTTTAATCCCTTTAGCTAATCGGATACCTTTTATTAAATTGTAACTACCAAAAAGAATGCCAATTGCGCCAATAAACTCATCATAAGGTACTAATAATATACCTAAGACGATCAATGCAATACCTATTCCTATAAAAAACTTTGTACTTCTGTTCATATTAAATCTCCTCATTATAAAGGTTTGTCTATAAAATATAGCATAAATATTATTAAAAAGTTAGTTAAAACAAACTAAACCGAAGTCTTTTTCTTCCGAAATTGACAAAAATAATGCACCATGTTAATATAACAGAGTTGTTAAAATAATGGAAAATTGTCCGAGTGGCTGAAGGAGCACGATTGGAAATCGTGTAAACGATTATATCGTTTCGGGGGTTCAAATCCCCCATTTTCCGTATATCTTATAATGATAAGTTGCGTTTCCAACCCTTCGTTACTTATCATTATAGAATATAACAAAGGCTCATTGACTGCTTAATGCAAATCAATGAGCCTTATTTTTTTATTTATGATTCAGGAACCAAAAAGGTTAGATGTTGTTGTAGTACAGAAAGTTGAACAGGAAATTTCTGACCTTTTTCACCATCGACGGCCAAATTCATTTTTACTTCTGATGCAAATTCACCTTTTTTGAAGGAAGTTGTGAAAACACCATTTTCCTCAAATAGTTTCTGCCTATTCTTTGATTCATCATTAAGTATTGCCTGTGCAAAAGAAGCCATGTTACGGATAACAGAATCATCTTTCAAGATAAATAGTTGGAGTTTTCCATTATTATAAGTTGCATTTTTAAAGAACGTAGGTATACCAAAGACACTATTCGAAAGGGCAACAATCATTAATACAACGTCATCCAGCTCAATACCCTTTCCATCTAATCGTAATGTCATCTTAAAGGTTTCTTGGTTCGCAAGGACATTCAATCCTTCAAGGATATAACCAAAAGGCCCAAAAGCTTCTTTTACATCATCGTCTGCTTGCCACGAAATCTCAGGTATAGAACCAACCGATACCGAACTAATAAAGTAATGGTCTCCAATAACACCAATATCGACCTGTTTCTCAATCAATTGCTTCTTCCGAATCTTTTCAACTAAGCGATTTAAATTTAACTCTGTCCCTAACGATCGTGCAAAATTATTGACTGTTCCTAAAGGCAGTAAGATAATTTTTGGCCTCTTCTTTAATTCTGAGATTTGATTTACAAATTCAGATATCGTTCCATCTCCACCTAAAATAACAACCGTTAAAAATCCTTTCTCTAAATAGTTCGTAACTAATGTGCGATAATCCTCATTTTTAGAAGTCAGATATAAAGTACTTGAGACATTTTGTTCTGCAAAAACTTGTTTAAGTTTCCGTCCTATTTCTTCACTGTCTTTTTGACCCGAACTTGGATTACAAATAATTAATATTTTTCCATCATTCACTCTACCCCATTTAAAGGACGCATTCACTACATTGACCAGTAACACTTAATGTATAATCATCTACTTTAAAATTAGCCTCTTTATCTACATAATTATTAATCCCTTTTAGTTCTGGATAATCAAAGTCAACAATTTTTCCACAAAGACTACAAATAGCATGATAGTGCCTTGTCTCCGTTAAATCGAACCGACTAGAACCTTCCTCAAAAGGCATTTCTATGAGTATTCCAGCCTCCTTAAAGAAATTCAAGTTATTATAAATTGTTGCAATGCTCATATTTGGAAAATCAGCTTTTACAGCGTCATATATTTCATACGCTGTAGGATGATTGCTTTCTATAGCCAAAACTTCTAAAATGGCTAACCTCTGCGTTGTCATTCGAATATTTTTCTTTCTTAACTTTTTTATAAAAGCGTCAATGTTTTTAGCCATTTTCTCACCTTCTTGATTATTTTTGTGAAAAATTATTTAAAAATTTCTCTACCGTTCTTTTAGCGATCATCACTTTTGTCATAGCGGAATCTTTAGTTATTTCAAGTTCTGTCGAACTTTCTTTTAAGTCATTTTTACTACTCTTAATGTATTTTTTAAATTGCGCTTGCATTAAATCAACTATTTTATCCGTTGAAGTTTCAACGCCATGAAGTTCATTTGTTGCAATGACTTTTAATACTTGAATGTAACTATAAGCAAGGGCTCTTGTAACGATGGACGCTGTTGTTCCACTAATTAATCCACCTACTACCGTTCCTACACCAGGTATAAATTTAATCGCATTCGAAACCATTGAGCGCCCAATAAAAGTTGCCGTTCCCGTTCCACCTACAGCTGCCACAATACTAAGTATCGTAGCTTTATCGATGGAGACGCCAAATATAACCGTAATATGACCTAATAAAGCAACTTGCATGGGAACCAACAAAGAGGCGTCTGAGAATGGAATAGGTATGAAACCAATTCCAAATGTCGTTAAGATATATCTTCTAGCCCAGTTTTTCGCACTCTCTACTTTTCGATCGATATCTACTTGCTGGGCGTTATTAAAAGCTTTTCTTACATCCTCTGGTATCAAATTAAACGTTCTTTCAATTAGTTCTTTTAAGCCAAAAGCTTGTAGCGTGTAATCATCAGAAATAACATATGGTTGAGCAAGTACGCTATGTACTGCTGCAACCGGTAAGTTTTGTTCTTCAAGATACGTATGAAAGTCTTTTGCTTGCTCTCCGATTGATTGTGTTAATACTAAAATAACCGGTATCTTTTTCGAGATTGCTTCAATCATTTGTATTTCAGATTCTTCTATTCGTGAAGAGGTAGCTTGTATACAATAATATGCAACATGAATCGCATCATTTGTAGCTTTATTGTCATCAATAACAGAATAAATTTCATTTTGAACTTGTTTCTGCACCTTAGGATCTAACTCTAAACCTCTTGTATCATATAAAGTAATCGGAACATCACTTCGATTTATTTTTTGCAAATGTTTTGTCACAGGCTTACCTATGCCTGTATCAGCTATTCGTTCTCTAAAAACACTATTTATTAATGTACTTTTCCCAACTCCACTTTTCCCAACAATGAGTATGTTTACGGGAGTTAGATTTTTTAACTCTTTTTCTGTTACGTCAAGTATTTCTTGTGCAACGTCAAAATGCTTATCAATATTTTTCACAAACATGCTCCTAACTATTGCTTAAAACGACTTATTCAAAATCGGTTGGTATCTCAGATAGACGTCTCATACTTGTCGCGTGCCATTCGCCATTTCCGTATTGTAAATATACTTCATAAACCTCAGATGCACTTGGATTTGACACCGTTGCTACCACACGACCTGCCCCATCTCCACCAATCCACCACTCGATTAAATCTGTCCCTAATCCAGTAACGGCCATAACTTCATTATTAATCGCTAAACGATCGGCAGAGCCCTCATTGAAATTAATGGAGTGATTTGGATCATGTACGGCATTTTCTTCTAACTCTACAGACTCTCCAACATCTATAGCTGATTCATTTCCAGTATCGACGGAATCTTCAGCTTCATCCTCCGTAGTTTCCTCAGTACCCTCTTCAGAATCTGCAACATCATTCTCTTCTGGTAAGTCTGTCTCAGAAGTCTCTGTTGAGTCGGTAGAATCATTAGAATCAGTTTCTCCAACAGGTTCTTCTACGCCATTATTTTCGTCGGCTAACTCTGTCTGATCATCTGTGCTAAGATTATCATTTTTATCATCTCGATTAAATATATAGAAAATCAAGAGTCCTAAAATGACTACTAAAATTCCAATGATAATATAGTAGTTCTTATTCACACTGGTATTTTGAATAGGTTCATTTCCTTGTTGTTCTTGTCTTTTTCTTGCCTGTCTAGAATTTTTAGGATCCATCTTTACACCTCATAGGTTAATTATTGTTTGAAAAGCTATAATTTGCACGGCCAATTAAAACTAAAAACATTTGTTTTTCTTCTTCTGACCAACCTTTTAAAGCTTGATCTACATATTCAACAAAGTCAGTTATGTATTGCTGGTAGACTACTTTTGCCTCATCTGTCAGTTCAAAATACGAAAAACGTTTATCTTCTCCAACATTTCTAGTAACTAATTTTTCTTTTACTAATACATTAATCTGTCTAGATACGGTTGATTTATCTAATTCGCTTATTTCAGTAATCTCTTTTAATGTCATCGTCTCATCGCCAATAATTGAAACAAGGTTTACAGTCGATGCATTAATATTTTGCTTTGATAATATATTCTTTTTAATGTGTAAATACTGTGTATTGAAATCAGACATATTTTTTAACATGTCTTTTATGTCCACTTTTCTAGTCATAGTTATTTCCTCCAACTTAGTTTGTAGATAAAACTATCTATTTGTATAAGTCAACTTTACCATATTTGTTTTTACAAGTAAATTTCTAGAGGTTCTATTATGACGTTTTAATCTTTGTGTAACAAAGGTTAACAATCTAAAGGATAGCTAATATAGAATGTATGAATATTTTTACCTATAATGTTATACTAAGAGAACGAAACGTAAACAGAAGGTGATTATAATGTCTTATGATGGATTATTTACACACGCAATTGTTGAAGAACTACGAGAAACGATCTTAGGTGGACGCATTTCAAAAATCCACCAGCCCTTTTCAAATGAAATTATACTAAGAATAAGAGCAAACAGGAAAAACTATCACTTACTATTGTCTGCACATTCTCAGTATGCAAGAGTGCAGTTGACAAATATGAGTTATGAAAACCCACAGCAAGCTCCTCAGTTTTGTATGGTGTTAAGAAAATATATTGAGAGCTCCATTGTGGTTGATATCCAACAAGTTGAAAATGACCGAATTATTGAATTTACTTTAACTGGTCGAGATGAATTAGGTGACGAACAACATTACCATTTAATAGTTGAAATAATGGGGCGTCACAGTAATATCCTATTAGTGAATAAAACAGAAAACAAATTATATGAAGCCGTTAAACATGTTCCACCGAGTTTAAACTCTTACCGTACATTGTTACCAGGTGCAGAATACAGACCTGCCCCTGCGCAAGATTCAGTGAATCCTTTTTCATACAATGAAGAAGTTGTCATTCAAGGTGAATCTTTAAAAGAGAGAATATCAAATATTCAATCCACATTTCAAGGATTTGGTCGAGATTCTGCTAAAGAACTTTTATATAGAATTGAGAATGAGGAGGACTCTTCTCCTACAACCGTCTTTAAGGATTTCATAGGTATATATGCAGCTAATAAAATCCAGCCTACGTTAACAGAAAACAAACAGCATGCTTACTTTACGGCATTGGATTATGATACAACAGAAGGCGAGAAGGCTCACTTCCCTACTCTAGGTGACTTGTTAGACGAATATTATGAAAATAAAGCCGAACGGGATCGAGTCAATCAGCAATCAAACGATTTATCGCAACTCCTTAAAAATGAACTTAAAAAGAATGAGAATAAATTAAGGAAACTATATGATGAATATAAAGCGACGGATGATGCTGAAAACTTACGTATTAAAGGCGAAGTACTAACAGCCTATCTGCACACAGTGGAACACGGGATGAAAGAAGTTGAGTTAGAGAACTTCTATGATGATAGTTCACTCATTCATATTGAATTAGACCCACAGAAGTCCCCTGCTCAGAATGCTCAATGGTATTTTAATCGTTACCAGAAGATGAAAAATAGAAAGCAACATCTCGAAGAACAAATTCCATTAACAAAGCAAGAGACTGAATATTTAGATTCCTTACTTGCACAATTAGAAATCGCATCCAGCCAAGATATTGAAGATATCCGAGATGAGTTGCGTGAACAAGGGTATTTAAAGAAACAAAGACGGAATGTGAAGAAAAAGAAAAATGTGTCTAAACCTGAGAAGTATGTTTCTACTGACGGGGATGTCATTTATGTTGGTAAAAACAATAAACAAAACGATGAGTTGACCATGCGCACAGCAAATAAAACCGATTGGTGGCTCCATACGAAGGATATTCCGGGCTCTCACGTCGTTATTCGTAACGACAACCCAAGTGACCAAACAATAGAAGAAGCAGCAATCTTAGCGGCATATAACAGCAAATACCGTATGTCCTCTTCTGTCCCAGTAGATTACACTCAAATTAAACATGTAAATAAACCAAATGGTGCTAAACCAGGTTATGTAATCTATGAAAATCAAAATACTGTCTTTGTTACACCAGATAAAAATATTATTAGAGAATTGAAAACGAACGCACATTAAAGCACACAAAAACCACTCACTTAAGCAATTGCTGCTAAAATGAGTGGTTTTTTCTATATTACATGACTTCTTAGTTAACTAGATACCGTTTCACCTGGATAATCATTCATGCCAGCGGTTACGTTTGTAGCTTCAAAACCATTATTATTTAGTATTTCAGTTCCTTGACGCGAAAAACGTTCTGCTTGGCAAATCACGTAGTAATGTTTGCTCTTGTCTAATTGATTAAGATTAGCCTCTAGTTGACTTAATGGTAGGTTAATTGCACCTTTAATATGGGCGCTCTCGAACTTTTCTGCTGCTCGAACATCTACAATGTCTACATTACCAGCACCTTGTTCTAAAACGACTTGATGAAAATCTTCAATTGAAATATGATTCATGAATATTCCTCCTCATATGTATTACTATAATCATACTAAATCTAAAGTAGACATACAATTTTATTTTGGGATATCTTTAATCCTGTTAATCATAATTATGTCTTAAAATGATCTACGGAAAATGGGGGATTTGAACCCATAAAAACCAAGAAATCAAAAGACGACTAAACGAGTATACTTCCACGTTTAGTCGTCCACTTTTTATTCCATATGTGCTCTGACTCGTGCGATACATTCATCATGATCATGCTTACGCGCAGGACATTGGTAACGACCAAAGAATATGAGCCAATGATGTGCTCTTGACCATAAATGCTCTGGTAATTTTTCCATTAGTGTTCTTTCGACCTGGATAACAGAAGCTTTCTCATCAGCAATATGAAACTTTTTAGTAATGCGTTCCACATGAGTATCCACTGCAATCGCTGGTTGTCCAAATGCAACACTTAATACAACGTTTGCGGTCTTTCTCCCTACTCCTGGTAAACTCTCTAAGTCTTTACGGTTTGAAGGAACCACGCCTCCAAACTCTTCCACTAGTTTAGTAGCGGTCTTTTTGATAAATTTCGCTTTGTTTCGGAATAGGCCGATTGTTTTTAATTTATCTTCTAAATCGGATAATTCAGCATGCATCATTTCTTGGGGTGACGGGTAAGCTCTGAATAGTTCAGGAGTTACTTTATTCACGCCGATATCAGTCGTCTGTGCACTTAAAATCACTGCAATTAGTAATTCAAATGGTGACTTATGATCAAGCTCAGCTTTAGCTTCTGGGAACATTTTCCCCATTGCTTCAATGACTTTTACAGTTTCAACATTATTTAATAAATTCTGAGAATCTGGCAAAAAATCTACTCCTATTTATTAGAATTATTTAAATCTTTCAACCAATTGATCATTGGAACAGGATCTGATGTCCTTTTCGTATCATTATTTTGAAAACTATTTTTTGACGACTCGTCTCGATATTTCTTCGATTCTTTTTCGACTTGATCTTTTGTCTGGATATTTTTCTTTTCCCAGTTTAATAAAATACGATCAATATATTTGAAGTTATACACTTGACTTAGAACAGCTTCTCTTAGAGCCATCTGAATCAATTCATGAGAATATTTATCTTCTTCTACCCACATGACAAGTGTTTCCATTTCAATTGGTGATAAAGGACGACCAAATTCTTGTTCAAAAATTTGATATAAATTCTTTGTCGTCTTTTCCTCTACTTCAATTTCTTCCGTTGTCCTCATTTGATTTAAGTGAACGATTAATTTTTCCCACAATAAATTCAATGAGTACGCATCCTGGGTCAAACCATTCTCATCTTCAGTCGTTTCAATAGATAATACTTTTTTTTTGGTTAATTGATATATCGCTCTAAAGACATTTTCTTCAGATAAATGCATGTTTTTAGCAATAATATCTGTATTTGGAAAAGGAATGCCCTTATCCATATACGATTTTAATTGTAAAATAAGAACTAATTCATTGTTAGAGAGTCCTAAATCTCTATAATGCATTAACAAGAGTGTCGGAAGGACAGTTTGTCCTTCGTCAATCCACTTTTTGATTATTTCATTCGACATTTATGGCACTCTTTTCTTTTAATATTAAGGTGTAAGTCTGTTTAACAGTCTTGGGAATGGAATAGATTCACGGATATGTTTAGTTCCTGTAATCCAAGTAACTGCACGCTCTAGACCTAATCCGAAACCAGCAGTTGTTACTGAACCATAACGACGTAAATCTAAATACCATTCGTAATCTTCTACGTTTAGACCAAAATCAATAATGTTTTGTTTTAGTGTTTCATAGTCCGATTCACGTTGTGAACCACCGATGACTTCTCCGTATCCTTCTGGTGCAATTAAGTCTGCACATAATACAACATCGTCACGATCTGGATGTAACGGCATGTAGAATGGTTTAATTTCTTTAGGATAGTTCAAAATAAAGACAGGTTGATCATATTGGTTAGCAATAAATGTTTCTTCAGGAGAACCAAAGTCAACGCCCCACTCTACATCGTAATCATTTTCTTGAAGCAGTTTAATTGCATCGTCATATGAAATACGTGGATAAGGTAAGTTCGTGTATTTTTTCAATACTTCTTTATCGCGTTCTAATACGTCTAATGCATAATCACAATTGTCTAATACACTTTGTACTAAGTGAGCAACATATTGTTCTTGAATTTCAAGAGATTCTTCTTGAGTTGCAAAAGCAATTTCAGGCTCAACCATCCAAAACTCCGTTAAGTGACGACGTGTTTTAGATTTCTCTGCACGGAAAGTAGGTCCAAATGTAAAGACTTTTCCAAATGCCATTGCTGCAGCTTCCGCATGCAATTGCCCAGTTTGTGCTAAGTATGCATCATCTTCAAAGTAGTCAATGTGGAATAGATCCGTTGTATTTTCACCAGCAACTGCTGTTAAAATAGGTGAATCGATATTTACAAAGCCTTTGTTATTGAAAAATTCGTATGTTGCACGAATCATCTCGTTACGAACTAACATAATCGCATGTTGTTTTGATGAACGTAACCATAAATGACGGTTATCCATTAAGAAATCTGTTCCGTGTTCTTTAGGTGTAATTGGGTAATCTTCTGATTCACCAACAACTTCAATTTCTTTCACATGAATTTCATAACCAAAGTTTGAACGAGAATCTTCTTGAATCGTTCCTGTAATGATTACAGACGTTTCTTGTGTTAGATGCGTTGCAAGGTCAAATACTTCTTGCCCTACTTCATTTTTTAAAACAATACCTTGGAAATAAGCTGAGCCATCACGTAATTGTAAGAAAGCAATCTTTCCACTTGAGCGTTTATTAGCAACCCAACCTTTAATTTGTACTTCTTGATCTACATAGTCTTTCGACTGAATAATCGTAATTCTTTCCATTCTTCCTACCCCTTATCATCTTATAACTTTTATATATTTTTGATTGTGCGAATCCATTCTCCTGTAGTTAAAGAGAACGTACTATAACCAATACTTCCGTTTTCTAACTCAAAACTTACTTCCCATATTAGCTGCTCTTTTTCTTTTCCAATTCGTGCTTCTAATATTTTATGAGGATTTTCACGGTCAATTGTTTGTTGGATAGCTGTTTGTTCTGAAATGCTATCCTCTTGTTTTAATACTTCTATTGCTCCACCATTTTGTTGCACAACAATAATGATTGGCGTGTTTTCGTTATTTTTACCTGTAACAGTAAAATACGTTTCTGTACCATTATACCAATAAAAATCTTCCACTTCTTCAAGGTTCGCTCTTCGACCTGCTACTTCAATGGTTTCGGATTTAGCCTGATTATATGGTGATAATGAGCGAGTCACGATAAAAGTTACACTAAAAATTAAAAGTAACATCAGTATTAGAATAGTTGTAAATGTTTTTTTCATCCTCACTCACCTCGTTTTCTAATTGAACTAATTAATTATACCAAAATACGGCATTAAATTAAACGTGTAATTTATTATTTCTTCTGGATGAATTGATCAATTTCTTTTCCTAGCACATCATTTTTATAAATTTCAATGGGCACACCTCTTGGTATAGCCTCTTTGAAAATATTCGAATAACTTGCTGTCATAAAACGTTCATCCAAAATTACTAAGACACCTTTATCCGTTTTATTTCGGATTAAACGACCAAACGCTTGCTTGAACTTTAAAATTGCTTGAGGTAAATACTCTCCCATGAATGGGTTAATACCTTGTCGATTTAAGTAATCTGTCTTCAAACGCATAATTGGTGTGTTAGGCGCTGGAAATGGTAGCCGGGTCAAAATGACTGAGCCCAATTGTTCATTTGGCAAATCTATGCCTTCAAAGAAACTATCCGCACCTAGAATAACAGCTGGTGAATTTCTCTTGAAGCTTTTCAGGATTCTCTTTCTTGTCCCTGTAATCGATTGAGCTAAAATTTTGTGTTTTGCTAATTGTTTTTCCTTATTAATAATTTCATAGACTTCTTTTAGCACTTCTAAAGAACGGAAGAGAATAATTGTATTAACTTGCGTATCTTTTAGAATGTTAACAATCTCTTCAGCTAATAAGCTCGAGTAATTCTTTCTTTGCGTTTGTTTCGGATTAATTTGTACTTCCGGCACCATTACACGGACTTGTTCCCCATAGTTAAAAGGACTTTCCAATTGATGATATTGAAGTGGCAAGTTTTTTATTTGGCCAGAAAAATAATCTTCACTGTTATCAAAGGATAATGTACTACTTGTAAAGATTACTTTTGAATGGAGAGCCATATAGTCTATAAAGGAATTCTTTTCACCCCATTTTAAAATATTGAATTGAATCGAATTCTCTAAGTGATCCGGTAAATAAGATACCCAACGTAAAGCTTCTGGGGACTCCTCATCAAAAGTAAATACGTCTTTAAATTGATCGCGCCATTTTGTTAAGTAAGTAGTCAGTTTACCTAATTCAATTAATAATAATTGAAGTTCATTATTCAATTGATTAAAGAATTTATTTGAATCTTTTATAATCTTAAAGCTCGTATAGATAAACTCATCCAATGAACGTACAATATTCTTTATGACTTTCTTTTCTTTAAATGTAAAATAACTTAATTTAAATTCGTGCTCGACAAAATTAGAGTCTGTTCTTGATGAAAAATCCTGATTTTCATAGTATTCCAGTTGACGGTTAAATAAACTCGTCCATGAATCTAAGCATAATTTTAAGTTTCGATCTAATTTTAAGAGCTCAATAGCTTTAATATGTCCATTAGTTTCTAAATAATTAATCAGTTTTGAAATACCGACATTATCTGAAATAGACCCCATTTTTTCCAATTCTGTAATCAATTCAATCCCATGTATCGTTACAGTACTCGATTGATTCGCAACACTTGGGAAATGATGTGCTTCATCAATAATTAAATGTTCTAAATTAGGAATAACAGGTGTTTCATTTTGCCAATCATGTACTAAAAAATGATGATTTGTGATAATGATTTCTGAATGTAGAGCAGATGCTTTTATACGTTCAAAGAAATCAAATTCCTTCCAATAACTATCAATATAATGATGATTCGTTACACGGATTTCTTGCCAAAAGTCCATATCTAAATGACTGCCCGCATTCATTTCACTTAAGTCCCCTGTTGTTGTTTGAGTTAACCAAACTAATAATCGCATACATAGGTACGCTTCTGAGTCATTTGGCTCAATTTCATTTAACCATCTTTCAAAGATACTTAATGAAATGTAATGATTTCTACTCTTAACTAGCGTCGATTTTATATCTTTACTCAGTATTTGTTCCAATTCAGGAATTGTTTGCTCAAGTAACTGTGTTTGTAACATTGTTGTATATGTACTAACTACAATAGGTTTCTCTACACTTGCAATGAAAGCTGACGGGAATAAATAGCCCAATGATTTTCCAATACCTGGAGGAGCTTCAATCGCTAATTTTTCTAATCCGATCTCTTTTTTAAAGTATTTGAAGACTAAATCCATCATTTTAGCTTGTACTTTACGGAAATGATGTGTGCCAGTGAAATATTTTGCTTTTTCATTATTTTTTTCCGGATAAATTGATTCTAACGAATAGGTTTCTCCTGACGTTTCATAATGTGTTGGTTTACGGATAGCAATTTGATTCACTACTACAATATCTTCGTCTAGTGGTCGTAATTCTTCTCTCGCTAACGCTAGTGCATCGCGGAAAAACAAATACGTTTCATGCGTTGTACAACGGGCCAATTCACTTAGTTTTTCTAAAGTAACTAATGGTAATTGCTTCGCATGTCTAAATAGGATCTTAAAAATATGGACGGTAGCATTTGCATCCTCCAAAGCATCATGTGCATCCGTTAATTGATAATCTAAAGATGTCGCAATATCTTCAAGCTGAAAACTATCTAAATGCGGATATAAAATCTGTGTTAGTTCTACTGTATCAATTGCAGGTATTTCAGTTTGCTGAAATCCATGTGCTTTTAATTGTTCATTTAGAAATCTATAATCAAAACCGACATTGTGTGCGACAAAAATGGCATTCTCTAATAAAGATAGAATCATAGGTGCTATCTCTTCGAAAAATGGTGCATGCTTAACATCTTTATTACTTATCCCTGTTAGTCGGCTAATTTGTTCTGGAATATATTTACCCGGATTCACTAAAGTATCAAATGTATGAATAATTTTATAGTCTTTAACAAGCACACAAGCTATTTGAATAATTCGCTCATCCGCTCCAATACTCCCACCTGTTGCCTCGATATCTACGACGGCATATACTTGGTTAGGTCTCAAAAATTAGCACCTCTCTGTCTCTTATAAATTCTGTTTAAATTACTTTGTCGGAATATATCCGTTTGCTAAAAGCCACTCAATAATTGTAGCCTTTTCATTCTCTAAATCGCCAGTTACGACACTATGCAATGCACTTTCCATTGCTTTAGCCATCCACTTACCAGGTCTCTCAGTTGTTAAATTCATGACATCATGACCAGTAATGGCTAATTCATCTTTAGATCGAATGGGTAGTTGATCATATTTATTCAAAACATCCATATACATTGGAGAGCCTTTTAAATGCTCTGTTAAATACTCGACTTCCATCGAAAAATCTCGACCAATATTAAAAATAGTCCAAACATCTAATTCGCTATGTTTTAGTCGATATTTTAAGGATTCAAATAAGGCGATTGCTTCAGAAATCATTTTATTCGATAATTTCCAACCTTTTAAAAATGATCTAGGGTTAAAAAAAGAATCCTTTGTCGTTAAATCAATATGATAGAGTAAGAATGCCCATGCTTGTCTGGCATTTTCAAAAGGTAACTCATCGGTTAACATTGAAATAAGTGCGTCCTTCTTATCAGCCAATCCTGGAGCATATAAATAAAGATTCGTTTTTATCATTGAAGCAATCCCAATTGTATGCCAGCCACCCGTTAATAGCTTTTCAAATTCCACTTGGATTCTTTCAATCGCAATTTTTTCTAATAAGGGGGCATTTTTCCGAATGGATAATAACGTTTCCGGTTCAATTTCAAAATCCAATTGTGCTGAGAAACGTACAGCTCGCATCATACGCAAGGCATCTTCATTAAAACGTTCATGAGGATTACCAACTGCGCGAATAATCCCTTTTTCTAAATCGGCGATTCCATTAAAAGGGTCAATCACATTTCCGTGATTATCTAAAGCGATTGCGTTCATTGTAAAATCACGTCGTTTTAAATCTTCTGTTAATGAGCGCACAAAAGTAACCGAATCTGGACGTCTAAAATCTTTATACGTTGATTCGGTTCTAAAAGTCGTAATTTCATAGCTTTCATCCCCAACTAATACCATGACTGTCCCATGTTCAATACCAACATCTACTGTTCGTTTGAATATTTTTTTAATTTCTTGAGGCATGGCACTTGTGGCGATGTCTACATCGTTAACTGTTAAGTTTAAAAGGCGATCTCGAACACTTCCTCCAACGAAATAAGCTTCATAGCCTGCTTCGATAATTTGTTCTAACACAGGGAGAACGTCTTGAAATACACCATCTAATGTCATTTTATTTTTCATGTTCATGCAACCTTTAATCTGAAGTTTTTCCATCTACTCGTTCAAAACGATATTTATCTCTATTGTCAAATTTAGTCATTGTATCGTTAAAAGCCTCGGTTAAATCGATATCCAAAGCATTCGCCATACATATAATGTTGAAGAGGACATCTCCTAATTCGTTAGAGACTTCTTGTTCTTCTTCCGTATCTTTCTTTTGTTTTTCACCATGATGATGATTGATCTCGCGAGCGAGTTCTCCTACCTCCTCGGTAATCCGTGCCAATAAGGCTAATGGAGAAAAATACCCCGCCTTAAACTGTCCGATATAATCGTCCACAATCTCTTGCATCTGTTCCATTTCCATATAAGGTTTCTCTCCTTTTAGAAAAGCATTCAGTCATTTAAAATAACGCGTGAAATTTTATGATTGATTTCAAATAATTCATCAGTCAATAATGTAAATTCACTTTTATGACCATTCAATAAACTTTCGTCAATTTCTTTCATGACCCGTTCTTTTGCATAAAGTAAACTTTCATAGTTTAAAGCTTCTTCTACTTCAACAATCAGTTCACTTGGCATCGTTTCGTTCCATTTTGCATATGGATTATCTTCTAGAACGGCCAAATACTCTGGATATTGCCAGGCATTTTCGAAATCAAGTTCTATATATATTGGCGAGCTCCAATTTAAACGTACCTCATGGAATGCTTGCATAGGATCCTTAAACGTATGCCCATTTTTATAGAAAATAAAAGGCGTCTCTTTATTATCTTTAACCGTCGTATAGATTCCTCGAGGAGCCTTTTGCACATTTTCTACAAAATGCGTTTTCTCTAAAATAATATCATGATTGTATAAGTAGTCTAAAATCCACAGGACTTCTCTTCTTCTTAGTACAAAGTTTTTCGTAAACCATCTTAAAAATATTTTTTTATCACTATTTGATACGGATGAACGCATGTTATTCACCTCAACAATCGTTCTTTTTAAAAGTAGTTTGTTTCATCAAGTAACGCCATCATTTCTTCATCTGGTTGGTCACTTAAAGCCATATAACGTTTGGCAACTTCTGTCATTTTATCTCTTTGTCCATCTTCTCGAAGGAAAAATGCATAGTCTTTTAAGAAATCCAATTCTTCCATCAAGAATAATGAGGCTTGGTTAAATAATTTTCCAGCTGTTTCATATTCATCGATGCTATTATAAGCATTTGCTAATAGCCATAGAGAACCTGGTAATTCACGAACAACATCTGGTGCACCCTCTAATAAAGAGATGACTCCATCATAATCATCTATAAAGTTTAAAAAATCTGCATATTTTAGGATAATTCGATCATTATCTTTATCCATCTCAATCGCTTCTTTATAGTACTTATCTGCTTTTTTAAAATCATTTAACTTCGTCGCTAAATCAGCAGCTTTTAAATATAAATCGATATTGATTTCATTATAAGCGAGGCTGTCTTCAATTTCTTTTAAAGCTTTTTCATAATCATTTTCTTGTTCGTAAATTTCAGCTAGTAAAATATATATACCACTAATACTTGGATCAAGTTCTTTTGCTTGCAGTAATGGTTCTGTCGCCTTATCGAACTCTTCTTTTTGAACATACGTCAAGCCGATTTGGTAGTAAACTTGAGGGTCTTCCTTGAAAGATAACGAATCGTTAAAGTAAGTTAAAGCTTTGTCATACTCACCAATCATTAAGTAACAATTCCCTTGTCTTACACCAATTAAAGTACCGGAGATTTCATCATGTCCAGCGATCATTAATTTTTCATAATATCGAATCGCATTTTGATAGTCAGCCATTGTGAAATACACTTCACCTAATGCAAAGTGGATCACTTCTTCTTCGGGCAATAAGGATTCTGCTTCTAATAACTTTTGAATACTGACTTCTGGTAAACCATTTAAATGGTAGTAATCTGCTTGAACCAATAATGCTTGAGGATAAGATGGACTTGAATGTTCAATGGCATGGAGTAATTCAAGTGCTTCTATTTCATTTCCATCTTCAATTTCTATCTCTGCTAAATATACTTTTAGTTCATCATCATTTGGATTCACATCAATTAAATGATTGTATACGCGTTTAGTTTCAATTAGAAACCCTAATTGTAAAAGTGTATTCCCTAGTAAGTATAACGTTTCTTCGTCATCAAAACTCAAAGCGAGTTCTAAGTTCTCTTCTGCGAGTTCTAAGTTTCCATTTTGTATTTCTGCTATCATCATTTCTGAATAAGTCATTTATTAACCTCTTATCTGGATAATCTAATCTAATTTCAATTATTACTATTTTAACATATGTAAATAGAGATTTCATTGTATTCTCTCTGTAGAATGTATCAATGAATCCATTTCTTAAAGGATTCAAAAAACCTACCCTATTTTACATAAGGTAGGCTCACTATTTATTCTACTTCTTCTTCAAATTCCTTAAGCCAAGATTTTTCGTCATCCGATAACTCTAAGTTTTCAAGCATATCTGGACGCCTTTTAAATGTGCGTCGTAAGGACTCTTTATTGCGCCATTCGTCAATTAACCCATGATTTCCATTGAGTAAAACTTCTGGAACATCCATCCCTCTATAACTTGCTGGTCGCGTATAATGTGGATGTTCTAAGAGGCCCGTAGAATGTGAATCTTCTTGAATCGACTCTACGTTCCCAACAACACCTGGAATAAGTCGTACAGTTGCATCAATCATAACCATTGCGGCTAGTTCACCACCGGTTAAGACATAATCACCTAACGAGACTTCATCGGTCACAAGCGTACGAATTCGCTCGTCGTATCCTTCGTAATGGCCACAAATAAAAACGAGATGTTCTTCTTTTGAGAAATCTTCAGCCATCGCTTGATCAAATGGTTTCCCTGCAGGATCCATCAATACGATACGTTTCGGTGTATCTGGATTTTCTGTATTTAATTTATCGATTGCTTCAAATATCGGTTCAGGTTTCAATAGCATTCCTGCTCCACCACCATACGGCGTATCATCAACCATTGCATGTTTTCCTACACCATATTTTCTAAAGCTAAGTGGATTTATTTCGACATGTCCAGCATCAATGGCACGCTTGATTAAAGAATAATTGAACGGGCTATCAAACATTTCTGGAAATAAAGTCAAAATATCAATCTTCATCTTGATCCAGCCCTTCAAGGACGTGAACAACGATCTTTTGTTCTTCTACATTGACATCTAAAATCACTGATTCAATGTATGGTAATAATAAATCCTTTTTACCTGGTCGACTTACAACCCAGACATCATTGGCTGGTAAGTCCAAAACTTCTTTTAACTTCCCAATGACTTGATCTGATTCATCGACAACTTCTGCACCAATAATTTGGTTTACATAAAATTCATTGTCTTCAAGTTCAGGTACCAGTAATTCATCTACTTTTAAAAACTTTGTTTTAAATTGTTCAACATCATTAATTGATGGATAACCTTCAAAAGTTAATAAGTCAAATAATTTATGGACACGATGTGAGGCTACAATAACTTCTTTATAATCGTTTCTACCCATTTCAATGACTAGCTTTGAACCTTTAGCATATCGTACTTCTGGAAAATCTGTAACAGATTGAACGCGTACTTCGCCTCTAATCCCATGGGTATTAACTATCTTACCGACTTCTAAATAATTTGTCATAATGTTCTCCTAATTATATGTTTGAATTTATCGTAATATTGCTTTGAATGGTTGTTATATTTCCTTTTTTCAAAGGAATAAGAACCCATATTAGCAAAAAAATCTCTCAAAATTAATCTGTATAAACAGAAATTTTGAGAGATGTCATTACGGACGAGTATTAATCGACAATCGTTAAGCGAACACGTTTAGGACCATCGTACTTCACACTGTAAACGAGTGAGCGAATTGCTTTAGCAATACGTCCACGCTTACCAATGACACGTCCCACGTCATCTGGATGAACAGACAATAAATATTCGTGGAAATCATCCGTATCTTTAAGTTCTAACTTTAAAGATTCTGGATGACTTAAAAGTGCCGATACAATAGTAGTAATTAAATTTCTCATTTCTTTGTCAGTCATGTTCTCATCCTTTTAAATTTATACTATCGAGAATTAGTTATTTTTTTTACTCTCTAATTTAGCGTTGTGATATGCTTCCATAACACCTTGGTCTGATAAAAGTTTACGAACTGTATCAGATGGCTTAGCACCATTTTGTAACCATTCTAAAGCTAACTCAGTGTTAAGTTTAACTTCTTTTGGTTCAGATACTGGGTTGTATGTTCCGATTTCTTGGATAATACCACCTGTAACTGATTTACGTGAATCTGCAACTACTACACGGTAGAAAGGACGCTTTTTAGATCCCATTCTTTTTAAACGAATTTTAACTGCCATTTATATTTCCTCCTAATAATATTACTTGTTTATTTAATATCTCTTTGAGTTATACTGTTAAGTAAAACAACTTGACACGAATTAACTCACGAATAATATAATATCACGTTTACGACACTATGTAAAGTCTTTTTTCTTTACATCTTCTTTTTTTGCGAAGAATTATTTGCTCTTTCGAAATAATCAGCGACTTTTGAAGCAAAACCAGAATCTGTTGCAAGCTGTACTTGATCCCCAGGTAAGATACGTGTATTCCCATCTGGTAGAAATTCTTTGCCGTAACGACTTACTTTAATTATTCTTGTATCAAATGGTAAAATAAGATCTTTGATTAACTCGCCATCTAATTCCCCATTAAATTCAATTGTAATATCCATTAAAATAATTTCACCTTCATAGATTGTTGGAATCTGATTGGTCTTATTTCTTAATGTAATATCATCTGTTGGTTCCATTTTAAGTAAATCAGAAATGACATAGGCAGATAAACACACTATTGATATTGGCATCAATTGACCAATTGAACCTGTTAGTTCAGTGATTAATACGATTGCTGTTAATGGCGCTTTCGTTGTAGCTGTAAAGAAACCACCCATTCCATAAATGACAAAGTTACGAACAAACTGATTTTCTATACCCGTTAGTCCTATTATTTGATTTCCATATAATGCCCCAAGTATTGCACCAAAAGCGAGACTCGGCACTAAGGATCCACCAGGGATTTTTGTCCCAAAAGAAATTTGGAATGTTATAAACCGAAAAACAAATATCGCTAGTAATAGTTTTGTCGATGCACTTTCCGACGCAATCATCATGATTACATCTGTTCCTCCACCCAACATATCCGTCCAAAAGATCCCAATGAATAGAACAAGGACAAACGGAATGAATCCGTGTAAATAGTCAGGGATTGGTAAGTAACTAAGGAATTTTGGGGTGTATCTAAAGACCCCTCTTTGAAATAACCATCCTCCTACAGCCAAGAGTGCTCCTAAACCAATTAATGAAATATAATATTCAATTGGAAAAGCAATAGTTGCCCCTAATCCAATTGCTGGTTCAGAACCGAATATATTATAGGCTACAAAGGAAGCTGTCACTGATGCCGAGAATACAGACAGGATCAATATATTTGAGAAACGATGATGTATTTCTTCAAGTACTAGTACAAACGCTGATAAAGGTGCGTTAAAGGCTGCGGCTAGTCCGGCAGCAGCTCCACTTGATATAAAAATACTTTCTTGGGAGCGACTTCCTTTCATAAAATGATTTATCCCTTGCCCTACTACTCCACCTATTTGGATAGAAGGTCCTTCTTGACCAAGCGGAATACCTAATCCTAAAACAAGGGCACTTGATAGAAATTTTCGCCATAAGATTGAAAACCAGTTTAATCTAAGCGAACCTTGTAATTGTCCCTTTAATTCAGCTACTCCGTTCCCTTTAATGTGTTCTTCATCACGCATTAATACCATAACCAATATCGCAATGCTTATAAGAACAAAAAACCAAATACTCACAAATAAAGTATTCTCTTTTAAATAGCCATATATTCGTGGCATATAATCCAGCAAAATCGAAATGATCATTCGAAAAGCACTAACAACAGTTCCAGCAATTGTACCAATTAGTATGCCATGTAAGACATATCGAATATTTGCCCACTGTAATGATTTTATACGGTTCATAACATCTCCTACTAATATATATTTTTTTAGTAATATAATTCATCAGTATATATTAGCAAAATATATACTGATTTCAACTCATAAACGCCAAAAAAGACATAAAAAAAAGATTTGAACAAATATTGTCCAAATCTTTTTAGTTTATTTGAATTATCTTCTTCTACGTTTGACTTTTTTACGCTTTTTACGATTATTTGATCGTGCTGCATTTTGGAAAGCTTTTTTACCCATCTTTCCACCGATACCATCACCAAACAATTGGTCCATCCCAGCAGGCATTTTTCCTCCGGACAAGCCAGACATCATTTCACGAGTTTGCTTAAACTGTTTAATTAATTTGTTAACCTCTTGTAATGGTCTAGCTGAACCAGTAGCTACACGACGACGACGACTTTGATTTAATAAATCTGGGTCTTCACGTTCAGCATTTGTCATCGATTGTATGATTGCTTTCATATAGTCTAGTTCTTTTTCATCCACTTCAAAATCTGACATCCCAGGAACATTATTCATTCCAGGAATCATTTTTAATAATTGATCAAGTGGTCCCATATTACGCATCTGGTCCATTTGTTCGATGAAATCATTAAAGTCATAGCGATTTTCAGCCATTTTTTGAGCAAGTTCTTCTGCTCGTTTTTCATCAACCTCTTCTTGTGCACGCTCAATTAGCGTCAACAAGTCTCCCATACCTAAAATACGATTTGCCATACGGTCTGGATAGAATGGTTCGATGGCATCTAGTTTTTCACCAGTACCCGTAAATTTAATTGGTTTCCCAGTAACTTCACGAATAGAAAGCGCTGCACCACCACGAGTATCACCATCTAATTTAGTCAAGATAACACTTGAAATGTCTAATTGGTCATTAAATGAATCAGCTACGTTTACAGCATCTTGACCAGTCATTGCATCAACAACTAAGAATATTTCATCTGGTTGTACTGCTGTTTTTACATCTTTTAATTCAGTCATTAAAACTTCATCAATGTGTAAACGACCAGCCGTATCAATAATAACTAAGTCACGATTTTGCGCTTTGGCTTCTTCTAAACCACGTTTTGCGATTTCAACTGGACTGACTTGGTCACCCATGCTAAATACAGGTATATCTAATTGTTTACCTAATGTTTGAAGCTGATCAATCGCAGCAGGACGATAAATATCGGCTGCAACTAACATTGGCTTCATTTTCTTGTTTTTTCTTAAATAATTCGCAAGTTTACCAGCAGTTGTTGTTTTACCAGCACCTTGTAAACCTGTCATCATAAAGACTGTTGGTGGAATATCAGAAATATTTACTTCTGCTTGTTCTCCACCCATTAGAGCAGTTAGTTCATCATAAACGATTTTAACAACTTGTTGTCCACCGTTTAAACTTTCAAGAACTTCTTCTCCTAAAGCTTGTTCTCGAATACTACTTACAAATTTTCTTACTACTTTATAGTTAACGTCCGCTTCTAATAATGCTAAACGAACTTGACGCATAGCGTCTTGGACATCTTGTTCACCAATTTTTCCTTTTTTACGCAAGGAAGAAAAAGCATCTTGTAAACGCCCACTTAAACCTTCAAAGGCCATAAAGTTAGTTCTCCTCTCTTGTCGAATCTTGAATCATATCATCTATTAAATGAATTAATTTTTCATCTTGCCCATATTTTTCATCTACATACTGTCGTATTTTTTTCAAAGCTTGTCTACGATTATTAAATTCTTCAACTAAATTCATTTTAGCTTCATAGTTTTTCAAAGCTTCTTCAGCTCGCTTAATACTGTCGTATATCGCTTGTCTGCTCACACCATTGTTATCTGCTATTTCTGCTAATGTATAATCTTCTTCATAATAATCGGACATATATTGTGCTTGTTTAGGTGAAAGTAGGTTCCCATAAAAAGAAAACAACATATTCATTTTCAGAGTTTTTTCAAGTTCCATTATATTCCCTAATTTCTATAATATATTAGTTCACTAAATCTTTAAACATACCGTATGCAAATTTCTCAGAATCAAATGGATGTAAATCTTCCATTTTCTCCCCTAAACCTACAAATTTTACTGGTATCTTCAGTTCCTTACCAATTGCTAGAACGATACCACCTTTAGCTGTACCATCCATTTTCGTTAAAGCAATTCCAGTTAAGTTTGTAATTTCTTGGAATTGTTTTGCTTGATTTAATGCGTTTTGTCCAGTCGTTGCATCCAAAACAAGAATTGTTTCATGAGGTGCTCCTGGAATTTCACGTTCAATGACTCGATTCATTTTTTCAAGTTCATCCATTAAATTCTTTTTGTTTTGTAAACGACCCGCTGTATCAACAAGTAGGTAATCATAATTATTCTCTTGTGCTTGTTTTATTGCGTCAAAAACGACAGCTGATGGATCGCCACCTTGTTTTGTTGAAATAACTTCAGCTCCAACACGACTTCCCCATACTTTTAATTGCTCAATCGCTCCCGCACGGAATGTATCTCCGGCAGCTAACATCACTGAATTATTTTCTTCAATTAATTGATGCGCTAACTTAGCAATTGTTGTTGTTTTTCCAACACCGTTTACACCGATAAATAGTAGGACTGTTAAACCATTTGGATTTGTTTTGAATTCTACGTAATCCGGATTCGTTCTTTCGTACATATCAATCATTGTACGTACTAAGACACGCTCAGCATCTTCTACTGTTCGTATATTTTCAACCTTGGCTTCGTAACGCATAATGTCCGAAATCTCCATTGTTGCTTCAAAACCTACGTCTGATTCAATTAATAAATCCTCTAACTCTTCAAAAAACTCCTCGTCCTCATAACGGAAGCTTGCCATCATTTCTTTAAAACGACGGGTAAATGTTTTTCTAGGTTTTTCTAATCCTTCTTCATAAGTGTTAATTTCTTCTTGTTCTACTTTGGTTTGTTCTACTTCTGTTGTTTTTTCACCAGTAAAGACTGATTTTATTCGATCAAATAAACTCAATACTTTCAGCCTCATTTCTAATTTTTATCTATACTTTGTACCATTCTATCATAGTTTTGTAAAATACCTAAATATGCATTTCCACCAGAAAATGAATTATAGGTTTTCGTTTAAAGCAAATTTACGGATAGCATGCGCCACACCATGTTCATCATTTGTTTTTGTGATGTAATCAGCTACAGCTTTCACATCCTCAATGGCATTCCCCATCGCTACACCTAAACCGGCATTCTCAACTAATGACTTATCATTTTCTTGGTCACCAATACCCATAATTTCGTTCTTCTCTAATCCTAGCATTTCACCAACAACACGCATTGCAAAGCCTTTGTCAACGTTCTTAGGTAAGATTTCTAAAATATTATCTTGCGATTTATAAATGTTGTACTTTTCATAATAAGACTTATCAATTCGGGGAATGGCTGCATCTAACTCTTCACCTGGCCGACTCATAACGACTTTATTAATCGTAAAAGGCTCCGGCATTTCATCCATAAGCAGTTTAGAAAATTGGAGTGCTTGGTCTTTTGGAATATTCGTATTTCCTTTATTATAAATTGATTCAACACCTTCAGGGTATGGTGGTTCATAAATATACTCTAAATCAATGAAGTTAACAGGCAGATTTAATTCTTGGCCTAATTTATAAATATCGATACATTGCTTACGATCTAACGTAAATTCGTGAACGGTATCTCCACTCTTTGTATGTTGGATTAGCCCACCATTATAAGTAATAGCTAAATCTTCTTCTTCTTTTAAATGCAGTTCATCTAATAGGTAGTTCATAGATCGAAGTGGTCGTCCGGTACATAGAACGACTTTAATGCCCGCTGCTTTTGCGTCTTGAATTGCTTGATAATTTTCTTTCGATAAATTTCGTTTAGAATCTAATAAAGTCCCATCCAAATCAATGGCAATTAATTTTATAGCCATGCATTCTACTCCTTTTTTTAACCGACACCATCATAAGATTGTGCTTCATTTAAACTTACTGAAACAATTTTTGAAATACCCTTTTCTTGCATTGTAACACCATATAATTGGTCCGAATGTTCCATTGTACCTTTACGGTGTGTAATCACAATAAATTGTGTGTCATATTCAAAGTCATTTAAGTAACGCCCGAAACGATCTACGTTTGCATCGTCTAAAGCCGCTTCAGCCTCATCTAAAATACAAAATGGAATCGGATTGACTTGAATAATCGCAAACAATAATGAAATAGCTGTTAAAGCTCGTTCCCCACCAGATAATAAACTTAATCGTGTCAATCGCTTCCCAGGTGGTTGTGCGATAATTTCTACTCCTGTCTCAAGTAAATTACTTGGATCACTTAAAACGAGCTCTGCATAGCCTCCACCGAACATTTTTGGAAAAACTGATGCAAATTGAAGTTGAATTTTATCAAATGTTTCTTTGAATTGCTTCTCAACTATGGCATCCATCTCATCCATCGTGTTATAAAGGTTTGCTTTTGCTTCGATCAAATCATTTTGTTGTCCGGATAAGAATTCATAGCGTTCATTGACGCTTTCGTACTCAGCAATCGAATTTAAATTAACTGGTCCTAATTCTTCAATCCCTCTTTTCAACATTCGAACTTGTTTTTGCGCATCTTCTAAAGGCATATCCGGTTCATCCAATAATTTCGCTTCTTCAAAACCGATCTTATATTCTTCGACTAAATAATTTAAATTATGATCGAGACGAACATCATTTTTAGAGAGTTGAACTTCTAATTTTGATTTTTCATCCGCTAAATATTTATTTTTCCCAGCGAGAATATGTAATTCCTGCTTATACTCTTTCAATACAACATGTAAAGAAGCTATATTTTCTTTATTGATCAGTTGTTCATTTTCGATTTCTTGCTGCTTAGACTTTAAATCATCGAAAAGCTGTTCTAACTCTTCTTTCGAATCGACATCTGTTTCTTCGTTGAATGCGATAATATCGGCTTCTAAAGCTTTAATCTGTTCTTTATACTGTTTCGTTTGTTCTTCCAGGCTTTGACGGTTTGTTCGTATCGCAGCTAAGTCTTCTCGAATGTTATTTCTAGATTCATAAATTTTATTTAATTTCTCACTGACTTTTTCTTTCTCAGCCTCAATATTTTGTTGTTCACTAGATAGAAGTTTCATACGATTATTGCATTCTATAACCTCTTCATCTACGCTACTTAAAGCTTCTAACGTTCTTTGTTTTTGTTCTTCATTTTGTTGAACTTCTGTTTTATTTTCCTCTAATTCAAAGGAGGTTACTTTTAATTCACGTTCTAAGCGGTTGATTTGAGTCTGTAAATTGTCAATTTCACTATGAATCTTTTGTTCTTCCAGTCGCTTGCTCTCACCATTAGCTCGAATATCTTGTGCAGTTTTTTCTAATTCGGTTAGTTCTTTTTCAACGACTTTTTGGTTTTTAATAAGTTGCTGAACAACTTTCTCGTTTTCTGAAATATACTTTTCGAGAACATCCAATTCCTTTTTCTGTGTGAAAATTGGACTTGTGTTGTTCTGGCGACTTCCACCACCAGTCATCGATCCACCCGCATTAATCACATCGCCTTCTAAAGAGACGACTCGGTTTCTAAAGCCGATTTTTCGCGCAATTTGGTTCGCCGCTTCTAACGTTTCAGCTAGTATGGTTTGTCCCAATAAGTTTTCAATAATCGTTTGAACCTTCTCATCAAAACTAACCACGTCACTTGCAATACCAATATATCCAGGAATATGTTGTATCTTATTTTTAATGGAATCCATAACATACCGTGGTTTAATCGTTGTTAGTGGCAGGAAAGTTGCTCGTCCGTTTTTAGACTGCTTTAAATAATTAATTGCATCACGACCAGCTTTTTCATCTTCTACTACAATAAATTGTCCACTGCTACTTAATACCGTATCAATTGCTTGGACATATTGATTTGAAACATGGATAAGCTCTGCAACTGTTCCAACGACTCCGTTTAGTTTATCTTTATTTTTCATGATTGAGCGAACACCCGCATAATAACCAGCATAGTTATCCTGCATCTCTTTTAGGCTATTTTGCTTAGCTTTGGCACGTTCTAGCTCATTTGATGTGTTCGAAACACGATCCGCTTGGACTCGGATACTTTCTTTTTTATCCGAAAGAGATTTTTCTAAAGCTTTATACTCATTTAATAAATCTAAAAGTTCTGCACTTGTTTTTGTATAAACGGCTTCTTTATCTTGAAAAACACGTTGTAGATTGTCTACTTCTTCTTTAAGTGTTGTTTCATTCTCTTCTTTTTTACTTTTAGCTTTTTGACTCTTAAATAACTCTTGTTCTAAGTAATTTAATTCATTTTTAAAAGAAGTCTGCTTTTGTAAAAGTTCAATATATTGGCTTCGTAATTCAGCCATTTGCGTTTCGCGATCCCCTTCAAGATACTCACGTTCCTTTTCGAGGGTAGCCAACTCTTTTGAAATATTTTTTAAGGCCGTATTTTTTTCCTCAAACTCTTCTACAACAGTTGATAAAGACGTTTCTGTTTTCTGTAAACGCTCATTAATTTGACTAATCGATTCTTCTTTTTCATGAATAAATACTTCTTGATGGCGCGCTTTCTCATCATATAAATCTAATGCAGATTTTTTTCGTTCCTTCTCTTGAACAATTTCAATAAGTTTCATACTTAACGTTTCACGCTTATTTTCCAAAGTATTTAATACTTCTTGTTGCGTTGTCTCTTGATCTTCTAAAGTCGTTATATCACTATTAATAGACTCAGCTTGTTCAGATATTTCTTTTAACTGTTGCTTGTCTGTATCAATCTTTTTCAGCAAATCTTTGATTTGCCAAACTGTCACACCAATATCTAAATCGGTTAACTTTTCTTTTTGTGTTAGGTATGATTGTGCAATGTCTGCTTGTTTTCTTAAAGGCTTTAATTGCGCTTCTAGTTCATAAATAATATCTTGGACACGGTCTAAGTTTTCTTGCGTTTCATCTAGCTTCTTTTCTGCATCTTTCTTACGAACTTTATACTTAAACACACCTGCTGCTTCTTCAAAAATCCCGCGGCGATCTTCTGGTTTTGAGTTGAAAATGGCCTCAACTTGACCCTGAGAAATAATTGAAAAAGACTCTTTTCCTAAACCAGAGTCCATAAATAAATTGACAACATCTCTAAGTCGGCATTCTTGTTGGTTAATCATATAAACAG
This sequence comes from uncultured Carnobacteriaceae bacterium, assembly GCA_964624875.1. GTDB lineage: Bacteria > Bacillota > Bacilli > Lactobacillales > Carnobacteriaceae_A > Atopostipes. Next base: position 5,067 of record CAZUZA010000002.1, on the reverse strand, counting down.
AATCGCCACTACGTGAAATGCGTCTTAACACACTGACTTCTTCAAAGTCGATATCCAAATAACCATCTGAGTTGTCTAATATAATCTCTACTTCAGCTATATTTAAAGGTTTTCGTTCGTTCGTACCTGAAAATATCACATCATTCATACGATCTCCACGAAGAGTTTTAGCAGATTGCTCTCCCATTACCCAACGGATCGCTTCAATTATATTCGATTTACCGCTTCCGTTTGGCCCCACAATCGCAGTGACGCCTTCATTAAATTCTAGAGTCGTTTTTTCAGGAAAGGACTTAAAGCCTTTCACAATAATTTTCTTTAATTGCACTTAAATACTTCTCCTTTATTAAACAATTACCTTCGTTCTGTAATTATTTAATCTTTGTCCGTACTTACTAAATTTTCATAAGCTACTTTGGCTGCGTTTTGTTCCGCACGCTTTTTCGAACTACCTGATCCCGTTCCTAGTGAATCACCTTCGATTTTTACTTCGACGACGAATTCACGCGCGTGATCCGGTCCAGTTGTTTCAATTACTTGATATTCAATTTGGACGACACCATCTTGCTGCATCCACTCTTGTAGCGCTGTTTTATAATCCATCCCATGAGAGAAATCACCTGCATTAATTTTAGGAAAAAGTAATTTTTCTAAAACAGTTCTAGCAGTTACAGTACCTTGGTCTAAATAAATCGCACCAATAAATGCTTCGAAAACATCACATAATAATGAAACTCGTTTTCGACCGTTTGACTGTTCTTCGCCCTTACCTAGTAAAATATATCGAGGTAAGTTACTTTCAATCGCTAGTTCAGCTAATGTTTCTGCCCGAACAGCTGCTGCTCTCATTTTTGTTAATTGTCCTTCTGGAAACTCCTCAAATTCTTTGTACAAGAAATCCGATACAATTAATTCAATAACAGCATCTCCTAGAAATTCTAATCGCTCAAGATGTTCAATGTCTTGCTCTCGATGATCATTCGCATAGGATGAATGGGTAAATGCAACGTCTAATAAATCTTCGTCTTCAAATTGAATATTAAAGGTTTTATCTATATGTTCCGATAACCCTTTTATCATTCCTTCACCAACTTTCTGTAATGATTACACTCTTTTTATTATACGATATGAAAGCATAAAAATAAACAGATATACTGATTTCATCATGTTTCTCGTCATTTTTTACCATAAAAGACAAAAGAATCTACTTTATGAAAGGTTTCATTCATTCGGCCTTTATAAAGTGGACTCTTTTAATCTGTATTTTTATCTAATTAAAAATCGTCATCCTCTTCTTCATCGACTTCTTCAAAGTCACGATCGATATTATGATATGACGTATCTTTTCTATTTTCGAAATCTCGACTCCATTTACCAGATGATCTAGCTCCACGATTATTGTTATCAGTTGGCTTTGATTGTTTTGAATTCCATATTCTAAATACCCAAATAACAAGTGAGATTAAAGCAATCAGCCAGAAATAGCGGTAGAAAAAATATAGACCTCCTTGAATAAAGGATAGGATGATAAACATTCCAAATAAACAGCCTAAGAATGAACAGCTTGATGTGTAAACACGCTGATTCCCTCGATTATTAAAATTCATACAGTCACTTCCCTTCATTGCAAAACTTTATTCATCTATTGATACTTTATTATTTTACCATATTTTATTTCGCCTTAAAACAACTCATTGAATTATAACGGATGATTTGAATCTGTTTGCGTCTACTATCTAAGCAATTTTTATGATAAAGTGGGTATCACATAATTGTTTATGAGGTGCGAGAAATGATTACAATTGGACTTACGGGTTGGAGTGACCATGATTTAATTGTTACTCATCCTAGAAAGAAATTAGAAGAGTATGCGAGTCATTTTCCTTTTGTAGAAATGGATACGTCTTTTTATGGTATTCCATCTGAGAAAACTATTCAGTCTTGGCTTGAAAAGACACCTGAAAACTTTCAGTTTATCCCAAAAGCATTCAGTGCGATGACGCAACATAGTGACTATATGAAATACTACAGCTCGATTGAAGAGATGTTCGATACGTTTAAAGTACGTTTTTATCCGATGCTTGCTGCAAATCGAATCAAAACTTTTTTATTTCAATTCCCACCCTTTTTTCATTGCTCTGAGAAAAATATTCACTACTTAATACAAGTGAGCCAGCTTATGGGTACATTGCCTGTCGCTGTTGAGTTTCGACATGCGAGCTGGTTAAATGAAGAAAATCGGGAAAATACTTTAAAATTACTTGAGAGGTTATTCTTTATTTATACCGTTGTTGATCAACCACAAACACCTGGAAATAGCGTGCCCAAAGTTATAGCAACTACAAATAAGAATTTAGCTTTGTATCGCCTACATGGGCGTAATTATTCGGGTTGGTTAAACGCTAGTGATGATCCTGCTTGGCGAGCGAATCGAACGCTTCATGACTATTCTACGGAAGAACTGACTGATATAAAAGCTGAGACATTAGAGTTGGAACAGACTACAAAGGAAGTAGCTGTTATTTTCAACAATAACTCTGGTGGGCATGCTGCTAAAAATGCAAAAGAGCTTCAAGAAATATTAAACATTGATTTTGAGGGCTTAAACCCTATGCAACTTGATTTATTTTAAAGGAATGGAATGATAATAAATATGAATTTAAACGTTTTATATGAAGACAACCATTTGTTAATCGTGGAAAAACCAAGAAATATGCCTGTTCAAGCAGACGACTCAAAAGATTTAGATTTATTAAGCTTTGCGAAGCAATTTTTAGTTGAGAAGTATAATAAGCCTGGAGATGCTTTTTTAGGACTTGTTCATCGCCTTGATCGTCCAGTTGGTGGTGTTATCTTATTTGCTAAAACATCGAAAGCTGCTTCTAGAGTTTCAAACGAAATTCGCTTGAATCGCCTAGGCCGAGAGTATGTAACCATTGTACGAGGTATTCCTGCACACAATAAAGGAACACTTACGGACTACTTATACAAAAATACAAAGACAAATACTTCTACAGTTGTGAAAGCCAATAAAGATGGCGCAAAGAAAGCTGTCTTAGATTATGAAGTTCTAAATACCAACAAAAAAGAAAAACTTAGTTTAATTAAAGTAAAGTTGCATACAGGTCGAAGCCATCAAATTCGTGTCCAACTTGCATATATGGGCCATCCAATTTATGGTGACCAAAGGTATGGACAACATGTAAATAAAGTTGGTCAACAGATTGCCTTATGGGCACAAAAACTCGAAGTCAAACATCCGACAAAAGATGAAATCATCACTGTCGAATGCCAACCACCGCATGAAGATCCTTGGTCTTTATTTCTATAAGAATATAAAAAAACTCGCTTATAGCGAGTTTTTTTGTTCTATACGACTGTGCCACCTAAAGTATCTTTGAAATGTCCTAAAGCCCAGTCATGTCCAGCTTGGTTAAAGCTAGCGACACCTTTTTCATGAATAACAATTTTATATCCTTTGTTATATGCATCTACTGCCGTATGTAATATACAAATATCCGTACAAACCCCAACGATATGCAACTCTTCAATTTGACGTTCTCTCAACTTCAATTCTAACGGTGTACCAGTAAATGCTGAATAACGTGTTTTATCAAAATATTCAACATGCTCACTATCTTTAATTTCCTGATACAACTCTTCTAATTCACCATATAATTCTCTACCAGCCGTTCCTGCAATATTATGTGGTGGAAATAGCTTACTTTCAGGATGTCGTGTATCATTTTCAAAATGCAAGTCAATTAAAAATGCGACATAATCTCCATTATGATGAAATTTTTTTGTCAAATCAACAATATAATCATGTAAAACCTGACCAGGCTCCCCACACGTCAACGCACCATCTTCTGCAACAAAATCATACGTATAGTCAATATTTAACAAAGCTTTTTTCATTCGCTTACCTCCTAATTATTCTTACAAATAAATATAACATAGTAAAAGATTAAAGCTCAATAAAAATTATCCGTGAAATAGATTTTCTAATTATCTTCCTAAACGGACTAAAATTATGTACAATAGACTGTGAACTTAAAAAGGAGTGACAATTTTGAAGCAAGTTAAACAAGAAAAACAATCCCCATTAGCTTGGGTTATAAACTTTTTTAAAGGAATGTTAATTGGTTCTGGCGCCATCCTTCCAGGTGTTAGTGGTGGAGCTCTAGCAGCTATCTTTGGTCTTTACGAGCCCATTATTTCATTTCTAGCTGATATTAAAACGGACTTTATGAAAAACGTCCGCTTCTTCTTACCTATTGGATTAGGTGCCGTCTTTGGCGTATTTGTTTTAGCCACACCAATTGACTACGGGCTCCAACATTATCCAGTACATATTTTATGGGGATTCATCGGTGCAATCCTCGGAACGTTTCCATCGCTATATAAAGAAGCCGGAAAAGAAGGTAGAGAAACAAAACACCTCATCTTAGCCGTCATCGTGGCAGTTGTTTCCTTCACATTTTTAGTTTGGGCCAACAGAAACTTAAACGTTGAAGCACCACAAAACTTAATGTCATGGTTATTAGCCGGAGGAATTTTCGCAAGTGGTTTAATCGTGCCTGGGTTAAGTCCATCAAACTTCTTGATTTACTTTAACCTCTATCAACCCTTAACAGAAGGCATTCGCACACTTAATTTCTCAATCATTATTCCTGTAGGGATCGGAGCAGTCATCGTAATTCTCCTCTTCTCAAGATTAATGCGAAACATAATGGACCGTGCTTATGCCACAGTCTTCCACATTATTCTTGGAGTTGTAGCTGCATCAACAGCAATCATCGCTCCTGACACAGCATTATACGCTGGTTTTACAACATTCGATTATGTCCTCGTTGCCGTAATCTTTGTTTTAGGTTCAGCGTTAGGACTTTGGATGGGCCAATTAGAAGAAAAATATAAATAGTGAAAACGCAGTGAAAATCAGTTATTGATTTTCACTGCTATTTTTTTGCCTAAAATGATGGATCAAGCCTAGTTCATAATAATTATCCAATGAAATAAACTGTGCTATACTTTATTTAATAAGCAATAAAAAGGAATGAGGTT
>CAZUZA010000001.1:46085-144869 GCA_964624875.1 uncultured Carnobacteriaceae bacterium | reverse complement strand
CTACAGCAGCAGATAACCAACCTGCAGTAGATATTCACGTATTACAAGGTGAACGTCCAATGGCTCCAGATAACAAAACACTTGGTCGTTTCCAATTATCAGACATTCCACCAGCACCACGTGGTATTCCACAAATTGAAGTAACATTTGATATCGATAAAAACGGTATTGTTACAGTTTCTGCAAAAGACCAAGGTACTGGTAAATCACAAGACATTACAATCAAATCATCATCAGGTTTATCAGATGACGAAATTGATCGTATGATTAAAGAAGCAGAAGAAAACGCAGAAGCAGATAAGAAGCGTAAAGAAGAAGTTGAACTTCGTAACGAAGCTGACCAATTAGTGTTCCAAACAGATAAAACACTAAAAGACTTAGAAGGTAAAGTTGACGAAGAAGACGTTAAGAAAGCTGAAGAAGCTCGTGATGAGTTGAAAGATGCAATCGAAGCGGATGACTTAGAATTAATCAAAGAAAAACGTGATGCACTAAGTGAAGTCGTACAAGACTTAACAGTGAAATTATATGAACAAGCATCAGCTGAACAACAAGCACAAGAAGGTGCAGCAGAGTCAGGAAATGAAGATGACAACGTTGTAGATGCTGAGTTTGAAGAAGTAGACGACGAAGAGTAAAATGTCATACTAACGTATAATATCGAAAATTCAGTAAGAGAAAGCTAAAAGATTCCTTTTGGCTTTCTCTTTACACTGTATACGAATTATTCGATTGATGTTTTTAGATATAAGACGGAGGAAACAATGGCTGAAAAAAGAGATTTTTATGATATATTGGGTGTTTCAAAAGATGCCCCACAAGACGAAATAAAAAAAGCATACCGACGATTATCTAAAAAATATCATCCAGATTTAAACGATGCTTCTGATGCTGAAAGTAAATTTAAAGAAGTAGCTGAGGCATACGAAACATTATCCGATGAGACAAAACGTTCGAACTATGATCAATTTGGTCATGCATCAACAGATCCTAACTTTGGCGCTGGCGGTTTCGGTGGCGGAGGATTTGGTGGCGGAGGTTCATTCTCTGGTTTTGATGATATTTTTAGTCAATTTTTTGGTGGTGGCAGTGCTGCGTCAAGAAACCCAAATGCCCCAAGAAAAGGTGCCGATTTACAATATGTAATGGATTTATCTTTTGAAGAAGCAGTATTTGGTAAATCAACAACAATAAAATATAATCGTGAAGATACATGTAATACATGTTCCGGTTCAGGTGCTAAACCTGGTACGAGCCCTAAAACATGTGGACGCTGTAATGGAGCAGGACAAACAATCGTTGAACAAGATACACCGTTTGGCCGTATTCGTACACAAGCAGCTTGTCCTGATTGTTCAGGTACGGGTGAAATCATTGATGAAAAATGTCCAGATTGTCAAGGAGCAGGTCACAAGAAAGAGCGTCACTCCGTAAAAGTAACTGTGCCAGCTGGAGTAGAAGATGGGAATCAAATTCGTCTTCAAAATCAAGGTGATGCAGGTATAAACAAAGGACCTCATGGTGATTTATATATTATTTTCCGAGTGAAACCTTCTGATATTTATGAACGAAGAGGAACGGAAATTTACTATGAATTACCAATTAATATTGTTCAAGCAACTTTAGGTGATGAAATAGAAGTTCCGACCGTACATGGTAAAGTTAAACTTAAAGTACCAGCTGGTACACAACCAGGATCAACTTTCCGCTTAAGAGGAAAAGGTGCACCATCTGTTCGTGGTGCAGGTACTGGAGATCAGCATGTACAAATCAAGGTAGAAGTACCTAAGAAAATTAATAGCGAACAAGCTGAATATTTACGTGCCTTTGGTGATGTAAGTGGGTATGGCAAACCTAAAGAACAAAAAGATGGATTTTTCTCAAAAGTAAAAGATGCTTTTTCAGATAAAGACTAAGCAAAACAAATATGAAAGATAGTCAAATTCAATCATTTGCTCACTCAAATTCTAGTGAAAAATGTAAGTATTGGCTATCTTTTTTTGAATAAAATTTAGAGCGACTTTGTATATGTATAAAATGAGCTATCTTGAGACGTTTGTGTCTTGTATACCTTAAGTGGAATTCATTTTATAAACATTGTAACTAGTTGAAATCGTTGGTATAATAACAGTTGTAGTTTTTATACAGATTAAGGACTGAGGGAATAAATGATTGATAAAGATAAAGTACGTCAACGTCAAGAAAAAATACGTAACTTCTCGATAATAGCGCATATTGACCATGGTAAATCGACACTTGCCGACCGAATTTTACAATTTACGAATACACTTGCGGATCGTGAGATGCAAGCACAAGTATTAGATTCTATGGACTTAGAACGTGAACGCGGAATTACGATAAAATTAAATACAGTTGAAGTAGAATATACAGCTAAAGATGGCGAAACATATATTTTACATTTAATCGATACACCAGGACACGTCGACTTCACATATGAAGTTTCTAGAAGTTTGGCTGCTTGTGAAGGTGCAATTTTAATTGTCGATGCTGCACAAGGTATTGAAGCACAAACCTTAGCAAACGTGTATCTAGCATTAGATAACGATTTAGAAATTATACCGGTAATTAACAAAATCGACTTACCAGCTGCAGATCCTGAAAGAGTTGCACTTGAAGTTGAGGATGTTATTGGTTTACCAGCTGAAGATGTTGTTTTAGCAAGTGCTAAAAACGGTATTGGTATTGAAGATGTATTAGAAAAAATTGTTGAAAATGTTCCAGCTCCTGAAGGGGATATTGATAATCCACTACAAGCTTTAATTTTCGACTCAAAATATGATTCATATCGTGGAGTTGTTTTAAGTATCCGTATTAAAGAAGGAATGCTTAAAAAAGGCGACATCATTCAGTTAATGCATAATGGAAAAGAATTCGAAGTTAACGAGGTTGGTATCTTCTCACCAGATCCAATTGTCCGTGATTTCTTAACGGTTGGAGATGTTGGTTACGTTACGGCGAACATTAAGAGTGTAAAAGATACCCAAGTAGGGGATACAATTACACTAGCAAATAATCCTGCAGCAGAACCATTACCTGGTTATCAGAAAATGATGCCGATGGTTTATAGTGGGATGTATCCAACAGATTCTGGAGATTATGAAGATTTACGAGAAGCATTAGATCGTCTGCAACTAAACGACTCATCGCTACGTTTTGAACCTGAAACGTCACAAGCTTTAGGGTTCGGTTTCCGTTGTGGATTCTTAGGAATGCTGCATATGGATGTTATTCAAGAACGTTTAGAGCGTGAGTTTGATTTAGATATTATTACAACGGCGCCATCGGTTATTTACGAAGTCGACAAAACAGATGGTACAACGATTAATGTATCTAACCCAGCAGACATGCCAGAGCAAACACTCATTGAGAAAGTTCGTGAGCCATTTGTTAAGGCAACCATTTCAGCACCAAATGATTATGTTGGAGCGATTATGGAATTATGTCAAAGTAAGCGTGGAGAGTTTATAACGATGGAATATTTAGATGATATTCGCGTAAACGTTATGTATTACTTACCACTATCAGAGATTGTCTTTGATTTCTTTGACCGTCTAAAGTCAAATACAAAAGGTTATGCGTCATTAAACTATGAGCACTCGGCATATCGCGAGAGTGACTTAGTTAAAGTGGATATCTTAATTCACGGAGACACAGTTGATGCGTTAAGCTTTATTGTTCATAAGGGTGAGAGCCAAGATAGAGGACGTAAAATTGTGGAGAAACTTAAAGATGTTATTCCACGTCAACAGTTTGAAATTCCTATTCAAGCAGCAATTGGACAAAGTATTATTGCACGTTCAACTGTTCGTGCATACCGTAAAGACGTTACGGCTAAATTGTATGGTGGAGACGTTACTCGTCGTATGAAATTACTAGAGAAACAAAAAGCTGGTAAGAAACGTATGAAGATGGTTGGTAGCGTAGATATTCCTCAAGATGCATTTATGGCAGTATTAAACTTGGACGATAATAGCCAATCATAATTTAAAAAAGAGTAAACGCAATGATCATTCTGAAGACATTTTCAGAGTCTGATTATTGCGTTTTTTTCATGTGCTGGCTGCTTGAAATACGAGACTTTAGTTTTAACACAAGATTTGTGTTAAAATAGATAGTGGAGAGCTTTACACCGGACTTTATTTTTAGAAAGCAGGTTTGATACAGTTAACGGATTAAACATTTCGAATATATGGAGGACATAAAATTGACAAATATTTTGTTTACTGAGTTTGAATGGGACGGAATTGTAGTACCTGATGATATCTCAAAAGAAGAAGCTGAAAAACATGCAAAAGTTGTTTCTGATTACTTAGCAACGCGATCATTTCAGACAGAGAGTGACTTAGCTTCTTTCTCGAACACAATCGAAGTTGAAGTAGACAATTCGTTTTTAGATAAAGTAGAGACTGATTTTGAAAAAGTATCCAATGAAGAACTTTCTCAATATTTACAAAGCGAAAATACAAATGTGAATCCAGATTATTTATTCCCGAAAACAGATAATATCGGGTCACTATTTTGGTTTTTACGTAATTTAAGTAAAGAAGATGTTTCAGAGTCTAAAATAAAAATCGCCAATTTAGAAGAATTGTCGATTCATTTTTACCAAATTTTAGAGAATGCTTTATTTTTCGGATACTTTGAAAGAGTTCAGAAGGACGATGGCATTTACTTACTTCCAACGAACTATTACGTAGAGTTTGTTACTTTAGAACTTGAACAACAGTATCGTCATTTTCTAGCTAGTTTAGGTCGTAATGAAACGATTAGTGAGGCGTTAAGACTGCAATTAAATGATCCAATATTTGATAGCATTAGCAGACAAATGCTTTACAATACATTGGTAAATGACCCGAATATTCAACAAGAATCCTTAACAGAAGAAGATTTACGTAAGATCGTAAATAACTTAAGATACTGGTATTTAGCCATTAAGAAAGAAATATTAGAAGACGAATAAATAAAAAAAGCCGTTTATTACTTTTTATAGTAATAAATGGCTTTTTTCACTCAATTTCTAGACATTCATATAATTGCGTGTGTTCTTTACATGTAGGATTTCTTGGGTGACAAACTTCTCGACCAAAGTTAATCATTGACTGGTGTGCGGCGCCCCAAAGTTCAGCTGGTAAAACGGCGCATACGCGTTCTTCAATTTCTTTTGGTGTCGCGTCTTCGGGTACAAGCTGATGGTGTTTACAGACGCGTGCTACGTGGGTATCAACTGCAAAAGCTTCTTGTTGAAAAGCAACACTTAACAGGATGTTTGCAGATTTTGGTCCAATCCCCATTAGCGATTGTAATTCTTTGCGAGTGGTTGGAACTTCGCCATTAAAGTTATCTAATAGTTGTTGGCTACTTTTAAAAATATATTTTGCTTTATTTCGGTATAAGCCGATCGAGCGAATATACGTCTCAATCTCTTCGGGCGAAGATTTTGTGACAGCTTGTGGAGTTGGGTAGCGCTCAAATAAGGTTGGCGTTACTTTTTCAACCGAAGCATCGGTTGCTTGCGCGCTTAAAATCACAACTAATAGGAGTTGAAATGGATTTTCATAGCGCATAGTGGGTACGGCATCGGGATATAGTTTGATGATTTCTTCTATAACATATCGTGCACATTTATCTGTTAGCATATAACGTTCCTTTCTGGATAAAATACGTAATCTTATTATAACAGAATACAGACATGATTTTATTCCGAAAAATGTCATTTCACCAAAGAACTTAGGAGTTTTTTTGTTTCTTTGCTAAGATAAGAATAAGAAGGAGGAGAAATAAGAATGACTAGTTCGATTGAACGTTTTAAACAGCAATTGGCTGATAGCCAAAAGATTGTATTTTTTGGTGGAGCGGGTGTGAGTACGGAGAGTGGTATTCCTGATTTCCGTTCTTCTGAGGGCTTGTATGTGCGTGAGACGGGTTATCAGGTAAGTCCTGAGGAATTGATTTCGCATACTTTTTATAAGCGCTACCCGGAAGCATTTTTTAACTATTATTTTGAGAACCTTGTTTTTGAAGCGGCTGAACCGAATGATGCGCATCTCTTTTTGAAGGAGCTTGAGGATCAGGGGAAGCAGGTTAGTGTGGTTACTCAAAATATTGATGGTTTGCATCAAAAGGCAGGAAGTTCGGTTGTTCATGAATTGCATGGAACGACGTTGAACAACTATTGTGAAACCTGCCAAAAAAACTATACGACTTCTGAATTGGAATTGGACGATAAGGGGATTCCACGTTGCTCTTTAGATGGCGGCATTGTTCGTCCAGATATTGTTTTGTATGAAGAGGGCTTGAATCAAAATACGATGGAACAAGCGATTAAAGATATTACAGAAGCGGATATGCTAATTATTGCAGGGACGTCTTTAATTGTTTATCCGGCTGCTGGGCTCATCCATTATTTTGGTGGAGATCATCTCGTTGCGATTAACAAAACGCCTTTGAGTGTCCCGAATAACACCTTAGTTTTTGAAGATACGATTTCGAATATATTTAAACAGCTATAATGTTTCCATCAAAAATAAGCGTTCAAAATTTTTGTGTTGTGTTTGTAAAGCCCGTAAAATGGTTTACTGGGGGTCGTAAAGCATAACATGTTCATGCGACAGCTTTATTTATTCTAGGTTAGATCATATAGGGGGATACATAGTGAAATCATATTTACAAAGAATTGGACGCTCGTTAATGCTTCCGGTAGCTGTCTTACCAGCTGCAGCCATCCTTTTAGGAATCGGCTATTCAATTGGACCATCAGGTTGGGGTGGTGAGAGTGCGCTCTCAGCATTTTTAGTTACTGCTGGTGATGCACTGATTGATAATATGGCGATTTTATTTGCGATAGGTGTTGGACTGGGGATGTCCAAAGATAACAATGGTGCGGCTGCTTTAAGTGGTTTGGTCGGTTATTTAATTGTGACGGGGTTATTAAGTCCGGAATCCGTCGCGTTATTTCAAAATATTGATGTGGGATCAGTGAACGTTGCATTTGAAAATATTGAAAATCAATTTATTGGGATTTTAGTAGGGGCTATGGCAGCCGCTATTTATAATCGTTTTAGTGAAACTCGGTTACCAGAAGTTTTGGCTTTCTTTAGTGGGCGACGCCTACCACCAATTCTTACTGCAGCTGCTATGCTTGTTGTCTCATTAGTTTTATTGTTTATTTGGCCACCGGTTTATACGAGCTTAGTGTCCTTTGGGCAAATGATTAGTGAAATGGGTGCGCTTGGTGCGGGAATATATGGATTTTTAAATCGACTACTCCTACCACTAGGCTTACACCATGCTTTAAACTCTGTTTTCTGGTTTGATGTCGCAAATATTAACGACATTCAAAATTTTTGGTCGGGTACAGGTGAGTTAGGCGTTACGGGTATGTATCAAGCTGGTTTCTTTCCGATGATGATGTTTGGTGTGCCAGCTGCTGGTTTTGCGATGTATCAATTAGCGGATGACGATAAAAAATCCGATACGGCCTCGCTAATGATGGCTGCTGGAGTGGCTTCCTTTTTAACGGGTGTGACTGAGCCATTAGAATTTTCGTTTATGTTTATTGCACCACAACTTTACTTCTTACACGCGGTCTTAACAGGTGTCTCATTATTTGTATCTTCTTTCTTTGGTTGGATTGCTGGGTTTGGTTTCAGTGCAGGGCTAATTGATTTTCTATTATCCTTTAACTTACCGTTAGCTAATCAACCTTATATGTTAATCGTACAAGGTTTGGTTATGGCTGTTTTATACTATGTGTTGTTCCGTTGGGCAATTATCAAATTTGATTTAAAGACACCTGGTCGAGGTGTAGAAGTGCGTGCGAGTAGAGTTGAAGGGGAAGAATCAATGGACCCGGGAGCTAATGCAACAACGAAGGTTTCTGCGAATCAAAAATTTGAGAAACAAGCTCAGATTATTTTAGATGGTCTAGGTGGACCAGCTAATTTAAGGAACTTAAATCATTGTACAACGCGTTTACGCATGGATGTTAAGGATCCAGATTTAGTAAATGAAGCGCGTATTAAAGAAGCACAGATTCCAGGTATGAATCAGAACGGCAAGCATGTACAAGTTGTTGTTGGTACAGAAGTCCAGTTTGTAGCGGATGAAATGGAAAAATTACGAACGGAATAAAATTAAAATAAAATGAAGCAATCTCCTCATCGAGCACATGAGGAGATTTTTTACTTCTTTTGATACCATATATCAGAATCGATGAATTCGATATGGCGAATGTCTTCGAGCGTGGTGTCGACAAGCTGACCATCCTTTAAGAGGAGAAAGATTTTTTCTTCGAAAAAACCTGAAATGATACAAGACACATCTTTAAAGTAGGAGCCATTTTGTAAAATGTTAGTTTGAATAGCGACGGGATGTTTTCGCAAATAGGCTGCACGTAAGATTTTGCTAATTTCAATTAAAGACATTGCGGTCTTTTCTGGGACATTTACTGCATCCTCTTTTTGTGAGGCTTGCTTAAGGGCTTCAGAATGATCTGACAGCATAAGCCCTTGCCACTTTACTTTCCCTCGATCGACATACCCTAATTGATCAGGAGTAAATCGGACAACTCTTCTAGACATACTATCCCTCCTTTATTGTTTCATTTATGTATGTTTTGTATCGGCTTGATGGCCACCAAGTAATTTACTACGTTGGATAGCCATCCCATTTTTAAGTAGACTACTGGCATGTAGAAGAGATGTGTAGCCATATTTTTCACGCACTAAATCAATCGCTTCATCCAAACGTTCATCACTTAATACGTCTTCCACCGTTTCAAATAGATTGATTTGATAGTCCTGTTTAGGCGCAATCTTATGAAAGGTGACATTAATGACACGTACAGGGTGCGAAGTATAGTGTTTACGAAACAAGCGTGTCATATAGTCGACTAACTTTTTAGAGGAGTCCGTTGCCTCGATGGCAAGCTGGTGGCTAAAACCAGGTTCTGCCGTATGTTTAGAGTAGCCGATGGTTAGCTTAACCGTACTTGTTGTCAGGGCATGTTTTCGCAAACGCAGCGCATTTTCTTCGGTGATTTCACGAATAACGACCTCGACGTCGTATGGATCATAATAATCCCGATTCAGTATTTGGTTTTTTGAAAAGGAACTTTCTTTCGGAACGAATTTATCAGATAAAATCGTTCGATCAATGCCGTGGGCGTGGAAAAAAAGCTGTTCTCCAATAACATTAAAACGACTTCTTATTTTTTGCATATCGTATTGAGCTAAATCATATAAGCTATCGATACCCAAGCGATTTAATTTAACTTTCGTTCTAGAGCCAATGCCCCAAAAATCCGTCAATTCTTGGATACGCCAAATCGTTTGGGGGACTAGCTCATAACTCCAATACGCTTGATACTGATTGGAAAAGTCTCTTTTGGCTTGGTGATCTAGGGCTAGTTTAGCCAAAAGGGGATTGTCACCTAAACCAATAGTGGCAATTAATCCCAGCTCATGCCAAATATCGTATTGAATTTTCGTGGCAATCTCAGCAGAGCTCCCAAAAAGTGCATGGGAATGGGTGACGTCTAAAAAAGATTCATCGATACTATAAACATGCAAGTCTTGCATAGAAACGTAACGTTTGAAGATTTCAATGATTTCTAAGTTTTTCTTAAGGTATAAGGCCATTCTTGGTTCAACGATTTGAATGGATGAACGTTTAGGCAGTTCATAAACCCGTGTTCCAGTGCGCACATTGTATTTTTCTTTGACACGAGGGGAGGCGGCTAATACTAAACCACCATTATTATCTGGCTTACTCACAACAGCAATCTTAGCAGTCAAAGGATTTTGGTTTCTTTCAACGGCTTCTACACTTGCAAAAAATGATTTAATATCAATACATAAAATATCTCTTCGTGGTTCGTTTGAATAGTCCAAATAGAATACACCATCTTTATTTAGCGTCACAATCTTCACCTCCTGTTCGCGTTAACCGAATGTATGTTTGGTTATTATTATAAAAAATAGCTGAATATTAGTCAAGGGGAACAAAATGATTATTTTGCGTATAAATGAATGAGTAATTATGGGGAAGGGTCTAAAAATATGTTAAAATAATAAAAACATGTAGAGGAGTATCTAACAGTGGAAAAAGATCTCACGAAATATGTGCATGAGAAAATGATGCGCGAAGCAAAAAATTACCAATGGCGAATCGTATTAGATAGTCATAAACGAGCGCTAGAAATTTATTTTGTCATTACAGTTGATACAGAAGCCGAGCGTTTTGTGCAAGACATTAATGGACAAGTCAATAAAACAAATATTCTACAATTTGAGGATGTGGTTTGCTTCTATGATGAAACAAATCATCGTCTACTACCACAAAATTATTTTAATGCTATCCCATTTCACCCAGAGGAAGGGATTGATGAGGGCTTAGTCGATGCTTTTTTAAAGCAATTGAATATTGTCGTTTCAGGTTCCTTTATTAAATTACGCGAATTTTTATTGGATGATAGTCAAGGTGCGTTTGAGTTACAGTGGAATGAAATGAATATGCAAAAAACAGTCGAAACGCTAAAGGCGACAAATCGTTATTCGACCAATAAACGAACTTTTACGGCGGATAATGAAAAATCCATTGTAGAGCAATTCAAGGAGGACCAGGAAGATGGAGTGGAAAGAGTTTAGTGTACACATTAATAAGGAAGCAGAAAACAGTGTTTCCGAAATATTAATGGAGCTAGGATCGAATGGCGTTAGCATTGTTGACCGTCATGATTTTGTGGCTTTGCCTGAGTATGGGTTTGATACGTTATGGGAATTAGATGAAAATGATTTTCCAGCAGAAGGCGTTATTGTGAAAGGATATTTTGATGCCCAAACAATAGATAGCCAACTGGAGAAGAAACTGCACGAAAAACTAGAAGCGTTAAAGGAATTAGATTTAAAGGTGGATAAGTTCGCAGTTGAGTCGGTTATTATTGCGGATGAGGACTGGAATGAGAAGTGGAAAGAATTTTACCATGCGGTGCAAGTGACGCGTTACTTAACCATCGTTCCAGAGTGGGAAGATTACCAAAAAGTAAACGAAGATGAAAAGTTGATTATTATGGATCCAGGTTTAGCTTTTGGGACAGGTACCCATCCGACAACACAACTCTGTGTACAGGCTTTAGAAATGGAAATGCGTGGCAATGAGGACGTTTTAGATGTCGGGACAGGTTCAGGTGTTCTGACAATCGCTGCCAGCTTATTGGGGGCAAAAACAGTTCATGCGTACGATCTGGATGAAATGGCTGTGGCGTCTGCTAAGAGTAATATTGCCTTAAATAATTTAACGTCCGATATTATAATTACCGAGAATAATTTATTAAAAGATGTTACAATTGAAGCGGATATTATCGTAGCGAATATTTTAGCTGGAATTGTGATTGAGTTGATTCCAGATGCTATGCGTGCATTAAGACCAGGTGGATCATTTATCGCTTCAGGTATTATTACAAGCCAAAAAGATGATGTGATTCAACCGTTATTAGAGGCTGGTTTTAAGATTAAGCAAATTAATCAAATGAAAGATTGGATCTCTATTACAGCAGAGAAATCACGAGAGTAACGCACGTTTATCAATAAATAATGAAAAGAACAAAAAAGGGGCTATTTTTAATGGAAAAAATTGCAAAATATATTGATCATACTTTACTAAAAGCAGATGCAAAAGCGGATGAAGTAGAAAAGCTATGTCAAGAAGCTAGAGATTATGATTTTAAAACAGTATGTATTAATCCAGTATGGGTTGATTACGCAGTAGAATTACTAGAAGGTACAGATGTAGGCGTTACAACTGTTATTGGTTTCCCATTAGGAGCGAACACTCCTGAAATGAAAGCAGCTGAAGCAAAGCAAGCTGTTGAAAAAGGTGCAGCGGATGTTGATATGGTTATCAATATCGGTGCATTAAAGAACGAAGATTATGACACAGTATTAAATGACATCAAAGCGGTAGTTGACGCAGTTGCTGGAAAAGCAATTGTTAAGGTTATCATCGAAACGTCATTATTAACAAAATCTGAAAAAATTCGTGCAAGCGAGTTATCGAAAGAAGCTGGCGCAGATTTCGTGAAAACATCAACTGGTTTCTCAACAGGTGGCGCAACGTTAGAAGACGTTCAATTAATGCGTGCAACTGTCGGACCAAAAATGGGTGTTAAAGCTTCAGGTGGCGTACGTTCATACGAAGACGCTATTGCTATGATCGATGCGGGTGCAACAAGAATTGGTGCATCAAGTGGTATCGCAATCGTAGAAGGCGCAGAAGCAGCTAAATAAATCATAATTAAAATCAAAACTCTCACACATAGCCCGGCTCAAACTCGGTAACTATATGTGAGAGTTTTTACTATTTTTATTCGAAAAGGAATAGTTTGAAACAAACTAGCATAATCGCTATAATGAAGAGAAGAACTGGCATGATGAGAGCTAGTTTTCATGAATATGAGTCGGAAAAAGAAGGTGTCTGGAATGTCAAGAAGAGCAAATTATACAGCACAAGAAGTTATTGCAATTTGTTTGACCTATATGAACAGTGAGCACGTTAAGTTTGTAAATAAAGCTTATCAACTTGCTGCCAAAGCACATGGTGGGCAAATGCGTAAATCTGGAGAAGAATATATTATACACCCGATACAAGTAGCAGGAATACTTGCAGAGATTAACATGGATCCTGTAACAGTAGCAGCGGGTTTTTTGCATGATGTCGTAGAAGATACAGAATATACCTACGAAGACATCGAACGAGAATTTACAACAGAAGTAGCAGACTTAGTCGAAGGAGTCTCGAAATTAGGCAAGTTTAAATTTACATCGAAAAGAGAACACCAAGCTGAAAACCATCGTAAGATGCTGTTGGCTATGGCGCAAGACGTGCGTGTTATTTTAGTTAAATTAGCTGACCGACTACACAATATGCGAACGTTAAAGTTTCACCGCGTTGAAAAACAAGTTGAAATATCCAATGAAACATTAGAAATTTATGCACCTTTAGCTGATCGCTTAGGTATGATTCGTATAAAGTGGGAGCTAGAAGACTTAGCCTTACGTTATACAAATCCACAACAATTTTATCGAATTGTAAACTTGATGGACTCGCGTCGAGAAGACCGTGAGCAATATATTCAAGATTCCATTAACGCGATCAACTCAGCGATTGAAGAATTAGATATAAATGCCGAAATTACCGGGCGACCAAAGCATATTTATTCCATTTATAAAAAGATGAAAGACCAGCGCAAACAATTTGAGGAAATCTATGATTTACTAGCGATTCGCGTAATTGTCGATTCAATCAAAGATTGTTATGCCGTACTAGGTGCGATTCATACCCAATGGAAGCCGATGCCGGGACGTTTTAAAGATTATATTGCAATGCCAAAGGCAAATATGTACCAATCCTTGCATACGACTGTCTTAGGACCTAAAGCCACACCTTTAGAAGTTCAAATCCGTACACAACAAATGCATGAAGTAGCAGAGTACGGGGTTGCAGCACACTGGGCTTATAAAGAAGGGGTTACGACGAAAGTTCAAAACAATGAACTAGGTGAGCAACTGTCTTGGTTTAGGGATATTATCGAACTACAAGATGAAGCAAGTGATGCATCAGACTTTATGGATTCTATTAAACAAGATTTCTTTACCGATAACGTCTATGTATTCACACCAAATGGCGATGTTATGGAGCTGCCAGATGGGGCAAGTACGCTTGACTTTGCGTACCATGTCCACTCTGAAGTTGGAGACCATTCAACGGGTGCGAAAGTAAATGGGAAAATTGTTCCATTAAACTACAAACTTAAAACGGGGGATATTGTTGAAATTATCACGTCTTCATCATCCCCAGGTCCGAGCCGCGATTGGTTGAAATTTGTAAATACATCGAAAGCGCGCAATAAGATTCGTCGTTATTTCAAAGTGCAAGAGATTGAAGATGCGATTGAAAATGGAAAGAAAATTATTGCCGAGTTAATAACCGAACAAGAATTTAATCCAAAAGAATTTATGACGGATGATAAAATTAAAGAACAAGCCAATGAGTTTAACTACAAAGATAGCGATAGTTTATACGCTTCGATTGGTTTTAACGAAGTCCGTCCACTGACGGTTGTGAATCGACTGACGGAAGAGGCACGCAAGAAACGTAGCAAGAGTCCAGAAACCTTATCTAATACGACCAAACCCGTTGAAAAAGAGCCGGAGAAATTAACGATTCATCATGAAGATGGTGTCGTTGTTGAAGATACAGAGAACTTATTATTACGTCTAAGTAAATGCTGTAACCCGGTACCTGGAGATGAAATTGTAGGTTACATTACACGTGGTCGGGGCATTTCTGTTCATCGCAAAGACTGTCCAAATGTCACAAATAATGAAGAAATTAGTCCTCGTTTAATCGAAGTTGAATGGGAAGATAAAAGGACAAATAAAATCTATGATTCTGATTTAGAAATTGTCGGATTCGATCGTTCAGGCTTATTAAACGATATTTTAGAAGTGGTTAATAGTTTAACGAATCGCTTAAGTAACGTAAATGGTCGCGTAGATAATAATCAAATGGCTACGATGCGCGTGACAATCGGTATTCATAATACGGAAGAACTTGAGCGAATTATCGATAAGCTAAACCAAGTACCAGATGTTTATTCCATACGACGTATCATATTGTAATAGATTAAGGAAGTGCAAACGAAGTGAGAGTTGTTATTCAACGAGTATCAAAAGCAAAAGTAGTAGCGGATGGTGTCGAAAGTGGCGTTATCAATAAAGGATTTCTTTTACTAGTTGGTGTAGAGGAAGAAGATACAAATGAAGATGTGGCTTACTTAACCCGTAAAATTGCTAACATGCGTATTTTCGAAGACGAAGCTGGGAAAATGAACTTATCTTTAAAAGAAGTGAATGGTGAAATTTTATCAATCTCACAATTTACACTTCATGCCGATACAAAAAAAGGAAACCGACCGAGCTTTATAAAAGCGGCTAAACCAGATATTGCCGATAAACTCTATGAAGAATTAAACCAAAATCTACGTGATGAAGGCTTTAAAGTAGAGACGGGTGTGTTCGGTGCCGATATGGATGTATCATTAGTCAATGATGGTCCGGTAACTATTTTAATCGATTCTAAAAATAAATAACCAAAATCCTAAGCGATCCGATAAGGATCGCTTTTTGTCATTAAAAAAGCACTCAAAATGAATTGAGTGCTGTAAAAGTCTTCTTATTGACTGTAGTATTCACGTAGAGCTAAATAAATGGCTTCTACAACAGTTGATTGATAGGCATGTGAATCAATGTGTTGGATATCAGTAGAGTTGTTCATATAGCCTAATTCTAGTAGAATCGAAGGTTGTCTATTTGCACGTAAAACGTAATAATCACCAAAACGGACACCATTATTAGCCAATGGACCATGTTGAGCTAAATAGCGATTAACTGTGTTTGCTAGCTCAAGATTTGCTTCAGAGTAATAATACGTTGTTGTACCACTTACTGAGTTAGGATCTTCAATTGCATCATAATGTAGACTAATAAATACATCAGCTTGATTGTTATGAGCTATTTGAACTCGTCCATCTAAAGAGACAAAATCATCTTGTGATCGAGCAAGAATTACATTTGTGCCTGCATCGGACAAACGATCACGCAGTAAGAGGGCAGTACTTAGTGTGATATCTTTTTCTAAAATCGATTCATCAGCTGAAACAGCACCAGGATCATAACCACCATGGCCAGCATCAATTACGATAGTTGCTTCAGACAAGTTTGTAGCTGTACGTGCATATTGAGCGACGTTTGATGCTGTAGCAATTGAATTCGTTTCATCAATTTCAGTTTGAGTCATCGGGATTGAAGCGACGGTATCCGAAACATAACCCGTTTCCGTTTCATTTAAACGAATATGGAACCAGTTATCGATACTTTCAATATATTCGAATTGCTCACCCGCATGAGCAGTGTAAATAGCTTCTCCATCTAATGATGGTTGATTTCGAATATTTGTAGCTGTTGCATCTCCAATGACAACTAATGTCACATCGGAAGCAAACGCATCATTTGTTTCAATCATTTCAACAGCAGGTGCATCGATCAGATCAATATAATCACTATGTATCCATGCAACACGTCCCATATATAATATTTGGTACCAATCACCGTCTTGATAGAGGACTTGTAATTCCGTATCACGATAAACAGTCCCTATGATTTCAGAATCAGTTGTTGCAAACTGTCGAATATTGACGGATTCACCTGAAACTTTTAAATATTGTTGTTCTTTACTATTAATTTCATTGGAGTCCACTAACCAACTAGCGACCCAACCAACATAATCATTGCCCAAACGAACTTTATACCATTTATTTTCTTCACCTAAAAGAAATAAACGATCATTTTCTTCAACTTGCGTTAATATCTCGTGGGAGAGACCAGGGCCATATCGAACGTTTAAAACCTCGGCTTCGACAATTACCATATTTTCATTTGCAAGAGCAACTATTGCCCCAAAGGTTAAAGTAATAAACATAAGAAACAAGCTAATGAAAATATTTTTACTGGGTAATTTCTTCTTTAATTTTTCAGAAATATGATTTGAGGACATAGAAACCCTCCTTTTCTTCTTGAAAACGGCTTCGTTAATGAAATTATAACAATCATTTATTAATTTGTTAATACAACTAAAGAAAAACACTCTATTTTGTTGAAATTCTTTTGACAATTGCTGATGATTTTAGTAGAGTAAGGTTTACTAAATTGATATTAAAATCCGATGAAAGAAAAAGTAAGCGTGCTTTCTATAGACAGAGACGGTTTTATTCGTTGAGAGAAACCGATAGAAAATACGACGAAAGACATTCTGGAGGAATGACGGGAAAACTGTCACGTTAAAGGCGTTAACGAAGAGGGAATATTAATATTCCAAATTAAGGTGGTACCACGTGCCGTTAAACACAAACAAACTAACACGTCCTTGTTCGAGAGAATAAGGGCTTTTTTTATTGAAATAAATCACTGGATTGAAAGGATGAAAATGGATGAAATACCAAAAGATTAGAGGGACAGCAGATTTATTGCCAGCAGAAACAAATAAATGGCAATACGTTGAAAATCAAATCGAAGCAATTTTAAAAAAGTATTACTATCACGAAATACGCTTACCTATTTTTGAGCAGTTTGAACTGTTTGCCCGAGGTGTTGGTGAAACGAGTGATATTGTATCAAAAGAAATGTATGACTTTTATGATAAGGGAGATCGTCATTTAGCCTTACGTCCAGAAGGGACAGCTGGAGTCGTACGAGCTTATGTAGAAAACAAGATATTTGGTCCTGAACATCATAAACCAGTTAAATATTACTATAATGGTCCAATGTTCCGTTTTGAGCGTCCACAAAGTGGTCGAATGCGTCAATTCCACCAAATTGGTGTAGAAGTATATGGAAGTAAAAATCCAGCCATTGATGTTGAAACAATGACCTTAGCCATGGAAATATTTGGCAGTTTTGGGATTAAAGACTTATCTTTAGTCATTAACTCATTAGGAAACAATGAATCACGTCTAGCTTACCGTAATGCATTAATTGATTTTTTAACACCACACTTTGATGAACTTAGCGATGATTCAAAAGAAAGATTACACAAAAACCCATTACGTGTCTTAGATAGTAAAGATAGAAAAGATCGTGAAATCGTAAAAGATGCACCTTCTGTATTAGACTATCTAGATGAAGAATCTAAAAAACATTTCGACCAAGTAAAAGAAATGTTGGAATACTTAGATGTACCATATGTTATCGACACAAACATGGTTCGTGGTTTAGATTATTATAACGATACAATATTCGAAGTCATTACAAACGATCCAAACTTCGGTGCCAACACAACCATTTGTGCTGGTGGACGTTATGATAAATTGGTAGAAGAAGTAGGCGGACCAGAAACACCAGGTTTCGGTTTTGCAATTGGAATCGAGCGTCTAGTCATGTTACTAGAAGCAGCAAACTTTGAATTCCCTAATTTGACAGAGCTGGATGCATTTCTCGTGACGATAGGTGATGAAGTCAATACGGAAGCTCTAAAAATTGTGACAGCATTAAGGAAAAATGGTTTAACAGTAGAACGTGAATTCGTTGGACGTAAACCAGGCAGTCAATTCAAAACAGCCGATAAATTAAATGCTGAAGTTGTCTTTACTCTAGGTGGACAAGAACTAGAGAATAAAGAATTAAATATGAAATCTTTAAAAACAGGTAAACAAACAACAGTAGCTTTTGCAGATATTTATAGTGATCGTTTTACAGAAATTTACAAAGAAACATTAAAACAACTAACAAGTGAGGAATAGATTATGAGCAGAACAAATTATTGTGGTCAATTAACAAAGGAACATGTTGGGCAATCCGTTAAATTAAATGGATGGGTACAAAGAAGACGTGACTTAGGTGGAATGATTTTTATCGACCTAAGAGATACAACAGGTATGGTACAAGTTGTATTTAACGCAGATGAAGGAAAAGAGTTATTAGAAATTGCAGAAACATTACGTTCTGAATTCGTAATCGAAGTTGAAGGTAATGTTGTAGCGCGTTTAGACGGTGCAGTTAACCCAAATATGGCAACAGGTGAAGTTGAAATTGTTGCAACGAAATTAACTGTCATCAATAAAGCAAAGACACCGATATTTGAAATCAATGATGATATTAATGTGTCAGACGATATTCGTATGAAATACCGCTACTTGGACTTACGTCGTACGCGTATGCAAGAAAATATTAAAACAAGACACGCAACAAAGAGAGCGATTCGTAACTTCTTAGATAATGAAGACTTTATTGATATTGAAACACCATATTTAACAAAGTCGACACCAGAAGGAGCACGTGACTACTTAGTCCCATCACGAGTGCATCCAGGTGAATTTTTTGCATTACCACAATCGCCACAGTTATTTAAACAATTATTAATGGGTTCAGGCTTTGACCGTTATTACCAAATCGTTCGTTGTTTCCGTGACGAAGACTTACGTGGTGACCGTCAACCAGAATTTACGCAAGTGGATATTGAGACAAGCTTCTTAAGTGAAGAAGAGATTCGTCAAGGTACTGAAAACATGTTAAAACATGTTGTTAAAGAAGTAAAAGGACTTGAAATAGCTGAAGACTTCCCAATCATTACGTATGATGAAGCCATGGATAAATACGGTAGCGACAAACCAGATATTCGTTTTGAAATGTACTTAAACGATGTTGGTGAAGTTGTTGCTGAATCAGATTTCCGTGTATTCACATCAACACTTGAAAACGGTGGGGTTGTAAAAGGAATCACTGTAAAAGGTGGATCCGATCAATTCACTAGAAAACAAATTGATGGTCTAGAAGAAATTGCAAAAACACATGCAGCTAAAGGTTTAGCATGGATTAAAGTAACAAACGATGGTTTAACAGGACCAATTTCAAAATTCTTTGCAGACGAAAAACTAGCGAATAATTTACTTGAAGCAATGGGTGCTGAAGAAGGCGACTTAATGTTATTTGTTGCTGACCAAGCTAAAGTTGCATTTGATGCTTTGGGTGCTTTACGTGTTCATTTAGGAAAAGAATTAGAGTTATACAATCCAGAAGAATTAGCATTTATCTGGGTTATTGATTGGCCTCTATTCGAATTTGACGAAGAGGAAGATCGTTATGTTGCAGCTCACCACCCATTCACTCGTCCAAAAGAAGCGGATGTAGAGAAATTATTATCAAACCCAACTGAAGTTTATGCACAAGCATACGACATCGTGTTGAATGGTTACGAAATCGGCGGCGGTTCAATTCGTATTCATGAAAAAGACCTACAAAGCAAAATGTTTGAAGCATTAGGCTTTACGCAAGAAGAAGCAGAAAATCAATTTGGCTTCTTATTAGATGCATTTGAATATGGTTTCCCACCTCATGGAGGAATTGCTTTAGGACTAGATCGTTTAGTTATGATTTTAGCGAACGAAAAGAATATTCGTGAAGTGATTGCATTCCCTAAAAATGGTCGTGCGGCAGATCCATTAACAAATGCACCAACAACTGTCTCACCAGACCAATTAGAAGAATTATCATTACAAATTACAAAGAAACAAGAGCAGTCAGAATAATCCGAACTTTATAAAAGGAGGATATAAATGGTTCTTTTAGGTTCACACGTTAAAATGACAGCACCTAATTCTGTATTAGGTTCTGTACAAGAAGCAGAATCTTACGGAGCGAATACGTTTATGATTTATACGGGCGCACCACAAAATACCCGTAGACGAGCAATCGAAACATTGAAAATCAATGAAGCTCATGACTATATGGAAGAAGTGGATATCGATCTCAAAGATATCGTCGTCCACGCGCCATATATTGTCAATTTAGGGAATACCTTTAAACCAGATAATTTCGAATTTGCTATTGAATTCATGCGTGAAGAAATTAAGCGAGTGGATGCAATTGGCGCAACACAAATGACGATGCACCCAGGTGCCCATGTCGGTGCCGGTCCAGAAGCTGCAATTGAAAAAATTGCGGAGGGTTTAAATCGTATTTTAACGAAAGAGCAGAACGTTCAAATTGCATTAGAAACAATGGCAGGCAAAGGAACAGAAATCGGTAGAAGTTTTGAGGAAATTGCTCAAATTATTGAGTTAGTTGACTTAGATGAGAAGCTTTCTGTGACTTTAGATACGTGTCATGCACATGATGCAGGTTATCCAATACGAGATGACTTTGATTGGGTTTTAGATGAGTTCGACCATATTATTGGCCTTGATCGTTTGAAAGTTATTCATGTCAATGATTCTAAAAATCCTCAGGGAGCAGCAAAAGATCGCCATGAAAATATCGGTTTTGGTGAAATTGGATTTGAAGCCTTAAGCTATATTGTGCATCATCCCAAACTAGCTCATTTACCAAAGATTTTAGAAACACCATTTGTTGGTGAAGATAAGAAAAATAAAAAAGCACCTTATCTACATGAAATTGCCATGCTTAAGAAACAAGAATTTAATGCAGACTTATTACAAGATATAATAAATGAAACACCTATTCATTAATCTATAAATAATAAAGAAGAAAGGAGTAAAGAACTCTTTTCTTCTTTTTTACATATCAAGACGAGAACAAGGTACGAATAGTGAGATTCCAAAAGAAAGATATCCATCCATTCCTGTGTTATAATAGTAAGAGAATATAACGTAACAGTAAGGAGAATTTTAGCGATTATGAAAGAAAAAATTGTGGTGATTGTTGGACCAACCGCAGTTGGAAAAACAGCATTTAGCATAAAACTTGCAGAAAAATTTAACGGAGAAGTGATCAGTGGGGATTCCATGCAAGTTTATAAAGGATTAGATATTGGTACGGCTAAAGTTACTCCCGATGAAATGGGCGACATTCCACATCATTTAATAGACTTTAAAGAAATAGATGAGAATTATGATGTTTCAGATTTTCAAAAAGATGCGAAACAGAAAATTGAAGCGATAAGACAACGTGGTAAATTACCAGTTATAGTTGGAGGGACAGGTTTGTATATCGAGTCCTTACTATACCCAGTCTCACACGGTAGTGATGCAAAGCCGAATATGGAGTTGCGTAAAGAACTAGAAGAATTTGCGCAAACAGGAGGTAATGAAGCCTTATGGAATCGATTAAACGAAATTGATCCAGACGCTGCAGAAAAAATCCATCCGAATAATGTGCGCCGAGTGATTCGAGCGATGGAAGTGTTTTATGTAACAGGTGAATTATTTTCTTCATTTCAAAATGAAAAGAAAAATAAAGAACCAAATTATGACGCATTTATAGTTTGTTTAGATACCGACCGTCAATTACTTTATGATCGAATTAATTTACGTGTTGATTTGATGATGGAAGAAGGATTGGAAGAAGAAGCGCGTCAACTATGGAAGAGGTTAGGTCCAGAAGCCGAAGCGCAGAGTACTAAGGGGATAGGCTATAGCGAGTTTTTTCCTTATTTTAATGAAGAAGTACCACTTGAAGAAGCAATCGAACAAGTTAAACAAAATTCAAGACGTTATGCCAAAAGACAGTTAACTTGGTTTAGAAACCGTTTAGATAGCGTTCACTGGTATGATTTTGTGACAAAACCTGAAGAAATGGATGAATGTCTTTCAAAGGTAAAACGTTTTTTAGAGGATGAATAAGATGGAAAGACCAAAAGAAAAAGCAATATTAGTTGCCATTCAAACAACTGAGTCAGACGCTAATTTTAATTACTCACTGGAAGAATTAGGCCAGTTAGTAGGGAATACAGGTGTTGAAGTTGTGGGTGAAGTAACTCAAAAAAGAGACTATATGGATAATCGAACATTAATTGGGAAAGGTAAAATTCAAGAAGTAAAACGACTTGTAGAAGAGCTTGATGCTCAAACAGTCGTGTTTAACCAAGAATTATCCCCCGGACAAGTTCGAAATATACAAAAAGAAATCGATGTAAAAATACTTGACCGTATTCAAGTCATACTCGATATTTTTGCATTAAGAGCGACCAGTAAAGAAGGTGGCTTGCAAGTGCAACTAGCTCAGCTAAACTACTTACTCCCTCGATTAGTCGGACATGGTATTAACATGTCGAGATTAGGAGGAGGAATCGGGACTAGAGGACCAGGTGAGACGAAGCTAGAAACAGATAGACGACATATTAATCGTCAAATGACAGAAATCAAGAAAGAATTGAAAAAAGTCGAAAATCACCGAAGTCGTTTAAGAGAACAAAGAGAACGAAGTAATCTATTCCGTATTGGTTTAATTGGGTATACGAACGCGGGTAAATCGACAATTTTAAATACATTAACAGATAGTGCAACTTATCAAAAAGATGAACTCTTCGCAACTTTGGATCCGATTACTAGAAAACTAGAATTGGATTCTGGCTTGCAGGTTACCTTGACGGATACAGTAGGGTTTATTCAAGATTTGCCTACACAAGTAATCGAAGCATTCCAGTCAACACTTGAAGAATCAAGAGATGTTGATTTGCTATTACATGTAGTTGATGCATCAGCACCAAATATAGAGAGTCATCAAGATACCGTTATAAATATTTTAAAAGACTTGGATATGAATGAAATCCCAATGTTAACGGTTTATAACAAAAAAGATTTAATTACAGGACAATTTTATCCAACGCTCTTTCCAAATGTTGTTGTGTCAGTAATCGATACCAAAGATCAAGAAAAATTATTAGCTGCTATCGAACAAGCAATCTTACAAGAATTAGAAGAATATACCGTTTTGGTGCCCGCTGATAGAGGCGATATTTTAGCTAAATTGAAAACAGAAACAATTGTTTCAGAACAAGCCTATGAACCAGAAAAAGAAGGCTATATCGTCAAAGGACGTACGAAAAGTTTATCTTGGCTAGACTATATTTTTAAAAATCGCGATACAAACTAAAGAAAGCACTGAAGGTGACTCAATTTAATGGTAAAGAAAAATTTAATTAATTTAAGTCAAATAGTAAAAGATGATGAAGTCGTAGAGAAACCTCATATTGATAAACAACCAAAAAAAGCAAAAAAGATAGCTAAACCGGTTAAGGATCTTGCAGACGGGAAAAGTTTCCGTCTCATTTCCAAGATTGAACCACAAAAACGTAGAGGACGCTATAATGTTTTCATTAATGACCAGTTTGCATTTGGGGTAGATGAAGAAGTTCTTCTGCGCTTTGAATTAAAAAAAGGGCTCCATATTACAACTGAGCTGCAAAAGAAAATTGAAAATGAGGAATCCTTTTATAAAGCTTATTCAAGAGTACTGAATTACCTAAGTTATTCCTTACGAACAGAAAAACAAATATGTGACTATTTAGCTAAGCATGAATTAAGTCATTTTGAGGATCGAATCATTGAAAAATTAAAAGCCGTAAAATTAATTGATGATTTAATCTATGCGGAAAGTTATGTTCGTACAATGGCGAATGTGAACCAAAAAGGGACTCGAAATATTATTCAAGATTTAAAAATGCGAGGTGTTTCTGAAAACGAAATTCTCGATGCTTTAGAAGAATACCCTGAAGAACAGCAATTAGAAAATGCGATACAGTTAGCTGAGAAAAAATGGGCGAAAACAAAGAAAAGTTCAACCTTTGATAGTATTCAAAAAACGAAACAGTATCTTGTTAATAAAGGCTATAGTTTTGAAATAGCTGACCAAGCTATTGAAGCAATCGATACTGAAAAAGATGAAGACGAAGAATACGAAGGCTTAGAAAAACAAGCCGAAAAAGCATTGAAACGATATTCGAGGAAATATAAAGGCTATGAATTGTCTCAAAGACTGAGAGCCTTTTTATATTCCAAAGGTTATGCGAATGAATTAATTAATCGTTATGTAGATGAGAGGGATTTATAATAAACGTGTTTGAAATTAAATGGACAGTAGAAGAATTAAAAGAAGAATTTAATATTGAAATGTGGGAAGAACACAAAATAAGCGCATTCTGTAATGTTTTATTATCATGGTATGACAGTCAAGAAGCCGAGCATAATTTTCCATGGCGCTTAACGGAAGATCCTTATAAAATATGGATTTCTGAAATCATGCTACAACAAACAAGAACGGATACGGTCATACCTTATTTTGAACGATTTATCGAAGCGTTTCCTACAATTGAAGATCTAGCCAAGGCCCCTGAAGAAAAAGTACTAAAACTTTGGGAAGGTCTTGGTTATTACTCTCGAGCAAGAAATTTAAAGGAAGCAGCGATACAAATCGTATTACGTCATGAGGGTGTATTTCCTGAAAAAGCAGAAGATATCATCAAACTAAAAGGGATTGGACCATATACAGCTGGTGCGATTGGAAGTATAGCTTTCAATTTACCGATTCCTGCAATTGATGGGAACTTAATGCGTGTGCTGAGTCGATTATTTGAAATTGACTTAGATATATCTGTTGCTAAAAACAGAAAAGTATTTGACACAGTCGGTCTATATTTAATTGATCCTAAAAGACCAGGCGATTGGAACCAAGCAATGATGGATTTAGGTCGAACAATTTGTACGCCTAAAAATTATTTCCCAGAAATTTCACCTGTAAAAGAATTTAATGCGTCTTATATTAATGAAACGTGGCAGAATTATCCGGTTAAGAAACCGAAAAACAAGCCAAAACCAGCTACTTATATCGCGTTAATTCTTGAAAATGAAGCAGGAGAATACTTGTTAGAACGTAGACCATCAACTGGGTTACTAGCTAATTTATGGCAATTCCCGTTACTTGAAGTAGAAGATATTATTTCAGATGGTACATGGAAGTCGTTTAATCCAGTCGTTTTAAATCAATTAACTGAGGTTCAAAGCGAATTTGTTGAAAAATATATAGATGAAAATTATCAGGTATCTGCAACGTTAAATACGCAAACAAGTGGTGTTATTCAGCATGTGTTTAGCCATTTAAAATGGCAGGTATCTATTTATAAAGGACATATAAAAGAAGATACATTAATTGAATCACTTCCAGAAAATTGCGTGTGGGTTAAAGAAGAAGATTTTGATTTATATACTTTCCCAACCGTTCAAAAAAAAATCTGGCATGCTTTTACTGAAATTACGTTGTTTTAAGTGGAAGGGGCATATAAATGAGAAGGTCATCATCTAAAAATGAATCGAATAACAAGAAAATTTTCCTTTTTGTGGGTGTGGGCGTCTTAATGCTCTTAATAGGGATAGCTGCAGTATTTGGCTATAATCATTGGCAAAAGGAACAAAGAAAAGACCGCGTTCATGCGACATCAGAATTATTTACAGAGGCTCTAGGTGTCCAAGATTATCAAAAATTAACCAACTTAATTTCAGAGACCTCTTTAAATGAATCGGGTTATAATCAAGCAGAAGTCCAAGAAAGATATGAAACGATATATGGTGGCTTAGGTGTGGCTGATTTGACCGTAGAAAACATCGAAGTTCATGAGGTTGAAGAGACAGAAGAGTTTGAACTTTCTTATGATGTAGCAATGGAAACTTCGTTAGGAATTTTAGAAACACAATCTTATCACACAACATTTCATGAAGATGAGGGCGAATTTACAGTTGATTGGTCACCTGCTTTAATTTTTCCTGAAATGGAACCAAATGATACGGTTCAGCTCTACATGCAACAAGGAGAACGAGGTAGTATTTTTGATCGGAATGGAGAACTGTTAGCAGGAAAAGCTCCAGCATGGTCAGCCGGGCTGTATCCTGCGATGTTAGGTGAAGATGCAGAACGAGCAGAAAACCTTGAAACAATTGCAGAGACATTTGATACGAGCGTTGCTCAGTTAGAGAATTTACTAGCAGCCAGTTGGGTAACAGCAGAGACATTTGTACCATTTACGATTGTTGACGAAGATCGTCGTCCTGAAATGCAAGGGGTCGTTTACCAAGAAACAACAGCAAGGGCCTATCCATTAGGTGAAGCAGGCGCACATTTAATCGGTTATACCGGTGAAGTGTCTGCAGAAGATATTGAAGAGGATCCAACGCTTCAGCCGGGAGATCTTATTGGAAAGTCAGGTCTAGAAGCTGCTTTTGATTCTAGGCTTCGGGGTAAAAAAGGTGGCACTATTCAAATTTTAACAAGTAGTGGTGATGTAAAAATGACCCTACAAGAAGCACCAGTTGAGAATGGTGAAGACATTACGTTAACAATTGACAGAAGCATGCAGCAAGAATATTACAATCATTTAGATGGTCAAAGTGGGGCTGCTGTTGTAACGGAACCTACCTCAGGTGAGTTACTTGTTTTAACGAGCTCGCCATCATACGACCCGACGCTGATGGCTCGTGGAATTAGTACAGAACAATACCAAGCCTATGTAGAAAATGCAGAGAGCCCTTTTTTATCGCGTTATACCGCACGCTACGCACCGGGCTCAACCTTTAAAGCCATTACGGGCGCTATTGGTCTTGACGAAGGAGTAACGACTTTAGAGAAGAGACATTCGATTCAAGGGTATCAATGGCAAAAAGATGACACTTGGGGGAATTTTGTTGTAACCCGTGTTAGCGATCAACCGACCGAAGTAAATTTAGAGGACGCTTTAGTTTATTCAGACAATATTTTCTTTGCTCGAGAAGCACTTGAAATGGGTGCAGAAACATATATGAATGGTTTATTGCAATTTCCATTTGGTGAAACATTTGATTTGCCATTTTATATGGAACCAGCTCAAGTTTCCAACAGCAACTCATTAAATAATGAAATGATTCTATCAGATACAGCTTACGGACAAGGTGAGTTATTAATCAGTCCAATCCAGCAGGCTATTTTCTTTAGTCCTTTCGCAAATGAAGGGGAGTTAGTATATCCGGTATTAGAACTGAATCAAGAAGACCCTGAAGTATCACAACCGGTCACATCAGAGAGTGCGAATATAATTACAGAGTTACTGATTCAAGTAGCAGAGAGTCCTAACGGGACAGCACACTTACTTCATGATTCACCATTAACATTAGCTGCGAAAACAGGAACTACAGAAGTCCAATCAGCGGAAAATGAGGGTGAGAACAACAGTGATGGTTTCTTACTTGTCTTTGATGCAGATGCACACACATTCTTATCTATCATCCTGATTGAAGACAGTACTGGAAGCCAAGTTGTCGAACAATTTGCTCCATTATTAGAGCAACATTAATTGATTTCAATTAAAAGAACCTTCCTTGACTCTATTTTCATATATTTATGTTACAATCGTACATGAGAATTATTTATTCTAGGGAATAAGTAAAGAATTTTGTGAGAGTTGGATAAATAGATGAAAAATAAACCAAGAGAGGGCGACTTTATTACAATAAAAAGCTATAAACATGATGGTAGCTTACATCGGACATGGCGTGACACGATGGTTCTAAAGACCACTGAGAATGCGTTAATTGGTTGTAATGACCACACACTTGTTATAGAGTCTGATGGAAGAAGATGGCGAACACGAGAACCGGCACTAGTATATTTCCATGAGAAATATTGGTTTAACATAGTTACGATGATTCGTCAAAAAGGTATTTCTTATTATTGTAATATGGCTTCACCGTTTTTAATCGATAGCGAAGGTGCAAAATATATAGACTACGATCTAGATGTTAAAATCTTTCCAGATGGTGAGAAAAGACTACTAGATGTTGATGAATATGAAGTGCATGGTCGCAAATATGGTTATCCAGATGAAATCGATCCTATTTTAAATGAACATGTCAAAATTCTAGTGAGTTGGATAAGGGAAGAAAGAGGTCCTTTCTCAAAAGATTATGTTGATTTATGGTATAACCGGTATAAGCAAATGACCGGAAAATATTTATAAACTAAAAAAGTGCCCAGGAAACTTCATCCTAAGGCACTTTTTCTGTTGAAATTATTTAATTTGGTCACTTCGCTGATGGCGAACAAAGCTATTCGTTAACTTATTGAAATGTTGTAGATCTCGATCATAATCAAAAATTTCACTCATAATCGACAGTAAGTCATTTCCTTTTGAAAAATCATATTCCATCGCTTCATCTGAAGAAGCTTCTTGATAAAAAGCCTTCATAAAACTAAGACGTAAGTCGGATTGGTAAGCCATAAAATTTACTTCACCTGGTAAAATCCGTCCATTCCATTTCAGTAAGATTTGTTCATGTGCAGTCATTAAAGTTTCCATGCGCTCACGAATCAAAGTGCGTAGCTCTCTTGGTAAGTGGTTCACTGTATTTTCCGATAAATGTAAAGTAAGAGCTAAATCATGTAACGCTCTATTCGCTACAATGGACTGTCGACAGACCACTAAAAAGCGAAGCATGGAGTAATATTTTTCATTTATGAAACGCTTGTAAACAGGATCTTTCATATAACCATAAAATTTATTGATTGTCTCAAGCTGCTTTCCAATTTCATCTAGATCAGTTGACATAATTGGAAATTGTGCATTTTTTCGTAACATCGATCGAACATATTTCATCGAATCATCGGTCGTTGAAATCGTCGCTTCATAAAATTTAACATCGTATTTAGGGGGGAGAACAAATGTGTTCACTAAAAAGGCAATCAACACCCCCACAAGAGTACCAGATACTCTTCGAATTGCAGTAAATAATAGACTAGGTCCAGGGAATAACATAACATTAATAAGTGTTAATGCAGATAAACCAATCACGTTATCTAGTTTTAACTGATGCAAGATAGCAATTAACAAAGCCGCCGCTGAGGCAATCATGATAGGTGTATCACCGAAAAATCGTGCAACGATAAAAGCAAGTAAACCTCCAATAACGTTAGCGATTAAACGATTTCTTGTGGTAATAAATGTTTCCTGTACTGAAGGGGACATCGAAAATACGACTGCTGCTGTCGTCAATCCGATACTGTCTTCCAAACCAATTAATGGGGGAATCATAATAGCTAACAGTACAGATAAACCTGTCTTAAATGTTCGCGCTCCAATTTTCAATCTAATCATTCTCTTTCTAAAAAAGCCATATTCAAATCTACAACATAAGTATAATAGATTTTACTTGTATAATCTATCCATTACCGCTAAATATGTCTGATCTGAAAATACAAACAGGATGTATCGAATAATTACAACTGAAACATTTTGTATCTCAAAAATTCTATTATATAATATAGAGGATCATAATAGACTGGAGGACTTCAAATGAAACAAAGAAACAAGTTAAGTGCTGGACTTATTGTTGGCGCACTATCAGGCGCAGTAGCCGCATATTTCCTAGCACCACAAACGGGTGCTGCAACTAAGAAAATGTTAGCTAAAAAAGCAAACTCGCTTACACAAACTTCAATCCTGCATGTCCAAAATCAACTCATTCATTTGGAACGTTATTTAGAAGAAGAAATTATCCGGGATGAAATTGAACGCGAGATGTTAAAATAATGTTAAGTTTGCAATAGTATCCTCTATATGGTACTATTGTTGGTATAAGTTCTTTTGACCCATCCTTTTATGTCAGTTAGCTGATATGAGCTGACCTAAAAAGATGACAATCAATGACTTAATTAACGTACCGTTTCGCCGTGATGATCACCGAAGCAGTACGTTTTTTTGTTTTTGTACATAAAATCACCATTATTTTTGTTATAATTAAAAGAACAAATTGAGGTGAGGAGAATCGAAATGGACTATTCTCTTATAAAAGAAAAAATTATAAACAAAGCTTATGAAATAGGCATCAATAAAATTGGTTTCGCAAGTGCCGAACCTTTTTATGAGCTGGAAATTTCCATTAAAGAGCAACATAAAAAAGGACACCAATCGGGATTCGAGCACAAAGTTCTAGAAGAACGAATTTATCCAGATAAAATATTTGGTAATCCACAATCCATTATATCAATTGCACTAGCTTATCCCTCGCGTATAGAAAATGAACCTAAACGAGTACGAGGTGAGCGTCGTGGAGAGTTTGCTCGTGCGTCTTGGGGTAGAGACTATCATTTTATATTAAGAGAACACCTTGATGAACTCATTGACTACATGCAAGAAGAGCTAGGTGCTGAGGCAAGGTTTAAGCCGATGGTTGATACGGGAGAGTTAATTGACGTCGCCGTAGCTGCACGATCAGGAATTGGCTTTATTGGGCGTAACGGTTTATTGATCACTAAAGAGTTTGGTTCTTATGTATATTTGGGTGAAATAATAACGAATATACCTTTCGAAGCTGACGCACCAGTAGATTACGATTGTGGTGATTGTAGACGTTGTATTGATGGTTGTCCTACACAAGCATTGCTTGGGAATGGTGAAATAAACGCCCAAAAGTGCTTATCGTACCAAACACAAACAAAAAAATATATGCCAGATGAATATCGTCGTAAAATGGGGAAAGTCATCTATGGTTGTGATATTTGTCAGATAGTTTGTCCATACAACCGTGGTGTCGATTTTCACCTGCATGAGGAGATGGAACCCGATTATAACAAGGTTCGTCCAGAGCTAGAACCGATGTTGTCTTTGTCCAATCGAGAATTTAAAGATCAGTTTGGTGAGATGGCTGGATCTTGGCGAGGAAAGAAGCCTCTTCAAAGAAATGCCATTATTGCATTAGCCAACTATAGAGATAAGTCAGCTGTTCCTAAATTATTGGAATTAATTGAAACGGATCCTCGTCCGATGATTCGTGGAACGTCGGCATGGGCAATTTCTAAAATTATGACTCGCCAACCGAATACTCAAATCATTACATTTTTAGAAGAAGCACTTGAAAGAGAAGAAGAGACAGAAACAATTGAAGAATTCAGTTTGGCAATTAACGAACTGAAAAGTAACTTATAAAGGAAAATGCTAAATGAATCATATTGTATTATATAAACCGCAAATACCACCAAACACAGGAAATATTGCACGGACTTGTGCTGGTACAGATGCACACTTACACTTAATATTTCCATTAGGCTTTGACTTAAATGATAAGCATTTAAGAAGAGCAGGCCTAGATTATTGGAATGACTTAAAAATTACTTACCATAAAAACTTACGTGCTTTTTTAGAATATGCAAAGGATGGCCAAATCCACTTAGTTTCTAAATTTGCCCACAAAACGTATTCAGAAGTTGACTACTCCGATACGAATGAAGATCATTATTTTATCTTCGGTAAAGAAACGACTGGACTACCAGAAAAGTTCATGCGAGAAAATGAAGAGAGATGTATCCGAATTCCAATGGATGATACCCATATTCGTTCATTAAATTTATCGAATACAGCAGCAATTATCATTTATGAAGCATTAAGACAACAAAGTTTTAGAGGGATGGATTTAGAAAAGCACTATCAGAATGATAAATTGGATTGAAACTTGGGAGGTTCATAGAGATGATAAGTAGAGAAACTATGACAAGAAATAGAAATGAGATTCTTATTGAAGTATTTAATGCACTAACCCATGGTATTGCTACGGTATTAGGGGTTATAGGTCTTATCATGCTGATTCAAAAAGCACTAGTTGCACCAACGTTGTCCGTACCAGAACTCACTTCTTACATCATTTATGGAGCCAGTTTAATTACCTTGTTTTTCTCGTCTACAATGTATCATTCACTGAGTTTTACAAATATGAAAGATATATTCCAGAAAATTGATCATGCTTCAATTTATTTGTTAATAGCAGGTTCCTACACACCATACTTATTGGCTACTGTAGGTGGGACAATGGGTTATGTATTTCTAGGTGTTGTCTGGACAATTGCATTAGCTGGAATTATTTTCGAAGTCGTGTGGACAAATCGTTTTCCAAAATTAAGTACCTATTTGTATTTATTAATGGGGTGGATGGGACTATTGCTCATTTATCCATTGTATTTATCTTTTAACGTAATGGGAATTATATTGTTATTTACTGGTGGAATTTTTTATTCTGTAGGAACAATATTTTACCAAATGAAAGAAAATGGCTGGATGCATGTCGTATGGCATTTGTTTGTAATAGCTGGTGCTGGATTTATGTTCTTTAGTATTTATTTATATGTTTAAACAATCAAAGTAATTAAGGAAAAACTTCTCATTAAAATTTATGGGAAGTTTTTTGTTTTTTAACAGTAAATAAATGCATAAAAATGTGATTGTTGATATAATAACCTAAATATTTAAGCGAGACTAAAAATAATATTATGAAAACCTAAAGTTAGGAGTAGATTATATTGGAATGGTTTATAGAGTTAAGTCCCGTATGGCAAGCTACTTTAGCCGGCACATTTACATGGTTAGTAACTGCCTTGGGATCAAGTCTAGTGTTTTTATTTCATGAAGTGGATGAAAAATTATTAGCTATTATGAACGGCTTTGCAGCGGGTGTTATGTTTGCTGCAAGTTATTGGTCATTACTTGCACCATCGATCGAATTTGCTGAAGAAGGTGGCTACGGTATCTGGTCTTTTTTACCAGCGGTTATTGGTTTCTTATTTGGAGGCTTCTTTTTAAGAGTGATAGATGGGATTGTCCCACATATTCATATGCGAGCAAAAGGGGTAAAAGAGAGAGAAGGGGTTGAATCCACTTTGTCTTCAACGGCATTACTTTTTTTGGCAGTGACAATTCATAATATACCTGAAGGCTTAGCGATTGGTGTTGCCTTTGGTGCAGCCGGAGAGGGCGCATCAACATTAGCAAGTGCGATTGTACTTACACTAGGGATAGGTTTGCAAAATTTTCCTGAAGGAGCAGCTTTATCTATGCCCATACGTGCAGGTGGTAAAAGTAAGGCACATGCCTTTAACTTAGGGCAGTCAAGTGCACTTCCAGAAATTGTAGCGGCGACAATAGGAGCGTTATTAGTTTCTCAAATGACGATTGTACTCCCTTATGCTTTAGCATTTGCAGCAGGTGCTATGATTTTCGTCTGTGTGGAAGAACTCATACCGAGTTCGCAAAGCAATGGTTACAGTGAAATAGCAACAATAGCTTTCATGTTTGGTTTTGCTATTATGATGACATTGGATGTAGCATTAGGCTAAAAAAATAAAACTGATTCTCAAACCTAATTGAATAGGTGAGAACCAGTTTTTTTATGTTTTCTATAATAAATTACATTTCATCAGGAGCCTGAACACCTAAAATTCTTAGGTCTTCCTCTAACATTAATGCAACAGCGTAGACTAAAGCTAAGCGACTGTCTTTTTCAGGTCCGTCTTCTAACACACGGACGTTTGCATAAAAACGATTGAAAGCTTGCGCCATACTTAATGCATGTTTTGCAATAACTGAAGGTTCAAATTCACGATAAGCACGGTCAAGTACATCATCAAATGATTGAATTAATTTTACAACTGACCAGCTATAAGAATCAGTTAATGTGAATTCTTTTTCGTCTTCAAAATGAGTTGGGTCTACGCCAGCTCTTTTTAAAATACTTAGTGCACGAGCGCGAGTGTACTGAACATACGGCCCAGTTTCTCCTTCAAATTGAACGATATCATCTAAGTTGAAATTAAAGTTGTTACGACGATCATGTTGTAAATCATGGAATACTACAGCACCCACACCAACTTGTTCAGCAACTTCTTCTTTGTTTTCTAAACCAGGATTTTTATCGTTGATTTGGTTTGCAGCACGAGTTACAGCTTCATCTAAAACATCTTCAAGTAAGACAACTTTACCACGACGGGTAGACATTTTTTCACCATCAATTGAAATTAAACCAAAGCTGATGTGGTGAATATCTTCTTCCCACTCATAGCCCATTTTATTTAAAACAGCTTTTAATTGAGTGAAGTGATAGATTTGATCTTGTCCAACAACATATAAAGATTGTTCAAAATCATAGTTACGTTTTCTAAATAGGGCAGCAGCGATATCACGAGTGATATAAAGTGTTGCACCATCTTGTTTTTTAATTAGAGCAGGTTGTAAATCAAATTCATCTAAACGAACAACTTGTGCACCTTGATCTTCAACTAATAATTCTTTTTCTTCTAAGATCTCAACAATTTCATCCATCTTATCGTTGTAGAAAGATTCACCATTGTACGAATCAAAAGAAACTCTTAAACGCTTGTAAACTTTGTTGAATTCATTTAGTGATTCATCACGGAACCAACGCCATAATTCAGTAGCTTCTTCGTCGCCATCTTCAAGTTTCTTGAACCACTCACGGCCAGTATCTTCAAGTTCAGGTTCTTCTTCAAGTACTTCGTGGAATCGAATATACAATTCGTTTAATTCTTTAATAGGGTTCGCACGAACTTTTTCTTCTTCTCCCCACATTTTGTAAGCTGTAATTAAACGTCCGAATTGAGTACCCCAATCACCTAAGTGGTTGATACGAACAGGTTGGAAACCTAATTTTTCTACAATATTCGATAGTGCATTACCAATAACGGTCGATCGTAAATGACCCATAGACATTGGTTTAGCAATGTTTGGTGATGACATATCAAGTGGTATATTTTTACCTTTTCCTTTATCTTGATTCCCATAAGCACCTTTTAATGACAAAATTTCGTTTAAGACTTGCGTTGATACTTTTTGCTTGTCTAATTTAAAGTTTAAATATGGTCCGATAACATCAACTGATTCAACAACATCAGAAGAAAAGTTTTCAGCTATATCTTTTGCAATCTCAGCAGGGTTTTTACGGAATACTTTTGCTAGTTGAAAAGTAGGAAATGCTAAGTCACCATGTTCATCATTTTTTGGTTTTTCTAGTAATTGAATAATTTGTTCGAGTGATAAGTGCTCACTCAATTGAGTGGATAAATCTTCAGCGATTATATTTTTGTAATCCAACTCAATACCTCCTCATAGAATATTTCATTATAAATTATACATATGTATAAAAAATCGTCATGCAATTATATCAAATTCATTGTCATAGAGCAAATCGACTTATACTCCAAAAATTAAGGGCAGGTGGAGGATATCCACCTTGCCCTTAGTATAATTTACCAAATCCAATAATTACCATCTTTTTCTAATAGATCCGAAGCTTCTTTTGGACCATTTGTGTT
Organism: uncultured Carnobacteriaceae bacterium; assembly: GCA_964624875.1. Taxonomy (GTDB): domain Bacteria; phylum Bacillota; class Bacilli; order Lactobacillales; family Carnobacteriaceae_A; genus Atopostipes. The sequence continues at coordinate 109,389 of CAZUZA010000001.1, read as the reverse complement.
TGCAGGGTATAGCTTTAAATCACTTGAGTCTACTTCCCATGCGTCGCGGATAGCATCAATATACTTCCAAGAAGCTGCAACTTCATCAGAATGCACGAAACTTGCTTTATTCTGCTGTAGCGCATTTAAAATAAGTTTTTCATAGTCTTCAGCAGATTGATCTTCTATTTCGTAAGCTAAAGAAATAGGTTTTAACAGAGAGCCTAAACCGACTTGTTTGTTATTTAGCTGGAATGAAATACCTTCTTTTGGTCCGATGTGTATCGTCAAAATATTTTCAGCTATATGACTATTAGCAAAGATTAAATCATCCGAATGTTTAAAGACGATATCAATTCGTGTGACTTTATCTTCCATACGTTTACCTGTACGAATATAGATCGGAATACCTTTCCAATTCTCATCATTCGATTCAACTTTACCAGCAACAAAAGTTTCGACAACGGATTCCGGACTGACTTCGTGTTCAGAACGGTAATCTAAAAGATCCCTATCGTCTGGAGTGGTTGTATATTGTCCACGGACAAATTTTTCTCGGACGTTTTCATTTGTAACAAGTTGTAAGCTCTTCAATGCTTGAACTTTTGCTTTAATAATATCAGTCGAATCATTTGATTCAGGTTCATTCATAAAGAGTAGACTAACAATTTGCAAGACGTGGTTTTGAACCATGTCGCGTGAAGCGCCACTTTGCTCATAGTATGATCCGCGTTCTTCAACACCGATATCTTCCGCGAGTGTTACTTGCATGTTTGAGATAAAATCTTTATTCCAAATGTTTTTTAATAATGGATTTCCAAAACGTAAAGGAATTAAAGCTTCGACCATGTCCTTACCAAGATAGTGATCAATACGATAAATTTGCTCTTCGTTAAAGGATTCTAAAATTTCATCGTTTAGTGCGTTTGAATCGTGTAAGTTTGTTCCGAAAGGTTTTTCAATAATCACACGATTAAAACCATTTTCAGTAACTAGATTTTCTTTACGTAAATGAGAAGTGATTGTACCGAAGAAGCTAGGAGACATCGACAAGTAAAACACACGATTGCCTTCAAGGTTATACTCTTCATCTAGCTTATTAGCCAGCGTTAAAAGTGTACGGTAATTTTCTGTATCTTTGACATTATGTGATTGATAGCGAAAATGACTAGCAAAATCTTTGGCATTTTCTTCAGAAGTTTGAATATCTTCTATTGATTTATAAACAACTTGCTGATAGTAATCATCGCTCCATTCTCTTCTGGCTGTTCCGATTACTGCAAAATTTTCGTTTAAATAGCCTTTTGAATAGAGTCTATATAGTGCGGGATACAATTTACGATAAGCTAAATCACCTGTACCACCGAAAATAATAAATAAAGCTTTTTGGTTACGAGACATAATGACTATCTCCTTTTCTAAAATGACATAAGCTCATTTTACGTTTTATTTACACCTGAATCAACTTTTCTTAGTGATATTCTAAAATAATTAACTAGCGATAAGCTCTAGACTTTGGTAGAATAAGGCTCGAGATTCAGATAGGGGAGAAGTACCATATGACGAATAGTTTTAAACAATTTAATTTAGAACCATATTTATTAGATGCACTGGAAGAATTACACTTTAAGGAACCAACAGATATTCAAAAAGAAGTTATTACACAGATTCAATCTGGCCGAGACATTATAGGACAATCAAAGACAGGCTCAGGAAAGACTCACGCATTCTTAATACCTCTTTTTAACCAATTAAAAGAAAATGTTAATCAAGTACAAATTGTTATTACAGCACCAAGTCGCGAGTTAGCAGAACAAATCTATCAAGCAGCACTGCAGTTAGCAAGCCATGCGCCTTGGGAAATCCAAGTGGCACGTTATATAGGTGGAACAGATAAAAACAAACAAATGGAAGCTTTACAAACTTCACAACCAGACGTTGTTATTGGAACACCAGGAAGATTACACGATCTAATCGTTTCAAATGACTTAAAAGCACATACTGCATTTGCAATGGTTGTTGACGAAGCAGATATGACATTAGATTTAGGATTTATCGAAGAAGTGGATAGAATAGCTGGTACAATTCCACAAAGTAGTCAGTTCTTAGTATTCTCTGCGACGATTCCTCAAAAATTACAACCATTTTTACAAAAATATATGAATGGTCCAATTATGATTGAAATTGAAAACAAAGAAGTTATTTCTGATTTAATTGATAACTGGTTAATTTCAACCAAAAGTAAGGATCGTTTCGATGTGATATATGAAATTTTAACAATCGGTAGTCCGTATTTAGTTTTAATATTTGCGAATACTCAAGATAAAGTTGAAGAACTAGCAAAAAGATTATCGGACAAAGGGTTAAACGTTGGAACAATTCATGGTGGTTTAGATTCTCGTGAACGTAGAAGAGAAATGCGTAACATTCGAAACTTAGAATATCAATATATCGTAGCAACTGATTTAGCTGCTCGTGGAATTGATATTGAAGGTGTTTCACATGTTATAAATACAGAATTACCTCAAGATTTATCTTACTTTGTACACCGTGTTGGTCGTACAGGTCGTAATAATTTATCTGGAATTGCGATTACATTGTATTCTCCAGGTGAAGAAGACGATATTCAAACAATCGAAAACACAGGTGTGAAGTTCAAAGAGAAGATGATAAAGAATGGTGAAATTGTTAAAGCACCTACTCGTAGAGCAGCTCGAAGAAGACCGAATCAAAAACTAGATTATGATTCTGAGATTGAAGGATTAGCTCATAAGTCGAAGAAAAATGTGAAGCCAGGTTATAAGAGAAAACTTCGTACATTACGAAAACAAAAAAATGCGGAACAAAAACGACAAGAGCAAAGACGAGAAAAGAAAAACAGAAGAAAATAATATTAAATAGAAAAAAGCACAACTCAAATTTGTAAAAATAAGAGTTGTGCTTTTTTATTATGCATTATTTGTTTTGATTCGTTTTTTCATTTCATTCAAACTAATATAGAATATAATAAGCGTCATAATCATGACAATTTCAAATTGATAATATACTGGAAAAACAAAAGCAGATACGACTGTTGCAAGAACCATCGGGATAATATTTGCAAGTAGCGTCATCTTCATTGTTTGTAGTAATCTTAACCTTAGTCCGCTAAATAGTACCATGATATTTGCAACTAAAGAGATGACAAAGAGCTGGTAAAAAAATGAAAAGAACTGAAATAAGAACATAAATAAACCGACAAGTAACAGTGTTACGATGGATACATCTGAAATACGAAGAAACAAATCATCAAGATCAGCTGCGGTAAAGTTTTCTATATCAGAATATGCCAGAGAATAACCACGCCCTAAGAGATTGGCATAAAGGCCATCTTTTAAAACGCCAACTGAAACCGGTACTGTTTGAGAATCCATATTATCATCAATTAATTCAGTATCTATATTGTCTTCAGCATCAAAATAAAAGAGCAAGCTATCTGTTTGATATACGTAACTACTGCCTTCACTAGAAAGTTGATCGTTTTCGAGTTGGAATTCGGGGATTGAGTTTCTAATTTCCTCAAAATCCTCTTGAACAGATTGAGCAGCTGGAATAAAGCCTATAATGGATAAAATTGTTATAAAAGCTGTTACCATAAAGATAATGGAAAAATAATGTTTGTTTTTCATGTTTCTTCCAGTATAAATTTCTTTCGGATTTTTAATAACGGTATTCATATATGTGTGCATTTAATAACTCCTTAATCATTCAACTTAAGTCAGTTTAGCGAATTCATAACCAAATGTAAATGTTATTTAGATTAATTATAACTTTTGTATATGAAGATAATAAGAAAAAAATATGCCTAATTGATATATTTTAAAATGGAAAATCTCTTTTTGGTGATATAATAAACTTAGAGTATAAAAAGTAGGTGCAAAGATGAAGAAAAATAAAGATGTTTTCCAAATGACAATCATCGCGATGATTGTGGCAATTTTAATTATTCAAACATTCGTACCCGTGTTAGGGTATATACCATTAGGGCCATTAGATGTAACGATTGTACATATAACTGTTATTTTATCCGCTGTTTTATTTGGTAGTAAAACAGGTTTAACAGTTGGTGCTGTCTGGGGCTTATTAAGTATGATTCGTGCTTATATTCAACCCACACCATTTAACGTCGTCTTTTTAAATCCATTAATTTCAGTTTTACCACGTTTATTAGTTGGGTGGGTGAGTGGTTTAGTTTTTGAGGCGCTGATCAAACGTACTTCAAATCGCTGGATTTATTCTGTGACTGCTTTAATTGGTACAGCCATGAACACAATTCTAGTTCTAGGAGGCATTTATTTCCTCGCAGGGGAAACATACGCAGCTGCCTTAGGTATTCCATTCTCAGCATTAATGGGCGCTTTAGGAGCCGTTATTGCTTCTAATGGGATCATTGAAATGGTCGCAAGTATGGTTATATTACCAATTGTAGCTATTCCACTAAGAAAATTTGTTTTGAGAAGAAATACTGGATCTAGATAACTGCTATTTAGAAAGGATTATACGATGAGCAGGGTTTTAAAGTGTCGAGATACAATCGCGATTCAAACACATCGAATTATGCCGTTTCACACCAATACATTTGGGAATTTATTTGGTGGGCAATTATTGCATTGGTTAGATAATGCGGCGTCTATTTCACAAACAAGATTGACGAATACGTTAAGCATGACCGCATCGATTGATAATATGAATTTCTTGCGACCGTTGCCAGAGGATAATTCAGTCTGTATTGAAAGTTTTGTATCTGGTGTAGGAAATACAAGTGTCGAAGTTTTTGCGAAAATTATAGGTGAAGATTTATTGACAGGTGAACGTTATATCGCAGCAACATCCTTTTTAACATTTGTTGTCTTGCCCGAGGATAGAGAGACATTTGTTATGCCTCAGATCGTTCCTGAATCAGATGAAGAAAAGTTTATCTGTTCGGGTTATGAAGGGCGGAGGAAAGAACGAATGGTTCAGCGACAAATGGATAAAGAAATGCAAAGTCATTTAACACTGACTGAACCATGGAATCGCAATTAATATAGAAGTTGCTTCTTAAATCAAAAAGTTTTACCTTAGCTTTTTGATATGATAGAGTAATATTGAATAAGCAATAAAGAAAACACACAAGGAGGAATCTTATTCATGACTTATAAATTACCAGACTTACCTTATGCACACGACGCATTAGAGCCACATATTGACGAAGAAACAATGAAATTACACCACGGTAAACACCATAATAGTTACGTAGACGGCGTAAATGCTGCGCTTGAAGGACACGAAGATTTACAAAAGTTATCAATTGAAGAATTAGTTGCAAAACTAGATGAAGTTCCAGAAGATATTCGTACAGCTGTACGTAATAATGGTGGTGGACACGCTAACCACTCTTTATTTTGGGAAGTAATGTCTCCTAACGGCGGTGACGAGCCAACTGGTGCACTTGCAGATGCGATTAACGAAACTTTCGGTAGTTTAGATGAATTAAAATCTAAAGTTAAGACTGCTGGAACTGGTCAATTTGGATCAGGTTGGGCATGGTTAGTTGTAAACAATGGTGAATTAGAAGTTACGAATACACCAAACCAAGACTCACCATTAACAGACGGTAAAACACCCATTTTAGGTGTAGACGTTTGGGAACATGCTTACTACCTAAACTACAAAAACCTACGTGCTGACTATCTAGATGCATTCTGGAAAGTAGTAAACTGGGAAGAAGTAGCAAGAAGATATGAAGAAGCAAAATAAGTACTAAAAAAACTCCTTAACGATACGGAAAGATTCCTGTCGTTAGGGAGTTTTTCATTTTTTTAATAAACTTTTGTTGTTCCGCCATCCACCATAAATGTTTGACCCGTGATATATTTCGAATCATCACTTGCTAAGAAAACGGCTACTTTCCCAATATCTTCTTCAGGATCCCCGATGTAGCGTAATGGAATAGATTGAAGCATTTGATTGTATTGAGTAGGGTCATTTTGACTCCATTGCTCGATACCTGGTGTCATTGCTAATGGCGAAATAATATTAACGTTAATACCGTCTGGGCCCCATTCATTCGCAACGACACGTGTTAATCCACGGATTGCTTCTTTAGCAGCGGCATAAGCAGATTGTGTCGGTTGACCACTTATACCAGCGCCAGATGCAAAGTTAATGACTTTTCCTTTAGATTTTTTTAATTCAGGATAAACTTCTTGCATTAAGAAAAAAGTAGGGTAAAAGCTCGTATTGAAAGATAAATCTAAATCTTCTTGTTTAGTATCTATAAATGGTTTCTGTTTTGATACATGCGCGTTATTTACAAGGATATTTATTCCACCAAAAGTTTTAATTGTTTCTTCAACAATTTTTGTTAAGTTTTCTCTTTTGGAAATGTCACTAATAATTAAGTGTGCGTCTGAGTGTTTTTTTAATTCTGCTATGGTCTCGTTTCCTGCATCTTCGTTGACATCTACAATGACAACTTTTGCACTTTCTTTTGCCATAGCTAGAGCGATACCTTTACCAACTCCACAGCCCCACCTGTAATAATTGCAACTTTGTCTTGTAACTTCATCATATTTCCCTCCGTATCCATTTTTATGCTCGTTAATTCACAAGTGGTATATCAATATATGTATAAACCGTCAATTACTATTTGCGAAAAGAATCGAATGTTTTAAAGCTATTAAACCCCCTCATTAATGATTGAATTAAATATAGTCATGTTAATAAAGATTGAAAACATCTTGAATTATTAAGGAATTATAATGCATTAGGAGATTAAATTTGTTAAACTACCATATAGATTAATTTAGAATCTCGAAATAAAAAAAGAGGTAAAAAGATGACTGGTCAAAAAAATAGTAGAAAAGAACAAACAAAATCACATATTCCTTTTCGTTTAAACTTATTATTCTTTATTGTCTTCTTATTATTTGTAGCTTTAATCATTCGTACAGGTTACTTACAAATAATTAAAGGAGAAGAGTTTCAAGCGGAAGTAGAGCGAACGGAAAGTACAGTTGTACGAGGCAATGTTCCTCGAGGAGGCATCTATGATGCGAAATTACGGCCATTAGTTAGTAATGAAGCCAGTAGTATAATTCGATATACAAGAGGATCTAATACTCAAGTAGAAAGCATGGCAGATGTAGCATACAACCTTGCTACTTTGATTGAAATTCCACATTCAACGCCATTTGAAGAAGAGCGTAGCGATCTAAGTATGCGTGACTTAAAAGATTATTATTATGCCACAAACATAGAAGAAATCGAAGAACGAGTTAGAGATCATATTAGAGAGAATGATCTAAAAGCTGATGAGTTTTCTTATAATGATTCTTTAGAATTAATTAGTGAGGCAGAGTTATTACGGTTTACAGATAAAGAGCTTAAAGCTGTGGCAATTTTTACAAGAATGAACGCTGCTTATGCCTTAACAACTGTAACGGTAAAAAATCAGGAAGTAACGGACGAAGAGATTGCAAAAGTGAATGAACATTCAAAGCAGTTACCTGGTATTACTACTGGAACGGATTGGGAGCGCATCTATCCACAAGAAGAAACGTTAGCGAGTATTTTAGGAAGTGTCTCTTCAGAAGAGCAAGGTATTCCACAATCTAGTGAAAATGCTCTTTTAGCAAAAGGTTATTCTCGTAACGATCGCGTCGGAACGAGTCAGCTGGAAGAACGTTTTGAAACTATTTTACGTGGAAGTAAATCACGTTCACGAACGGAAACAGACAATCAAGGTGATATATTAAGTCAAGAAACCATCTATTCAGGAGAACAAGGTGATAACTTAGTCCTTACAATTGATTTAGAATTTCAAGAAAGACTTGATCAAATTGTGTTGGATACTTTATCTAAAGGAACTGGTTTAAATGATAGAGTTTATGCGGTGGCAATTAATCCAAAAAACGGAAATATATTAGGGATGTCTGGTAAGGAAGTAAGGGATGGTCGAATTGTTGACGACTCACTGGGAAATATCCAAAAAGCTTTTGTTATGGGATCATCTGTAAAGGGTGCGACTGTTTTAACTGGGTATATGACAGACGCGATTACATTAAATAACAATACAATATTGGAGGCCCCGTTAAGTTTTACGGGCTCACAAAACATTTCTTCAGTATTCAACCGTTTTGGTCGTGTTCAAGTGAATGATATTGCTTCATTACAATATTCTTCAAACGTTTATATGGCACAAATTGCAATGAGAATAGGTGGGTATTGGGATTATCGTCCGAATCAGTCTGTTCCGATTCAGCCTCAAGCAACGACAGAGACGATGCGTAAATACTTTAGACAATTTGGTTTAGGTACATTAACAGGTATTGATTTACCTAATGAACAAACGGGCTTGGCAAACGTTGCACAAGATCCTGCTCAAGCAATGTTCTTTACTTTCGGACAGTTTGATACCTATACACCGATGCAATTGGCACAATATTCAGCGACAATTGCAAATGGAGGCACACGTTTCGCTCCACGTTTAGTTTCTCAAATTCGGTCATCAGAAACAGAAACTGGTGAAATTGGACAACTGGTAACGGATATTGAACCTAAAGTTATGAATTATGTGGATGCATCACCTGAAGAAATGCGTCGTGTGCAAACAGGATTCTACCAAGTTGTAAATGGTAACTATGGTCCCTCTCCTAGAGAGTATAATGACGCACCATATGTGGCAGCTGCTAAAACAGGTCATGCCGAGGCGCAGTTTTGGGATGATAATTTAGGAAGAATTACGGAAGACGTAACGAACAAGACGTTTGTCGGTTATGCACCTTATGATGATCCAGAGATTGCGATCGCAATTGTTATTCCTTATTTACCGGTTGAATATCCTGGAACGATTAACATAGAGATGTCACGACAAATATTCGATGCCTATTTTAAAGTAGGGGAATACGCAGAGTCAAACGATTAGTAGACAAAATAAAAAAGATGAGATTTTGCAATCTCACCTTTTTTTATGATTATTTTTTAGTTTCACGGTGTAAAGTTTGCTTACGTTCACGTGGACAATATTTCATCATTTCTAAACGTTGATCATTTGTTTGTCTGTTTTTTGTCGAAATGTAGTTTTGTTCACCACATTCAGTACATTCTAAAGTAATGTTTACGCGCATGCTGTTCCCTCCAAATCAGAAAAAGTTTACATATCTACAATTTAGTAAATACATTGCGATTAATAGAATAACACGACTTTCATAATTATTCTAGTATTTTTTATTAAAAATTCAATTTTTATGTATAAATTATGATATAATTACTACTGATTTGATGTTTTCTTTGTGAAAGGACTTAGCGAATGAATCAAACTAGAATGAAACATAAAATAAATAACTGGCGATACAATTGGCGAAAGAAACCTTTTGTAACCTATATACTTCTTGCTATTATGATCGTTATGTATCTATTAATGACTATAAACGGAGGAAGTGAAAATCCTTTTGTATTGATGCTTTTTGGAGCTAAAGTAAATCAACTTATTGTGATTGGGCAGTGGTGGCGGTTAATTACACCAGCTTTTTTACATATTGGTCTATCACATATCCTTTTTAATGGAATAATCGTCTATTATTTGGGCGCACAATTGGAAAGCATCATAGGACATTTTAGATATTTCTTGTTATTCTTATTTAGTGCACTTTTAGGGAATGCAGCGAGCTTTGCATTTAATGCATCGATTTCTGCAGGAGCAAGTACAGCTATCTTCGGTTTTTTTGCATCGACCTTAGTTTTGGCAAAGTTCTATCCTTATCAGTCAGGTATTCAGCATTTGTCAAGAAATTATATGGTTTTAATGGCTATAAATATTATATGGGGCTTCTTAAGTCCTGCGATTGATAATGCTGGACATATTGGAGGCTTAATTGGAGGCTACCTTATTATGTATGTACTTTCCGCACCGAATGTTAAAAACCATAGTATACAAGAAAGAATTATGTATGGCGTATTCTACTTAGTTGCGTTAATGGTATGTATTGCAGTAGGTGTTTTTAGAAAAAGATTATTTTAAATAAAATATTAAATATTGGATAGAAAAGAGTTGAGGGTAAAAGTGGCAGAAAAGAAAGTTATAGGTGTAGATTTAGGTGGGACTACAGCAAAAATTGGAATCTTAAATCTAGCTGGTGAAATTGAAATAAGTTGGGAATTACCGACTGATATTTCAGAAGAAGGAACGAAGATTGTACCAAATATTATTACTTCGATTAATCAAAAACTTGAAGAAGAACAATTAAGTGCGAGCGACTTCGTCGGTATTGGTATGGGGACACCCGGTTCCGTTAATAGAAAAAACGGTACCGTTATTGGTGCATTTAATTTAAATTGGAAAACACTTCAACCAATTAGAGAACAAGTTGAAGCAGGCACTGGCATTCCGTTTTTTGTCGATAATGATGCAAACGTAGCAGCGTTAGGTGAACAATGGGTTGGTGCTGGAAATAACGAAGACAACGTAGCTTTTATTACATTAGGTACAGGTGTTGGTGGTGGCTTTATCGCTGACGGGAAGCTTATCCATGGAACAATCGATGCAGCTGGTGAAATTGGGCATCTGACAATTGAACCAGATGGTTACTTATGTACATGTGGTAAAAAAGGTTGTTTAGAGCAATATGCATCAGCAACTGGCGTTGTGCGTTTAGCACAAGATATGTCTGTAGACTTTACGGAAGACTCTACATTACAAGCGCGTATTCAAAATGACGAAGCAATTGATTCAAAACTAATCTTCGACTCAGCAAAAGCTGGCGACAAATTTGGCGAAGCAGTCGTTGATAAGTTTTCATTTTATCTTGGTTTAGCTTTAGGTAACGTAGCAAACTTGCTAAATCCTTCAACCATAATTTTAGGTGGTGGGGTTTCGAAAGCTGGCGACTTCTTAGCAGAAAAAGTAGATCGTTATGTCCAAGAATTTACGTTCCCTACAATTCGTTCGATTACTAAGATAAAAATTGCAGAATTAGGAAATGATGCTGGCATGATCGGAGCAGCTTCGTTAGTATTAACAGAGAAAGACTAAAAAAATATAATAAAAGAGATACAGATAGAGAGGAATAATTAATTTGATAGATGCATTTTTTGAAGCAATTCGTAACACATCAACATTCACAAAAATTTTATGGCTTATAATCATTGGTTGGGCAATTTGGGAAACGGTTCAGTATTTCCGTAGAAAAAAAGCTGCAACTGCATTAACGAATGAAGAGTTTAATGACAATTTACGTAAAGTACAGCTTATAGATGTTCGTAATCGCGATGAATATAATGCTGGTCATATTTTAGGCGCAAGAAATATACCATTCACAGAAATGAAACAAAGACACGTTGAACTTAGAAAAGACCAACCTGTTTACATTTATGAAGATGGAAAGTATATTGCCTACCGTGCAGCTATTGAGTTAAAAAAGAATGGCCACGAAGACATTTCTATTTTAGAGGGCGGCTACAAGAATTGGGAAGGTCGCATTAAGAGAAAGAAAATAATAGAAGATTAATAAAAAAACTCTGAAGGCTCATCTATGTAAGATAGCTTTCAGAGTTTTCTGTTTATCTAAAACGATTTAAATCTATAAGTCTTTGTTCACTTAAGTACGAAATGATAATACCAGCTGTCTCTTCAATTGATTTGCTAGCGACATTTATAACTTTACAATTCAATTCATCATATAATGTATTCGCATATTCAATCTCTTCTCGAATACGATCTGTGTTTGAGTAAATGGTGTCTGGATTTAAACCATATTGAATCATACGTTCTTTTCGGATTTCACTTAAGACACTAATGTCATTTGTTAAACCAATGATTCTTTTTGGATCAACATCCCAGATTTCTTCTGGTAATTCACTTTCAGGTACTAAAGGTAAGTTCGCTACCTTAAAGGTGTTATTTGCTAAAAAGATACTTAATGGGGTTTTAGATGTTCTAGAAATTCCCAATATAACAATCTCTGCTTCGACAAAGCCTTTAGGGTCTTTTCCATCATCATGATTTACTGCAAATTCAAGTGATTCAATTCGATTGAAATAATTCGCATCTAATCGACGTGATAAAACACCTGACTTCATATTCGGCTTCATTTCTGTGATTGCACTAATTTGATCAACGACTGGGTTTAAAATATCATAACTAATAGCATCAATTTCGGCCATATGTTTATCTAAATATTTTGCCATATTGGCGTTTGAAAATGTATGAAATACTATCGGCGTACTTTTTTCTTTTCTGAGCTCGTTTATTATTTCATCGAGTTCTTCAAACTCCGAGATAAATGTATAATCAATAATTTCATATTCTAAATCTGGAAACTGTGAAAGAGCGGAACGAGCAATGTTTACTGCTGATTGTCCAATCGCGTCTGACACAATATAAACCATTAATTTCTTTACTTCGGTCAAAATTATCCCTCCTTATTCTTTTTTCTATTCTTTTATTATAATATACAATTCGTATACAAAACTAGCCTTTCCTTTAAAATGATTGAGAAACTTTATTTAAGCAGCCATTTCCATAGATTTCCCTTTAAATTCATTGTGTTCTGACGTATACTATTTACTGAAATACCGACTATAGAGGTGAGAAATCATGCCATTATTAAAAGAGGCTTTAGGTATTCTTGAAAAAAGCGAACTAAAGATGACTGAACGAAGAGTGTTAATGCTTGAGATACTCTATAACGAAAATCGTTATCTATCTGCTAAAGAAATGAAGGCCATTTTGACTGAAGAGTATCCAGGAATTAGTCCAGATACAATTTACCGTAATTTACATTCCTTTTCAGAATTGAATATACTTGAAGAAACTGAAATATCTGGTGAAAAGTACTTCAGAGCAAATTGTAGTGCAGATGGCCATCATCACCATTTTATATGTTCGGAGTGTGGCTATTCGATAGAATTGGAAGAATGTCCGGTATCGTATTTTAGAGAACAAATAGGAGATGCTAAAATAACATCTCATCGATTTGAATTGTTCGGCTTGTGCGAAAACTGTGCAAAAGGGACTCTGTAATTTGTGATGAGGGCTCATTTTTGAAAATAAGAATCAATTAATTGAAAAAAAGCGAATTAATATGAAATACGCAATTGACCTTGTTTTCATTTTTGTATATAATAACTCATGAACTGCTAACTTGTTTAAACATCTTAGTAGAAATTATATTTCAAAAGTATGTCAGTACTTTGAAGATAAGGGAAGACTAATTGTGAAAGAGATTCAAACATTGGAATGCCCTGAAATGACGAGGGGAGGGAACCGCATTGACTAAAACGGATGTCAGAGAAGGAGAAAATCTTGATGACGCTCTTCGTCGATTCAAACGTTCCGTATCTAAATCTGGTACATTAAGAGAAGCTAGAAAAAGAGAAACATACGAGAAGCCGAGTGTAAAACGTAAGCTTAAGTCTGAGGAAGCTCGTAAAAGAGATCGAATCATGAAGAAACGTAATAGAAATAGATAATAATTATTGACAGCCCGACGAATCGTTTATCGATTGTTGGGCTTTCTTTTCCAAAAAAATTAAAGAAAGAAGGGTTTACATGAGAGTGCTAGAACAACTAAATCAAGACATGAAAGAAGCTATGAGGGCAAAAGATAGAGAACGTCTATCGACCATTCGTATGATTAAAGCATCTATTCAAAATGAAGAGATTGATAAGGGTCGTGACTTAAGTGCAGATGAAGAGTTAGCCATTCTTTCTAGAGAGAAAAAGCAACGTTTAGATTCTTATGAAGAATTTAAAAAAGCAAATCGCGAAGATTTAATGGAAAAACTAGAAGCTGAGCTTAAAGTTGTTGATAAATATCTACCAGAACAATTAACAGACGAAGAATTAGCGCAAATTGTTAAAGAGGTAATTACAGAGGCCAATGCAGAGTCTATGAAAGATATGGGCGCTGTTATGAGTGCTGTTATGCCAAAAGTTCAAGGTCGCGCAGATGGAAGTAAAGTAAATGCATTAGTGCGTGAAAATTTATCTTAAGCTAAAAATACTTTAAGAGTGGATCTTCATCGATCCACTCTTTTTTACATATTAAGTCGATATCGACTACTTTTCTAAATGGTGAACAATGTATAATAGCGATTTTGTTTAAAATATGATAAAATTTGATTATTAAATCAAGCATTTTAAGGAGTGTATCAATCTTTGACCAATGAACCTATACAATCAATTCGAACGATTCAAGATGATGAACAAGCAATGGCGATCTTCGGTCCACAAAATGATCATCTAGCGATTTTTGAAAATGAATTAGATGTTTCTTTAAACACTCGAGGAAAGCAGTTAATCATTGAAGGCTCAGAAGAAGTTGTTTTACAGGTGGGCGAGATTATTTCGCAATTAGAATTGCTATTAAGTAAACAGAAAACAATTAAACCAATGGATCTTATAAATGCTATTCGTTTATCTAAAAGTGGTAATCTTGATCAATTTCTTCGGATGTATGAGAAGGAAATTACACGTGACTATAATGGAAGACCAATCCGTGTTAAAAATGTGGGACAAAATAATTATGTAAAGGCTGTAAAAAACAATGATATTGTTTTTGGAGTGGGCCCGGCAGGTACAGGTAAGACCTTCTTAGCAGTAGCTATGGCTGTTGCAGCACTTAGAAAAGGCGAAGTGAAGCGTATCTTACTAACACGACCAGCTGTTGAAGCAGGAGAAAATTTAGGCTTCTTACCAGGTGACCTGAGAGAGAAAGTCGATCCTTACTTACGACCACTATATGATTCTTTATACACCATTTTAGGAGTAGAACATACAGGACGTCTGATGGAACGTGAAATTATTGAAGTAGCACCGTTGGCATATATGCGTGGACGTACATTGGATGATGCTTTTGTCATACTAGATGAAGCACAAAATACAACATCACAACAAATGAAGATGTTTTTAACGCGATTAGGCTTCGGCTCCAAAATGATTATTAATGGAGATGTTACACAAATTGATTTACCTAGAGGCACTCGTAGTGGACTAATCCATTCGACTAAAATTTTAAACAATGTTTCAGGAGTAGGACTCGTTCATTTCTCAACATCGGATGTTATTCGCCATCCACTTGTAGGAGAGGTTATTAAGGCCTATGAAACAGAAGAAGCTGCGAAATAAATAAGTTAAATATAAAGCTAGAATAGTACATGATTGGAAGTGAAAGAATTGGATATTGCATTATACGATGAAACAGATCGTGTTGAAGAGCGACATATGTCGTTAATTGAGAAGTTAATTCTATCTGCCGCAAAAACATTAGACTTAGGTGAAAACTTTGAAGTGTCTATCACTGTAGTAGATGATGCAAAAATTCATGAAATTAATCGTGAATATCGGTCAATCGATCGCCCGACTGATGTAATCAGTTTTGCGATAGAAGATAATGATGATGAGTTTGAAGTGTTTTTCGATGAAGATTTTTTTGATGAAGAAAATGAAATGGCTATCCCTAGATTATTAGGAGATATCTTTATATCAATTGATAAAGCCATAGAACAAGCTGACGAATTTGGGCATTCATTTGAACGGGAATTAGGCTTCTTAACGGTGCATGGATTTTTACACTTGAATGGTTATGACCATCAAACAGAAGAAGAGGAAAAGGAAATGTTTGACCTTCAAGAGGTAATTTTGAAGGAGAATGGCCTTGAAAGATAACCAATTGAAGAAACCACAAAAAAATCGATCATATAAGAGTTCCTTTCGATATGCTTTTGAAGGGGTACGGACTGTATTCCAAGAAGAACGTAATATGCGTTCTCATACATTATCCGCTTTAGCGACGATTATTGTTTCTTTATTTTTACCATTAGTATTAAACGAATGGCTATGGATTTTACTCGTTTGTTTTTTAGTAATTGTAATGGAGATATGGAATACAGTAGTCGAAAATATTATTGACTTAGTATCTCCGGAGTATCATCCGTTAGCTAAAAAAGTGAAAGACATGGCAGCAGCAGCAGTATTATCTACTTCTATGTTTGCGATAATAGTTGGAACAATTATCTTATTGCCCAAAATACTAGAAGTTTTAAATTTACTATAAACGTTTAAAATAAATGTAAATTATTATTAGGAGAGTGTGTTAAATGCCAGCGATATCAGAAGATGCATTAACAAAAATAGCAATAGACATGTTAGATTTAGCGTATGTTCCATATTCGAACTTTCCAGTTGGAGCTGCGATTTTAACAAAAGAAGGACAAGTTTTTACAGGGTGCAATATTGAAAATGCTTCGTACCCATTGACGAATTGTGCTGAAAGGACAGCGATTTTTAAAGCTGTATCTGAAGGAAACCGTGAGTTTGACAAGATTGTTATCACCGCAAATACTGCAGGACCTGTTTCTCCATGTGGTGCCTGTAGACAAGTAATGGCTGAATTTTGTGCCCCAGATATGCCTGTCATTTTAACAAACACAAAAGGTGCAGTTTCGGAAACAACTGTATCTGAATTACTTCCAGGAGCATTTACAGAAAAGGATATGAATATCAATTGATGAATAATAAAGAAAGTTTCAAATCAGGTTTTGTTTCAGTTATTGGGCGCCCAAATGTTGGTAAATCAACATTAATAAACAATATTATGGGTGAGAAAATTACAATAACAAGTGATAAGGCGCAGACAACCAGAAACCAAATTCAAGCCATCTACACAACAGATAATGAACAGATTATATTTATTGATACGCCGGGTATTCATAAACCAAAGCATCAACTAGGAAAATTCATGGTTGAGACGGCGTTAAGCACGTTAAACGAGGTAGACATTCTTTTGTTTATGATTAATGTAAATGAAAAAATGGGTCCTGGTGATCGTTTCATTATGGAAAAACTAGAAAATACAAAAACACCTATCTTTTTAGTGCTTAACCAAATTGATAAAGTTCATCCAGATGAATTATTACCTATTATTGAAAGTTATCAAAATGAGATGGAATTTGCGGAAATCATTCCCGTATCTGCTTTAAATGGTAACAATGTGGATAGTCTACTAAATGTTATTTCAGGTTATTTAGAAGAGGGACCACAATTTTATCCAACAGAACAAGTTTCGGATCACCCAGAGTACTTTATCGTTGCTGAATTTGTCCGTGAAAAAATACTTGAACTTACACGGGAAGAAATCCCGCACTCTGTAGCCGTTATTACAGAAGCAATGGAACGTTCGGACGAAGATGATATTATTGATGTACGTGTACTAATTAACGTGGAACGTAAGAGTCAAAAAGGTATTATCATCGGTAAAGGCGGCAAGATGATTAAGGAAATCGGGACAAGGGCTCGTAGAGACATCCAAAAACTACTAGGTAGTAAAGTGTATCTAGAGTTATTTGTTAAAGTAGAAGATGACTGGCGTGATACACCAAGTGATTTAAGCCGATTTGGTTATATTGAAGAAAGGTTTTAATTTAGTATTATCTAAATTAAATATCGTCTAATTTTCATGTGAAATGAAGGAAGTTTTAAATGGCACACTTAGAAGAGGTAGAAGGTATTGTTTTATACCATCGTAAATATCGTGAACGTGATTTCCTTGTAAAAATATTTACGCAACAATATGGTAAAGTTATGTTTTTTGTACGAGGGTCAAAAAAACAACAAGGTAGTATTTTACAGTCAATTCAGCCATTTACGAAAGGCACTTTCATTGCAGATATTCGTGAAGAAGGGTTAAGTTTTTTCCGGGGCACAAAAGATTTGCAAAGTTTAAGAGATATTCAAACGGATATTTTTAAACATGCGTACGCAACTTATATTTGTGCATTAGTCGATGCTGCAATAGAGGATCAAATCCCGCATATGCGTATGTTTGTGGAGTTAGAACAAGCTTTAGACTTAATAAATGAAGACTATAATCCAGAAGTGATTACAAATATTATTGAAATTAAGTTTCTAACGTATTTTGGGGTGGCTCCGAATTTAGCTTATTGTGCGATTTGTCAAAAGTCTTCCGGCATCTTTGACTTCTCTGATAAGTATCATGGACTTCTTTGTTCAGAGCATTTTTATGAAGATACTCGAAGGCTACATGTTGATCCAAAAGCGATGCAACTCATTCGTTTGTATTCAGTCATTAAATTAGACCGTATCGGGGATATTTCGATTAAAGGCAATACACAAGCTGAAATTAAACGACTAGTGGATCACGTATATGAACAATCCGTTGGACTGCAACTAAAAAGTAAGAAGTTTATTGACAATTTACACAAATGGGAAAATACACTTAAAGATGAATCATAGGATTTAGTCAATCACTTATAATTAAATTCACAGCAACCTGTTAAAAGTTGCTGTTTATTTTTGACCATTACTAAATATAATGAATCAAGTTGTCTATAATCTATTTAAATATCGAAAGGAAAATGTTAGTGGAAATAAAATTTAATATTAAAAATAAAAAACGTGCATTAATTATTTTAGCGGTCTTGATTTTACTATTAGCAGGACTCGCGTACTATTTCTTTTTACCTGCCTTTAATATCGGTAGTATCGAAATGTGGGTATTTTTAGTACTCGCTCTCTTATTTTTTGGATCGGTCCATTATATGATTGGTTTTCATTCAGGTAAAATTAAAGTAGGTCGGATAGCGATTACGTTAGGTACTCTTATTGCAGTTGTTATTATGGGAGGCTACTTTTTAAATTCACCGGTCTTTCGAGCAAAGAGTTATGCGGAATTAATTACAGTAGAAGAAAAGAACTTTGCAGAAGACTTTGCCGAAAATGGTACGTCGGGGATACCGTTAATGGATCGTGATACAGCAACTCGTTTAGGAGAACGCCAAATTGGTGGGGTATCTGAATTAGTCTCTCAGTTTGTACCGGCCAGAGATTACATCCAGATTAACATCGGAAACGTCCCTTATCGTGTAACACCTTTAGAATATGCTAGCTTCTTTAGATGGGTGAACAATCGTAAAGAAGGGATTCCAGGATATATTCGCGTGAACATGGTTACTGGAAAAGCTGAAATTATTGATGTTGAGGATGGCATTAAATATAGCGATTCAGAGCGATTAGGTCGAAATGTGACGCGCCATTTACGCTTCTCGTATCCAACAGCAATCTTTGATTCCCCTTCTTTTGAAGTAGATGATGAGGGACATCCTTATTACGTGGCCACGACTTATGAATCTCGTTTATTCTTTAACTATAAAGAGCCAACTGGTGTCATTACTTTAGATGCTGTTACTGGTGAGACAGAACGTTATGGCTTAGACGAAAGCCCGCAGTGGGTTGACCGTGTCTATGGAGCAAACTTAATTTTGCGTCAATTGGATGATTATGGACAATATCAAGATGGGTACTGGAATTCAGTCATTGGTCAACAAGGGGTTACAACAACGACAGAAGGTTATAACTACTTATCGATTGATGAAGATGTCTACATGTATACTGGTGTTACTTCAGTGAATAGTGATGCATCAAATATTGGTTTTTATTTAGTTAATTTACGTACAAAAGAAGCAGAATATTATCCAGTTGTTTCAGCGGATGAATTTTCAGCGATGGATTCTGCAGTAGGTTCTGTGCAGCAAATGCGCTACCAATCGACGTTCCCAATTTTAATTAATTTAGAAGGTAATCCATATTATTTATCTTCACTAAAAGATGATTCAGGTTTAGTTCGTATGTATGCTTTGGTTGATGCTCAAAACTACCAAACGGTTTATACAGATAGCCACATCGAGAATGTGATTGCTCAACTTTATGATGACTTAGGTATTGAAACAGATACAGAAATTGTTGAAGTCATTGAAGATGAAGAAGAACTCTTTGAATTTACAGGTCAAGTAGATGATATCTCACAAGCTGTGGTATCAGGAGATACGGTTTATTACTTTATGGTAAATGGCGAAGTTTATAAAGCGAGTATTCATCTACATGATGAGTTACCGTTTGTAGAGATTGGATCGACACTAAAAGGCTTGGTTGATGAAGAGAATAATATTGAAGAAATCACTAGTATCAAAGAAACAGAAGAAGCAGAAGATACAGAAGAATAACATATGAATGACGAGCAGCAGCCAATTTTGGTTGCTGTTTCTTATTTCATTCATAAAAAGATAATTGATAAAATGAAAAGAAAAGTGTATGATAGAAGCAATTAAGTATGGAGAAGTAAATACATTCTTTTTACAAAGCGAGTTTGGGATAGTGAGAGCCAAACTGAATTGTGTATTGAAAGGCACCATATGGTTAATCAAGTGTGTAAAAAGTGCTAATGGATAAAGAATATTCATTAGAAGTAGGGTGGAACCGCGAAGAACTCGTCCCTATACTGATTGGATAACAGTCAGTATAGGGACGAGTTTTTTAGTATTTAAGGAGTGAAAACATGACAAAGAAACCTTTAACGTTTCAAGAAATTATATTAACGCTACAAAATTATTGGGCCGATCAAAACTGTTTATTAATGCAGGCTTATGATACAGAAAAAGGGGCTGGAACAATGAGTCCTTATACATTTTTACGTTCATTAGGACCAGAACCTTGGAGTGCAGCCTATGTTGAGCCATCAAGAAGACCTGCCGACGGACGCTACGGTGAGAATCCAAACAGACTTTACCAACATCATCAATTTCAGGTGGTAATGAAACCTTCACCAAAAAATATTCAAGAACTATATTTAAATAGTTTAATTGCCTTAGGGATTAATCCTCTAGAGCATGATATTCGTTTTGTTGAGGACAACTGGGAGAACCCATCATTAGGTTGTGCTGGTTTAGGTTGGGAAGTTTGGCTGAATGGAATGGAAGTTACGCAGTTTACTTATTTCCAACAAGTAGGCGGGCTAGAAGTTGATTCGGTAACGGCCGAGTTAACATATGGATTAGAACGTCTAGCATCTTATATCCAAGATGTAGAAGATGTGTATGACCTTGAGTGGACAGAAGGTGTGAAGTATGGCGAAATTTTCAAAGAGCCAGAATACGAGCACTCAGTTTATTCATTTGACGAGAGCGATTTAGATTTATTATTTAACTTATTAGATCTATACGAAAAAGAAGCGACAAAACTCATTGCTAAAGGACTTGTTCATCCAGGTTACGACTATGTTCTAAAATGTAGCCATGTCTTTAACTTAATCGATGCAAGAGGCGCGATATCAGCAACTGATCGCCCAGCTTACTTAGCAAGAATCCGAACAATGGCTAGAAATATCGCGAAAGCTTTCTTAAATGAACGTGCAAAATTAGATTTCCCATTATTAAAAGAAGAAACAGACAAATGGGTCGAGAAATACGGATTAGAAGCGGAGGTCAAATAAATGACACATACATTTTTATTAGAAGTTGGTTTAGAAGATATGCCGGCACACGTCGTCTTAAGTGCTGAACAACAATTAGTTGAAAAAACAAAAGCCTTTTTGGGTGAAATGAACTTAGGTTTTGAAAGTATAGTAGGATTTTCCACACCAAGACGTTTTGCAGTAAAAATTGACGGTTTAGAAGAAAAGCAAGCGGATGAAGAATTAACTGTCCGTGGACCAGCGAAAAGAATTGCCCAAGATGAAGAAGGCAACTGGTCAAAAGCCGCGATCGGTTTCTCAAGAGGTCAAGGTGGAACGGTCGATGATTTAATTATTAAAGATGAAGATGGCGAACCATATGTTTACATCGAAAAATTTATCGAAGGTAAACCAGCGAGTGACATTTTACAAGGTTTAGCTTCAGTCATTGAAAAAATTGAGTTCCCTAAAAATATGAAGTGGGGCACGACAAACTACCAATACGTTCGTCCAATTCACTGGATCGTTGCTTTATTAGACGAAACAGTTGTTCCGTTTGATGTTTTTGAAGTATCAACTGGAAAGCAGACAGAAGGTCATCGCTTCTTAGGTGAAAGCATTGAATTGAGTCATCCGGATGAATATGAATCACGTTTAGAAGCTGAGTATGTTATTGCTGACCGTGCCAAACGTCAAGAAATGATTGTTCAGCAAATTCAGACACTTTGTGAAGAGAAGAATTGGCTTGTACCAACGGAGCATGCAGATTTATTAGAAGAAGTAACCGACTTAGTTGAATACCCAACAGCATTTTACGGTGCATATGAAGAGAGCTATTTAACAGTTCCAGATGTCGTGCTAGAAACATCGATGAAAGACCACCAACGTTATTTCCCGGTAAGAAGTAACGATACAGCTGAAGAAATATTGCCTTATTTCATTGCTGTTCGTAATGGAAATGAAGAGCATATTGAAAACATTGCTCGTGGAAATGAAAAAGTACTGACAGCACGTTTAGCAGATTCTATGTTCTTCTATGAAGAAGACCAAAAAACAGATATAGCAACATTTGTTGATAAATTAAAACATATTAAATATCATGAAAAATTAGGTGCGATTTACGATAGACAAGTTCGTGGTACAAATATGGTACCTGTATTAGCGAAGTACTTTGATTTATCAGATACTGAAGTTGAAGATTTAACGCGTCTCACTGAAATCTACAAGTTTGACCTTGTGACACAAGTGGTTGATGAGTTCCCAACCCTTCAAGCAACAATTGGTGCGATTTATGCTGCTGATAGAAATGAAAGCGAAGCTGTTTCAGTAGCTATTGGTGAGCAGTATTTACCATCTTCGGTTAAAGGGGTATTGCCTGAGACGAAACTCGGTTTGTTTATTGCTTTAATCGATAAGTTAGATGCATTGATTCAATTCTTCTCTGTTGATTTAATTCCAACAGGTTCAAATGACCCATATGCGTTAAGAAGACAAGCGATTGGTGTGGTTCGTATCTTATTAGAACTAAACCAAAGCACGGTTGATTTAGAAGACTTATTAAATGATTTAGTGGAAGCTAGTCAAGTACCAGCTGATCGTGAAGAAAAATTAGAAGAGAATATGCGTGCTTTAATAGCCTTTATTAAAGATCGATTAGAACAATTGATGCAAGCAGAATATAATATTCCACATGACATTCGTCAAGCAGCATTAGGTTCAAACAATCATAATGTCACTTGGAACTTAGAAGTTGCTCAAGTTCTTGAAGAACAAAAGTCCACAGAGGCATTTAAAGAAGTGGTTGAATCTATTACGCGTGTAATTAATATGACGAAAAAACAAACTAATGTAGTTTCAATTGCTTCAGACTTACTTGAGACTGAGACAGAGAAGCGGCTCGTTGTAGAAATTGAACAACTAGAACAAAAATTAACGGAAACTATTCGTGCAAAAGATTTATACGATTTGTTAGCCCAAGTAAGTCCACACATTACAGCATTTTACGATAACAACATGGTCATGGTTGACGATGAGAAAGTTAAAGAAAATCGCTTAACGTTATTAAGCCATTTAGCAAATACGGCTAAATATTTTGCTGATTTCAGTCAACTTGTTATATAGAAAAAAGAAGGTCACTTGGGGAAACTCAAGTGATTTTTCAATTTGTGTGAAATGATCGCCAAAATTTGTTATAATAAGTCGATAGAAACAAAAAGGTTAAGAAGGACTGAAGTATTTGTTTAAAAAACAGTTTTTTCCAGAAGCAACAATTAAATCACTAGCTACGAATCAAGCAGTATATAATCAAGGAACGGACCTTTTTCTAAAAAAATTAATTCGCGATTTAGAATTAAATGAAAAAAATCGGTCAGTAGAAATTACTGTATACGATGAACAAAAACAGAAAACATATTTTAGTTTTTTGGAAAATGGTTTGGCTCAGAAATATTCTTGCGATTGTATAGACTTCCAGAAGCAATCAGGAGCATGTCGACACGTTATCGCAAGTATGTTGCAATTAAATACGTTTAATCAAGATGCGTTTAATTCGATAAACGATCAAGAGATACAAGATATCGATGCACCAAGCACTCAATTACAACTTATTCGAAAAAATAGAAACATACTAAACAACTTATTTGAGGAAGCGAAAAAGGATATTCAGTTACAGACGATTTCTTTTAGTAAACAATTTCTTCAATTTGAAATTGTCTTAAATATGTTTGCGATACAAGATGCTTTTGAATATGAATTATATTTAAAGGTAGGGGAAGAACATTTATATGTTGTAAAAGATATTATGGAAGTATTGCATCATTTACTAAATGGGAAACCATATATGTTCGGGAAACAATTAACGTATTCACCTGAAACAAATGGGATTCTTCCGGATGAAAGAAAAATATTATCTTACATTTACGACATTGGTAAAATTCAACAAGAAACAATTAATATGGTTTATGGACAGTACACAGCGAATTCAAGTGGTTCGATGTCCATTCCACCAAATCATGTACCGAACTTAGTCGAATACTTGTCAGCGATTGATGGAGGCTTTGTACGTATAGCACCACCACCAAAGTTACTAAGTTCAATTAATCAATTAGTATCACCGACGATTGCAGAAGAAGACGAGAAAATTCCTGTTACGTTTAAAGTAATCCAGGAGAAGGAGCATTATCTTTTAGATATAAGTGAAGAAGATAAAAAGAAACAAATACGAGTACACCCATCAGCTAATATGATTAGTATTGACTCAACGTTTTATGTGATGGATGCTTCTCATTTCAATAAGGCAAGTTTACTGATTGATACGATGAAGAGTATGACTGAGAATCCTTTACAATTAACTGAGAGTGATTTGACGTCATTTTACTCATTGATTTTGCCATCGTTAAAAGAAATATTTGAATATGAAATTGATGAAGACATTGAGAACAAAATAAGAAGTATCCCATTAAAACCGGAGTTGTATATTGATTACAATCATAAAGACTTATTGGTAAAACCTGTCTTCAAATATGATGACGTTGAAATTTACCCATTAGATAATAGTCAAGACGATACTTCTAAGCAGCTAGAAGAGCAAACTCAAATGTTTATTCGAGATGTATTTAATGAGCAAGAAATGATGAACGTGCTTTCACATTATTTTAGACGAAATAAAATTAAAGATGGGCAATATATTTTAGATTCTTTAGATGCTATTAGTATTTTTATCTATGATTCATTAACAGAATTATCTGAATTAATGAATGTTTATCTGACTAAAGATGCTCAAAATATTATCTATCACCCAGATGCATCACCAAGCATATCGATTGAAATGAACCGATCGTCTAATTTATTAGACATTCGCTTCGACGTGACTGATGTAACGGATGATGAGCTGCCACAATTGGTACAGGCATTACAACGATCAGATGATCGCTTCTTCCAGTTAAATTCGGGTAGAATAATTGACTTAAAAGAAGATAAATTCCAAAACTTTTCTTCAAATATTAAAACAATGGATTTAAATCCAAGTGAAGTTCGAGCAGATTCGTCTGTTTCTCTATTCCGAGGATTATCTGTTCTGCAAGATGAATCGGTTAATATAGGCGAAGAGTTCGAAGGCTTTGTGAAAGAGTTAAAAGAACCGAGTCATTTAAAATTTAATGTCCCTCAATCACTAACAGCATCATTAAGACCTTATCAAGAGACAGGGTTTAAGTGGCTGAGTATGTTAGATTATTATGGTTTAGGTGGTGTTTTAGCGGATGATATGGGTCTAGGTAAAACGATCCAAGCCATCACTTTCATCTTATCGAAAGTTGAAAAAGTAGGCGGAAAGTATCTGATTATCTGTCCCTCAAGTGTCGTTTACAACTGGGAGCGTGAATTTGAAAAGTTCGGACCATCTACAAACACAGTCGTTATCAGTGGAACAATTGAAGAGCGTGAAATGCAATTGAAAGATGCTTTAAGTAATGATGAAATTGATGTTTTAATATCAAGTTATCCTTTAATTCAAAGAGATATCCAATATTATCGTGACTATAAGTTCCAATCGATTATTTTAGATGAATCCCAAAACGTTAAAAATGATGCAACTAAAACGACTAAAGCCGTCCGAAAATTAAATGCGAATACGATATTTGCATTATCAGGGACACCTATTGAAAACAATTTAAATGAGTTATGGTCACTCTTTTCAATTGTGTTACCCGGTTTGTTCCGTACAAAGAAATCATTCAGTGACTTAACAGAAAAGCAAATTGCACAAAAAATTGATTTGTTTGTATTAAGACGTATGAAGATGGATGTACTAGATGACTTGCCGCCAAAGACAGAGACGATTGAGTTTATCGAACTTTCAGATGAACAAAAACGACTATATCAAACGCAGTTATCGCTTATTCGTAATGATGTCGAATCACTAATAGAAGAAGACAGTTTCGAACAAAATAGAATGCGTGTCTTAGCCGGAATGACTCGTTTGCGACAAATTTGTTGTGACCCTCGTTTAATTAATGAAGATTACGATGGTGGTTCCGCTAAGTTAGATCGCTTGATGGAATATTTAAACGAAGCATTAACGAATAAAAAGCGTGTTGTTTTATTCTCTCAATTTACGAGTATGTTACACATCATTCGTCAAATTTTGGACGAAAACAATGTGGATTATCACTACCTAGATGGAAGTACACCGAAGAAGGATCGATTCGATCTAACCACTCGCTTTAACAATGGCGATAAGGATTTATTCTTAGTTTCATTAAGAGCAGGGGGTACTGGTCTAAATCTAACAGGTGGCGATACGGTTATTCTATATGATTCATGGTGGAACCCAGCGATTGAAGATCAAGCTGCAGACCGAGTCCATCGCTTTGGACAGAAGAAATCAGTTCAAGTGATTCGTTTAATTATGAAGGGTACGATTGAAGAAGGAATCAATGAGTTACAAGAGCAAAAACGTGAATTAATTGATGCCGTTATTCGATCGAATGAAGACAAAAATGTCACTTCATTAACGAAGGAAGATATTTTAAATTTATTAATTGATAGTTGACGATAATATTGGGTTTCGTTCGCGAAGTCAATAAGTTGACTTTTTGACTAGAAATGGTATACTGATTATCGTATTAAAATTAGGCTTAGTATGCAGATTTTCTATAAAAACATTATAAAAAGAGGGTGAGCATTATGGTTCGAATTCCTGAGGCGACAGTCGATGATATCAGACAAAGTACGAGTATTGTAGATGTTATATCGCAATACTTGCAGCTGAAGAAATCCGGTCAAAACCATTTTGCTCATTGTCCTTTTCACGAGGATAAAACACCGTCCTTTTCAGTAAACGATCAAAAGCAAATCTTTTATTGTTTTAGTTGTGGACGAGGAGGCAACGTATTTAACTTTATTCGTGAAATTGAGGGACTTACTTATCCTGAAGCAATTATTAAGACGGCTGAGTTAACGAATTTTTCGCTAGATCAATCGATGGTTTCGCAGGTATTGAATCAATCAAATGATTTTGAGGATTCGACTACTGGGAAATTATATAATATTAATAAATTAGCGAAACGATTTTATCATCATATATTGATGAATACTCAATTAGGAGAGCCCGCATTAAACTATTTACTCGATCGAGGATTGACACGAGAAACATTAGAAGAATTTGAGTTAGGGTTTTCACCCCCACAAAGAAATGCATTATTTCTTTACTTAAGCGCTCAAAAAGACGTGGAGTTCGATACGGAAATCTATGAGAAATCGGGT
Organism: uncultured Carnobacteriaceae bacterium; assembly: GCA_964624875.1. Lineage (GTDB taxonomy): Bacteria > Bacillota > Bacilli > Lactobacillales > Carnobacteriaceae_A > Atopostipes. The sequence continues at coordinate 81,880 of CAZUZA010000001.1, read as the reverse complement.
TTGTTTTCTACAAATCAAAATCCAGAAGCAAATGACTTTCTAGATCGGTTCTCTAATCGTATTATATTTCCAATTCATAATGAACGTGGGCACTCGATTGGTTTTTCTGGTCGTACATTTGGAGAACAAAACAGTGATTTTCCAACAGCGAAGTATTTAAATACACCAGAAACAAACTTATTTCACAAAAGTGAGATAATATATAATTTCGACAAAGCAAAAGCTGCTATCCGACGCGAAAATGAAGCCATTATATTCGAAGGGTATATGGATGTCATCTCTGCGTGGCAATCTGGAATAAAAAATGGGATAGCTTCAATGGGAACTAGTCTTACGGAAGATCAAATTAAACAACTTGATCGTTTTACGAATGAAGTTGTGTTAGCTTTTGATGGGGATGATGCAGGTTTTGATGCCATCCATCGATCAGCTAATTTTATGACGAACAACACACACTTCAATCTTGAAGTAGTGACGTTTCCTAGTGGCTTAGACCCAGATGACTACATTCAAAAACATGGCGCCAAAGGCTTTAGCGACTTTTTAACTCATGGTCGCGACACGTATATGAGCTTTTTGATGCAGTATCATCGGCGAAATAAGAACTTAGCAAATGAATCTGAAAGAATTGTTTATATCGATCAGATATTGGCTGAATTAACGGGTGTTGATTCATTCGTAGAACGTGAAATTTATTTATCGCAATTATCTGAAGAGTTTAACTTATCATTAGATACGTTAAATTCACAATTTGAAGTTGTAATGAGTCAAGTTCAAGCGAAACAATTGTCTGAACTTAGACAACAACAGCGTTCTCGTAAAAATGAAGTACCTGTAATAGAAGTGTCTTATGAAAATAAGCAAAAATTTACTCTAGTTGAACAAGCAGAAAGAATGTTATTAAATCGTCTTTTTTACTATCAAGAAGCTTGGATTATCTTGAATAAAGTTGATCCAGACTTTGAATTTGTAAATGAAGACCATCAATTAATCTATATTCTTTTTGAGTCCTATCGAGAGAAAGATTTTGAAAGCACTGATACAGAGGGCTTTCTTGATTATTTACAGCAAGATCATTTAAAACGTAAAGTTGCTGAAATTTTCTTAATCAATTTAGGCGATTTAACGGAAGAAGAAATGCATGATTATGTACACGTTATTAAAAATGTGTCACCTGTAAAAGATTCGATTGCACAAAAAACGGAAGAGTTGAAAGATGCTCAACGTTTAGGGAATTCTTTAAGGCAACAAGAGTTAGTAATTGAAATCATTAACTTAAACAAAAAGTTAAAAAATGGTAACAAAGAATAGAATGAATATTAATGGGAGGCAATAATCTTATGGCAGAAGCTCCAGGAACAAATAAAAGTTATAAGACAGCGCGCAAGGAACTCATTGACGAAACGAAATTTCTTGGAAAAGAAACGATATCTTATGTTGAGCTGAGTGATAAATTAGCTAATCCTTACCAATTAGATGATAAAGCGATGGATGAATTAATCCAAAAATTGGAAGATGAAGGTATTGGTGTCGTTGACGAAGATGGTGATCCGTTAACGAAGCAAGTAGAAGAACAAGAAATAACTGTAAAAGAAGCTCGAGCTGACCAATTAGTTGCTCCACCAGGGGTAAAGATTAACGACCCAGTTAGAATGTATTTAAAAGAGATTGGTCGAGTTGAATTATTATCTGCAACTGAAGAGGTTGAACTAGCGAAACGTATTGAAGCTGGTGACTCAAGTGCTAAAGATGAACTAGCAAGTGCTAACTTACGTTTAGTTGTTTCGATTGCGAAGCGTTACGTCGGTCGAGGAATGAGCTTTTTAGATTTAATCCAAGAAGGTAACATGGGGTTAATGAAAGCAGTAACGAAATTCGATTACAAAAAAGGCTTTAAGTTCTCAACTTATGCAACTTGGTGGATACGTCAAGCAATTACACGTGCCATTGCGGACCAGGCGAGAACAATTCGTATTCCGGTACACATGGTTGAAACGATTAATAAATTAGTACGCGTTCAACGTTCATTGCTACAAGATTTAGGTCGTGAACCAACACCAGAAGAAATTGGTGCAGAAATGGATTTACCAACTGAAAAAGTTCGTAACATTATCAATATTTCTCAAGACCCGGTTTCATTAGAAACACCTATTGGAGAAGAAAACGACTCACACTTAGGTGATTTTATTGAAGATGGAGAGGCACTAGATCCTGAAGATAATGCTTCGTATCAAATGTTAAGAGAAGAACTTGAAGACGTATTAGAAACATTAACTGACCGTGAAGAAAACGTCTTACGCTTAAGATTTGGTTTAGACGATGGTCGTAACCGCACATTAGAAGATGTAGGAAAAGTTTTCGGTGTTACACGTGAGCGTATTCGTCAGATTGAAGCGAAAGCTTTGAGAAAGTTACGTCACCCGAGTCGTTCAAAACAATTGAAAGACTTTTTAGAATAAAAATAAATGGTTAAAAGAGTATCTTACGGTACTCTTTTAATTACATATTTGTAATTTTTACAGGGATAATAAATTGAAGAAAAATTTTGTAAAGGTTCTTTGCATTACAAGTTGTTCTTTGGTATAATACTCCTTGGCTTATTCAGACATGCATACATGAAACTGAATGATATTTTTTAAATAATGAGTGGAAGGTGAATTAGATGAAAATTGTTGCGGAAAAACGCGCAAAAACGGGTACATCTGCTTCAAAGAAAGCACGTGCTGCTGGTAAATTACCTGCTGTAATTTATGGAAGTAGTGTTGAATCATTACCTGTTTTAATTGATTTAAAAGGATTTGAAGATATTATTCGTGAAGTAGGAGCGAACGGTGTATTTACACTGGATGTTGAAGGGGAAGACTACAAAGTTTTCGTTAAAGACTCTCAAGCATTTGCACTTACTCCAAAATTATATCACATTGATTTACAAGCCTTTACAGCTGGTGAAAAAGTTGTTATGACTATCCCTGTAGTTGTTGAAGGTGAAGAGAAGATTTTAGAAGGTAACGTTACACAGTCAGTTTCTGAAATTGAAATTGAAATCGCTCCTGAAGAGGCACCAACAAACTTTGTTGTTGACGCATCAGCATTAGCTATCGGAGACAGTGTTACTGTTGCTGACATCGAAATGCCTGAAGGTGCAGTTCTAATTACTGAATCTGACGAAACAGTTCTTTCAGTAGTTGCTCCAGAAGATATTTCTGATGATTTAGAAGATACAGAATCAACAGATGAAATGCCTGAACCAGAAGTTATTGGTGAAGAAGATTCTGAAGAAGAATAATTAATTTTAATGACCTTCACTAAACAATTCATTTTGTTTTGTGAAGGTATTTTTTTATCATTTTATAAAGAGAGTTAGGTGTATTTCTCTTGGGAAAAATTGAATTATCAAAAAGATTGCAAAAAGCATCTGAAAGTATTAATGGAAATAAACCAATCGTTGATATTGGTTCTGATCATGCTTATTTACCTATTTACTTAATTCAAAATGGTTTTACACATAAAGCCATCGCTGGTGAAGTTGTACAAGGGCCATATAACAATGCAAAAAATAAGGTCGAAGAATTAAACTTATCCGATAGCATTGAAGTTCGAATGGGTGACGGTTTAGATGTATTAAATGAAACGGATGAAATTGGCACCATATTCATTTGTGGTATGGGTGGGGAACTTATATCGCACATACTAGAGAATGGCTTAGAACGTCATAAATTGCCATCTACTGCACGTTTAGTCTTACAACCGAACAATGCAGAGGATCGTTTAAGATTCTATTTAATGAATAAACAATACAAAATTATTCATGAAGATATTATAGAAGAAAACAATAAGATTTATGAAATCATTGTGGCCGAGTATCAAGATGAGAAAGTATCTTATTCGGAAGAAGAGTTGTTTTTTGGACCAAAATTATTAGAAAAAAAAGCAACAGCCTTCATATATAAATGGCAAAAACAAGCTACGAAATTGAAAAATATCTTGAAACAATTAGAACATTCAGACAATCACGAAACAAAAGAACTATTTACTCAAAAACTAAAACGTATTGAGAAGGTGATAAAATGACAACGGTTCAAAAGATAACAAGTAAAATCGAAGAATTTGCACCAACGTATTTAGCTGAAGACTGGGATCCAATCGGTTTATCGATCGGTTCCATGGATAAGAAAGTCAAAAGAGTGTTAGTCGCACTTGATTTTGATGACAATACATTAAAAGAAGCGAAAGAAAAAAACATTGATTTACTTTTCACGCATCACCCAGCAATTTTCAGACCACTTACAAATATAAACGAAATGGATAAACGACAAAAACAATATATTGATTTAATTCGTGCAGACATTTCCTTATATTCAGCGCATACGAATATCGATGCCACTGAAAATGGGATGAACGATTGGTTAGCTGAAGCACTAGACTTAACGCAACCTTTAGAAGTCTTAGATACTCCTTATCAAAGTGATATGAAATTGCTCGTTCTTTATACGCCGATTAATGAGGCTCAAAATATGCGCGCTGAATTGCATGAAATTGGTGTCGGACAAGTAGGAGATTACAAAAATGTTTCTTATACTTCAGAAGGATTGGGTCATTTTACCCCGGAAATAGGGGCGAACCCGACGATTGGCGAACTAAATAAAGCAGAAGAAGTAAAAGAAGAAAGAGCAGAATTTCTGTTCCCAAGTCAGCTTTTAGGCCAAGTTATTCAGACCATTTATGCCAAGCACCCATATGAAGAACCGGTTTATCATATTTTGGATATCGGAAAAAAAGATACAAGTTATGGAATCGGTCGAGTTGGTGAATTAAAAGAAGCCATTTCTTTTGGTGAAATGATTGAAAAAGTAAAGACAGCTTTTCAATTACCGACAATTCGCCATGCGAATATGAAGCTTGAAGACGACATAAAAAGAGTCGCTGTATTAGGTGGTTCGGGAGAAAAATACTATAAACAAGCATTAAGTAAAAAAGCAGATCTCTATATAACGGGTGACATTTCTTATCATGGCGCTCAAGATATGATTCGTGAAGGCCTTCCGTTTATTGATGCCGGGCACTTTATCGAAAATATCTTTGTCGAAAAAATGACTGAACAATTAAAGACTTGGAATGAAGAAGAAGGCTGGGACATTGAAGTGCTAGCAGCCACTTCTCAAAAAGATGTTTTTACATTTCACTAAAAGGAGAACATACATGTATACAAATTTAATCGATCGTTTTATTAAATACGCAAAAATAAATACTCGTTCAGACGAAACGAGTCAAACAATCCCATCAACACAATCGCAAGTTGATTTTGCTAAAAATGTTTTAGTACCAGATTTAATTGAAGCAGGGTTAGATGAAGTTGAATACAATGAAGCGAATGGTTTTGTGACAGCAACTCTACCATCCAACGTAGAAAAAGATGTTCCTACTGTAGGTTTTATTGCACACTATGATACGGCTGATTTTAATGCAGAAAACATCAATCCACAATTCGTGGAAAATTATGATGGCGAAGATATTCTTTTAAATAAAGATTTAGGGATTGTTTTATCACCTAAAGATTTTCCAAATTTAAAAAATTACGTTGGTCAGACGTTAATTACAACAGACGGAACGACTTTACTAGGTTCAGATGACAAATCAGGTATTGTTGAAGCAATAAGTGCTGTTGAATACTTACTAGCAAATCCAGAAATTAAACATGGGAAAGTACGTTTAGGTTTTGGGCCAGATGAGGAAATTGGTGTGGGAGCAGATCGCTTTGACGTGGATCACTTTGGAGCAGATTTCGCTTATACCATTGATGGAGGACCAGTTGGAGAACTTCAATACGAAAGTTTCAACGCTGCTGGCGTACGTGTTATTGTACAAGGGAAAAACGTGCATCCAGGCACAGCGAAAGATCAAATGGTCAACGCATTAACTTTAGGGATGGCTTATAATGATAAGTTGCCTCAAGATGAAGTGCCAGAAAAAACAGAGGGCCGAGAAGGGTTCTTCCACTTAACAGATATGACAGGAACTGTTGAAGAGGCAGAGTTATCTTATATTGTTCGAGACCATGATAAGCAGAAGTTTGAAGAAAGAAAAGAACTTATCTTATCGATTGCGGCAGAATTAAACAGTCAATTCAGTGAAGAACGCATTAAGATTGAAATGAATGATCAATATTACAATATGCGTGAAATTATTGAAAAAGATATGCGTTCAGTTGAATATGCCGAACAAGCTATGAAAGAGTTAGGTATTGAACCGATATTAGAACCGATTCGTGGTGGAACAGATGGTTCAAAAATTTCATTTATGGGCTTGCCTACACCAAACATATTTGCTGGTGGAGAGAACTTCCATGGACGTTATGAATATGTTGCTGTAGAGAGCATGGAAAAGGCAACCGATGTTATTCGTACAATCATTGAACTACTAGCAAAATAAGAATAGATTTTAGAAAAGCGGAGAGATATTTTCTCCGTTTTTTATTTTCTATAGAAGTATAAATCAGAGGATAGATAACCAAGAGCTGATCTCTTTATGGTAAAATATACAAGATAGACTAACGGAAAAGGAGTAGACAGATGCCTGTACAATTTATATTAGGAGAACATCCAAGAGAAAAGCGACAACATATGATCGAACACATGCATACATACTTAAAAGAGAACCCAGATGAACGGGTTATTTATTTAATCCCTGATAACGTTAAATATGAAGCAGAGACGACGATTTTAAATCATTTTATGGAAGAAGATAAGAGCTCTTACAGTGGAATGATGCGTCTACAAGTATTCAGTTTTAGCCGTCTGGCGTGGTATTTACTTCAAGATAACCCAATATATCAACAACCGCAATTAACCGAAACAGGTTTAGCCATGCTCGTTAGAAATATATTACAAGATGAAGAAGAGAACTTAACAATATTCAGAGGTGCTAGTCAGCAAACTGGCTTTATTACACGCTTAGTTGCCTTGTTTATGGAACTTCGGAATGGAAAAGTCGCTCCCGAAGACTTACTCGATATCGTAGCGAATAGCGATTCAAATCCCGAAAATTTTCAAAGGAAAATGAATGATTTATCTCTTTTATATCGTAAATATGATGAGAAATTAAAAGGGAAATACCTTGAGAAAGAAGACTTATATACTGAGTTAATTCAAAATATAAAAGATCGAAAAGCTCTTTTTAGTCAAACAACGATTATGATTGATCACTATGAACACTTTTCAGCACAAGAGCTAGAATTATTAGTTGTTTTAGCGAAGTATTCAAAAAAAGTAAACATTAGTTTAACAGTTAACGCAGAAATTGCGCTTCAGAATAATCATTTGAGTAATCCGTTTTACCGCTCAACGAAAACATTTCATCAATTAACGGAAGTCTTTCAAATTAATAAAGTAGAGATACTAAAACCACTAGTTACTGGAACACTCTCTGAAAGTGTCAATGGTACGAATCAGGAAGTGGTTCATCTTGCTGAATACTGGATAAACAGTAGTTCACCAACGACTTATGTTGATTTAAATAAATATCAAAATCATGATTATAATAACATTGAAGCGTGGGCAGCAGAAGACAAGAAGTCCGAAGTGATGCATATCGCTACTAAGATTAAACAATTAGTTGGCGAGGGTAAATATCGCTACAAAGATTTTCAAATTATGTCACGTGATTTAGAAGGTTACCAGTTGAATATTGACGCGCTCTTTCATGAAAATGAGATTCCTTATTTTATGGATGAAACAGAGACGATGGCAGAACATCCTATTTTAGAGTTTATTATCAGTTTATTTTCACTAAAAAAGCGGCATTACCGTTTAGATGATATTTTTCGATTTTTAAGAACTGAATTGTATTGTCCTGATGTATTAGAAGAGGATATTAGCGAACAAACTTTCTACGAAATTGAAGATAAAAATAATTACTATGAAGAAATCTTATCTTCATGGCGCAACAAAGTTGATATCGCTGAAAATGTGGCATTAGCTTATGGCTATCAAGGAAGCGATTGGATCCGAGACGAAGAGTGGCTATATGCGCGCTTAAACCTAGAAGGCGAGTTTGCGCAAAATGAAAAAGAGTTGCATATTCAAGCCATTGCGAACGATGTTAGAGCAACATTCCGGGCTGAAATCGTAGCATTTATTGATGAACTCGATTCAGGAAAAACCAATCGTGAAATCATTACTAGCCTGTATCAATTTATGGTTGAAATAGGTGTAGTAAAACAAATTGAGCACTGGCGTGACCAGTTAGTTGCTGCAGGTGATTTAGAAGAAGCTCGAAAACATGAGCAAGCTTGGGATACTTTTATCGCACTTTTAGACGAATTTGTTGAAGTATTAGGAGATGAAGCTTGGGATATTGATTTGTTTACTTCAATTATAGAAACAGGCTTTGAACAAGCAACATTTAGTATGGTGCCACCAACACTTGATCAAGTATTAATAACAAGTTTTGACTTTCCTAAAATTGAAACGAAGAAAGTTGTCTTTATTATTGGGATGACGGATTCACAATTTCCGAAAGCACCTACAAGTCAATCGCTTTTAACAGATGAGGATCGTGAATTTGTAGGTAGTCAATTAAGTTCAGAAAAATATTTAGCAACATCTGAAGTGGAGAGCTCTGCAAATGAACCATTTATGATGTACCTAGCTTTAATGCAGTCCAACGAAAAGATTATATTAACGTATCCAATAGCTAATGAAGAAAGTAAAGAAAACCGTATTAGTCCGTACTTGGCACGAATCACGAAAGCTTTACCGATTTCAACTAAAATAAAATACGCAAATGCGATTTCTAATCAAGAGAGAGAAATTGAAGAATATAAAAATTATGTAGGCTCTATTGGGCAAACATTTGGGCAGATGGTCATTAGTTTGAGACATGCAATAGATGAAGGCGAGCAGCCTGAAGCCTTCTGGGTAAAGTTATTTGAAGCGTTATATAATCCTAGTGACCCTCGTCATCAGCTCATTATAAATAGTTTAAGTCACAAAAATATCCCTGTACCTCTACCAGATACACTAGCTGAAGAGTTATATGGAAAAGATTTGTATTTATCTGTTTCTCAATTAGAAACATTTTATGCGGATCCTTTTAGTCACTTTTTAATTTATGGTTTGCGCTTAAAAGAGCGCCAAATTCAAGAACTTTCTCCCTTAGAAACGGGCAACTTTTTCCACGATGCGTTAGATTTAATTAGTAGCCAAATCTTTAAGTTAGATACCGACTTAGCGCAATTGACGAGTGCAGATTTAAAACGAATGACGACAGAAGCATTTGAGTTTCTCGTTCAATCTAATAAATATCGTTTATCTCAATCTTCAAGACGAATGCATTTTATATTTAAACAACTCGCGCAAACGGTCGAACGCATGGTTTGGTCCATTGTAAACCAAGCGAAACGTAGCCAACTACGAGCAAGTAAGACAGAGTTACTGTTTGGAAGAATTGGCGCAGATAAAGGGGTCCAAGGCTTATCGTTCCCAATGAAAAATGGTGGCGAACTTCATTTACGTGGAAAAGTAGACCGAATTGATACCTTTACAAAAGATGGACAGCTATATGCTGGGATTGTGGACTATAAATCGAGTTCAACAAAATTTGATTATCCCAAAATGTACTACGGTTTGATGATGCAAATGATTACTTATTTGGACACCGTACTTTCGAATTCAAAGGAAATTTTTAATCAACAAGCTAAAGGAATCGGTGCATTTTATTCGAGAGTGCATCATCCATTCATTGATGCCAAGGCATTAAAACAAAAAGAATTGAAAGAAGAGCTGTTAAAAAGCTATAAGTTTGATGGTTTAATTGTTGATAATGACAACATTTTACAAGCTGTCGATACCGAATTAGAAAATGGCTTTTCACCTTTATACCCAATCCGATTATTGAAGAGTGGTTTGTATTCGAGTAAAAATATTATAACGGAAGAGGAATTTGAACTGCTTCTACGTTTCAACCGCGATAAAATTATTGAAGCGGGGAATCGTATATTAGCGGGTGAAAACATGCTAAGACCGTTAGATGATGACAAGCTATTCACGCCATCTGTCAGAGGAAGCTATCAAGCTATTTCACAGTTTGATGCATTGTTACCAGAAAACAATTACCATGAAATGATGTCATTAGACAAAGATGATTTTTTCAAGCTATTACAAGAGCACTATAGTCCAGAATCTAAGGAGGAAAATGAATGAACGGAATACCAATGAAAACACCTGATTCAATGTTTACCGATCAACAGTGGGAAGCCATTCATGCATCGGGTTCGAATTTATTAATATCCGCTTCGGCTGGTTCAGGAAAAACAATGGTTCTCGTTAATCGTATTATTGAACAAATTAAAAAAGGTGTAGCCGTCGATGAGTTATTAGTCGTAACCTTTACCAATGCGGCCGCGAAAGAAATGAAGCAAAGAATTCAAGATGCTATTCATGATGAAATCAATGCCGATCCTGAATTTGAAACCAGAACGCATTTAGTAGCCCAATTACCAAAATTAGGTCATGCGAACGTTTCTACTTTGCACTCTTTTTGTTTAAAAGTGATTGAACGATACTATTATTTAATTGATTTTGACCCTGTTTTTCGTCAGTTAACAGATGATACGGAAATAGAACTGATTAAAGAAGATATATGGGATGAGTTAATTGAAGAATTGTATAAGGAAGCTAGACCAGAATTTATAAACTTTATGGAAGCTTATGCTGGTGATAGAAACGACGACAATATTACCCAGATGGTTTTTCGTCTACATGAGTTTTCACGAGCAAATGAAAACCCTAAAGAATGGTTAAGTCATTTAAAAAACTTATATGATGTTCCTAGAGGGGATCTAGCGAATTCATCTGTTTATCAAGATTATATTAAGCAACAATGGTTAGATGAACTATCATTTTTTATTCAATTAATTGATCAAGCACTGTCCTTAACGAACAACGATGATCATTTAGAAAAACAAATCGCTAGAATGCGTTTAGATAAAAGCCATTATGAAATGGTCCATCAACTTGTGATGGACGATCGTTTAGATGAATTTCATAGCTATATGGAAGGAAAATTTGACTTTGGGGTTCTTCGTGGACCAGCAAAGAAAACAACACCAGAAGACGTTCTAGAAGTTTATAACGATGAAATAAAGATATTACGTGATCAAGCCAAATCGGGCTACCAAAACTTTGAAAAAACGTTTGTTTATTCACCTGCTGAACAAGTGGAAATTATCCAAAAAACAAGTGAGTATGTAGAAGTTCTAGCTGAAATGACACAATTATTCTCTAATGCTTACCAAGATTTTAAAGCTGAAAGAAAACTAATTGACTTTAATGACTTAGAACATTTAACGCTACAAATTTTAAAAGGGGATAGTAGTGAAGGGGTTTCTGAAGCTTCACAATATTACCGAAATAAGTTTAGCGAAGTTCTTGTAGATGAATACCAAGATATAAACGCATTGCAAGAAGCGATCTTACTTCGTCTAACACGAGCAGATGCAGCAGAAGGCAATTACTTTATGGTAGGCGATGTGAAGCAATCTATTTATGGTTTCCGACTAGCTGATCCAAGTTTATTTTTATCGAAGTACAGTGCGTACCAAGAGGGCAGCGCTGGTAATCGTATTATTTTAGCCGAAAATTTTCGCTCTCGTGAAAGTGTCTTATCCTTTACCAACTTTATTTTTAAACAATTAATGGACGAGGAAGTCGGCAATCTATCTTATGATAAAAATGCAGAACTTGTCTTTGGAAATAAGAATTTTGAAGACGACTCACAGTATGCAACGGAACTTTTACTTTATGAAAAAGATTCGGAAGAAGATTTTGTGATCGAAGAATCTGAGGCAAACAATTCATTGATTAAAGATAAAAGTACTGCTGAAATCTCTATGGTTGCTGCTCGAATCAAAGAATTAATGGATAATAATTTTGAAGTTTATGATAAAAAGAAAGATATAATGAGACCTCTTGAATACCGTGACATTGTCCTATTAACACCAACGAAGAGCAACAACCTGAGGATTCAAGAAATATTTCAAGAAGTTAATATACCGACTGCTGTGAATGAAACACAAAACTTTTTCCAAACAACTGAAGTAACCATCATAATGTCGCTTTTACAAGTGATTGATAATCCACGACAAGATATTCCTTTAGTTGCAACATTAAGATCACCTATAGTTGGTCTAAATGAGGTGGAACTAACTTATATTCGTTTACAAGATAAACAAGCTGATTTCTATGATGCTCTCTTAAATTATGCAGAAGCTGATTTTGAAGACGGAAGAAATGTTACTGTTCAAGTAAAAGTTCAAGCATTTGTAAAGCAATTAAACAAATGGCGTGAGTATGCACGTCGTCATTCAGTAGTCGAGCTTCTACGCCTCTTATATCAAGAGACAGGCTATATTCATTATGTCGGAGGCATGAGTGGTGGGCGACAGCGAAAAGCGAACTTAGAAGCTCTTTATCAACGAGCCGCCTCTTATGAGAAAACATCTTTTAAAGGCTTATATCGTTTTATTCGTTTTATTAATAAAATGCAAGAACGCGATAAGGACTTAGCGGAACCAACGTCCATTATTTCAGAACAAAATGCAGTTCGAGTGATGACAATTCATGCAAGTAAAGGCTTAGAGTTTCCCCTTGTGTTTATAATGGACATGTCAAAAAAGTTTAATGATGCGGATTGGACTGGTGAATATGTTTTTGATCGTGAACTTGGTATTGGGCTCCAATATAAAAATCCAGAGACACGTATTAAAACATCCACGCTTGTTGATACAGCAATTAAAAACTTAAAAAAGAAACATGCATATGCTGAAGAAATGCGTGTGTTGTATGTTGCTTTAACCCGAGCCGAACAAAAATTGTTTCTGGTGGGGACCAAACGTTCGGAAGAAAAAGCTTATGAGAGTTGGGACAAAGGGAACGGTCAAAGTGACATGATCCTGCCTGGGCAATTACGATTATCTTTGAATAACTATATGGATTGGATTGGTACAGCTGTTGCGCGACATCAAATCTTGGATAACCAAGTATATTCTGTACAGGAAAATACAACAATCAAAAAAGATCCGGTGGAATTCACACTGCGTTTCTATACAGCTGAACAAATTAACAAGGAGCTTATTACGGTCGAAGATCAAGAAACCTCACTTTGGTTAGAAAGCTTAAAAAATAAACAGCTCAAAGTGACAGCAGATAAAGCTATAAAAGATGCTGTGAAGTATACGGTAGATTTAGCACAGTATAATTATCCTTATCAATTGTCGACACAAACAACGAACTATCAATCCGTTTCGGAAGTTAAGCAACTTTTTGAAGAACCAAATGATGGGCAACTAGCTAAAATTGAATGGGGAGTACAGAGTCGTGAGAATAGATACACAGAAGACTTCTTAAAACGACCTAAGTTCTTAGAAGAAGTCACTGCACCTACTGCAACAGAAATTGGACAAGCAACGCACTACTTATTGCAATCACTCGATTTATCGAGTGCACCAACAACTGAAAGTCTTGCGCTTAAAGTTGAAGAAATTGTGGCAAAAGGGATGCTTGAAGAAAATGTTGTCTCTGAGATGAATACAGCTAATATCCTAGCGTATTTTGAAACACCCTTTGGTCGAGAAATTATTGCGAATCATAAGAAGGTCGAAAAGGAAGTTTTATTCTCGTTAATGATGAAGGCTTCAGACATTTTTACCGGGATGGAAGAAGTAGATGATTCTGTTTTAATTCACGGTATCATTGATGGCTTTTATGAAACAGAAGCTGGTTTTGTTTTATTTGATTATAAAACGGACCACGTTAGTCATTTAGGGGAACGTGCAGCAGATGAATTAATTAAACGGTACAAAGGGCAACTGATGTTGTATAAACAAGCTCTTGAAACCATTAAAAAACGTCCAGTTGTAGCAGTTCATATAATCTCTTTAGATTTAGCACAAACAATTCCTGTAATTTAATAATAGAGAACAAAAAAACGATGAACGCGCTCAAATTATAGCGTGTTCATCGTTTTTAATTTTTTGATTATTTATTTATTCAAAGCTATATGTTGCACCTTCAGAATACGTATTTCCAGCGTTCCATAATAAGAATTCGTTAATGCCATTATCATGTAATGCTCTTACTTGCTCTGTAACTTCTTGCGCGCCATAAGTCTTATAGTAACCAGCACCTAAATAAGAAGCTGTGAAGTCTTGAATCCATGGACGTGAGATGGGTGCTTCTTCACCTAATTCATCCATAATTTCGTTTTCAATAACTGAGTAGTTTGCAACAATGTTATATGGATCTAAGTCAGGGATGTCTACACCTAAGTTTCCGATGCCCCAGTGACTTGGATAAATCATGCTTGAAATAACATCTACTTCACGAGAGATACCAGGGAAACTTTGACCGATACCTGGTGTTTCACGAACGACAGCTGCATAACCAAAGATATCTACCGATAAATCTGCACCATATGGTTGTAATTGCTCACGAGCATAAGCTACGAAGTCAGTAACAGCTTGGTTACGATGTTCCATATTGATAACATCAACGTTGTCGTCTCCGTAATGACCATGGCTATAGTTTAAATCACGATCTCTTGTTTCGAACCCTTCAGGGAATCGAACATAATCAAACTGAATATCTTTGAAACCTAATTTAGCTGCTTGAATCGCTATTTCTACGTTATAATCCCAAATCTCTTTTAGATATGGATTCACAAAACTTTCGCCACCACCATTGGACCAAACTTGACCATTGCCAGTTGTGAATGACCACTCAGGTTTTGCTTGTGCTAAATAAGTATCTTTAAATACAACAATACGAGCAATAGGGTAGATGTCATTTTCTTCTAAGTGTGACATTAATTGTTCTGCGTCAATCATAGGAACAGTCATTTCGTTGACTAATTCATTGTCACTACCTAAATCCAATGTTACGTTTCCGTAGTCATCTTTAACATCGATAACCATTGCATTTAAATCAGTTGTATTAATTAAGTTCGTTAGATAATCCATTCGATCTCCACTAGCTGAGTGGGCTGTTACATAGATACCTTTAACGCCATCAGCAGGGTATTCGATATTCACACCACTATCGTAAACGAATTTTTGTGGGAACTTGTTTGGAATGCGTAATAATGAATTGTTATTCACTGTTAAGAATGCCAGTGTTGTTTCTTCTGTGACTTCAGGTTCTTCTGTACCTTCTTCACCATCTGCATCTTCAGCATTTTCGTCAGTTACGTCGTCTGCTTCGGTTGCGTCTTCTTCAGTCTCAGCATCTTCATTTTCATCAGTTGCGTCTTCTTCGGTCTCAGCAACTTCATCATCAACAACAATTTTTTCATCGATGTCTGCTTGTAGTGAAGATAATTGTGCTTCGAAAGCAGCTAATTGTTCATCAAATGTAACAGTTGTTTCTTGAAGTGCACGATAATCTTCGTTTACTGTTTGAATACCGGCAGAAAAGTCTTCATAATCGGATTCTTCCGCAGCAATCTGATTTAAGTAGTCTTTTTGTGTGTTTAAACTCTCTTGGTAATTTTCAATAAATACCTGAACTTCTGTTGAAAAGGCAGCAAAGTCCGATGAGATTTTTTGCATGTCTTCTTCAGAGAAATCTTCACCTTCATATGCACCAATTGTCTCTGCGTGCTCTTTAATGTTCTCAACTTGACTAGAGAACTCTTCAACTAGTGTTTCACGTTCAGTAATATTTTGGATAACATCTGCAGATTCATCTTGAATCGTTGCTAAACTTTCATCTTCAGCAAGTACTTCTTCAAAGTGATCATCCATATTTTCTTCGATTTCGACTAATTGTTTATGTTTATTAATTATTTCATTAAAGCTTACTTCTAATTCATCTGTTGACTCTTTAATATCTTCTGGCGTCATTCCACTACAAGCAGCTAATAACAAGCTAGTAGAAGTAAAGCCTAGAACCATTTTTAGTTTTTTTGACATGATTACCTTCCTTAAGCAAATATTTTTTCAAATTACATTTATTTATTATACATGAACAAAGGAGAATAACATAAGTATATCCTTATTCATTTTTGGTTACCGAATGCTATTTTTGCAAGCAAATGCTAATCAAACACCTGTTTTTGTGTTAATATATGACTTGTGGAAATTATAAATAGAAAAGAGTGTTTTTAGTGGCATCTTATTTAGTATTAACGATTTTACTTGTAATCATAGACCAAATGACCAAATACTTCACGGTCCAAAATATTAGCTTAGGTGAAGTCGTTGAATTTATTCCCAATATTGTTTCGCTTACATATATTCGAAACACTGGGGCAGCTTTTAGTATTTTAGAGGGACAGATGTGGTTTTTCTATATTATTACAGTAATCGTTGTCGCTTTTTTACTCTACTATATGTATACGGAAGCGAAAGAAAACAAAGGGCTGGGCTTTATTCTATCTTTAGTCTTAGCTGGCGCTTTAGGGAATTTCATTGATCGCATAGTATTCAAGTATGTGATCGACATGATCAAGCTAGAATTTATTGATTTTGCTATTTTTAACGTAGCTGATTCATACTTGACCGTTGGCGTGATCTTATTAATAATTTATACATTTTACGATGAAAGAAAAAACAAACAAATATAAAATGATTAGGTGAATGAAATGTCAGAAGAAAATATTTTAGATGAATTTAATTTTGTTGCAGAGAAAAAAGAAGGCCGTATTGATAAGTATTTAACGGAACAAATCGAAGGCGTTTCGCGTTCTAAGATTCAACAATTAATTGCTGATGGTCATGTGCTAGTGAATGATGAAGTGATTAAAGCGAATTATAAAATAGAAAAAGCAGATGAAATTACGATAACGATTCCTGAGCCGGAGCCAGTTGATATTGTAGCGGAAGATTTACCAATTGAGATTATATATGAAGACCAAGATATTGCGATTGTCAATAAAGCGCAAGGTATGGTCGTTCATCCAGGAGCAGGGAACCCGAATGGTACGTTAGTGAATGCGTTGCTATACCATATTGAAGACCTTTCAGGGATTAATGGTGAAATCCGTCCAGGTATTGTGCACCGATTAGATAAAGACACTTCTGGTGCTTTAGTTATTGCTAAAAATGATGAGGCGCATGTCCATCTTTCTGAGCAATTACAAGATCGTTCGATGAAACGTACGTATTGGACGATTGTACATGGTTCGATACCACATGAGCATGGAACGATCGATGCGCCAATTGGACGTGACCCGAAAAATCGTCAAAGATTTATTGTTACAAATGCTGGAAAAGATGCGATAACACATTTTAAAGTCCTAGAGCATTTCAATAAATATACTTTTGTGGAAGTCTCTTTAGAGACAGGACGTACACACCAAATTCGTGTGCATATGAATTACATTGATTTCCCCGTTGCTGGAGATGAAACATATGGTCCGAAAAAGACGCTAGAAGGTAAAGGGCAATTTTTACATGCTCGTGCTTTAGAACTTGTTCATCCACGTACGGGTGAAGTGATGAAATTTCAAGCAGAGTTACCAGATTTATATGAAGAAACACTAGAAGGTTTGCGTTCCGACAAGTAATTCAAGCTGAATGTAAAAAAATAGCGAAAAAATTTATAAATAACCATTAAAGACTTTACATGAATATTTCAATATGCTAATATTAATAGCTGAGTGGGCTTTCCACTTAATCATGCAATATTCCGCTAGGACCTAAGCACCCAAGAATATTGTACGTGAGAGGAGAAGAATATATGAATCCATTAATTGAAGAAATTACAAAAGCACATTTGCGTAATGATATTCCTGACTTTAGAACAGGAGATACAGTACGTGTACATGCTCGTATCGTTGAAGGAGATCGTGAACGTATCCAGATTTTCGAAGGCGTTGTTATCAAACGTCGTGGAGCTGGAGTTAGCGAATCTTATACAGTACGTAAACTTTCAAGTGGCGTAGGTGTTGAACGTACTTTCCCAGTACACTCACCACGTGTAGCGCAAATTGAAGTAACACGTCGCGGTAGAGTTCGTCGTGCTAAATTATACTACTTACGTAGTCGTCATGGACGTGCTGCAAGAATTGCAGAGCGTTTCAACAGATAATTTAAGACAACTTTTAAAACCCTTGTTGAAAAACAAGGGTTTTTACTTTGTCTAAAATGAAAGAAAGCTTCTGAATATAAAGTTTTTTTAATTTGTTTTTCATTTCTCCATGTATTTTGTTATACTTAAGTCACTATATTATTGGAGGGTTATAATGAGTCAATTATCAGACAAGTTTCTACAAGAAGCAGAACGAAAAAAAGTAAAGTTTAACGGGAAAGTGATTGAATCAAAATCAAAGAATCCAAACGGTGACGATGTTATTCAAAAACAACTCGTTTTACAAACAGCATTACAGGTAACACAAGAAAAAGTTGTACCATGTGCTGTTGTTATCCATGATACAGATAGCCTAGAGTACGTAAACTATCAAATTAGTTATAACCGAATTGGGTTAGTAACGGATCGTAATGCACTACCAAGAATTTTAGAGAAGTTAAATGAAGTAAACTCTATGAAATCTGGCTACTACCACTTTGTTGTAAACCCAGATGGTGAATTATTGATGCGTCATTTAGGTATTTTAGGACCAGATCCAATTCCGGCAGTAAACGTATTTATCCACGGTGGAAACATTTTACGTTTATTAATGAATGAACTAAATGCAATTGACGGACTTGATTTATCAACTCGTCTAGACTAATAAAAATTTAGAGCCTACTTATTGTCAACTTCATTGATGATATGTGGGCTTTTTGTTTTTTAGAAATTAAAAACGGATAAGCGCCTGCGTCTTGTTATCAATACGATTGGGAGTCTAGTATACTTAGGTTAATGATATACACAGAAAAAAATATGGGAGGCAAGATTCATATGAAGAGAGAGTATCATACTAATGATCCAAAATCATTGATGGAAGAATTGAGTCAATTACGAAATGATATCAAACATGAAGGTGAACATATTTATGCTTCTTGGGAAGACCATATTGACCGAAATGCCTTTAAAGAAAGCGCGTTAAACCTCAGTTACTATTTAGCGTTAAGGAACCGAGATATTACTCAGATACAAACCGATTTAATTCCGTGGGGCTTATCTTCGCTGGGACGTTTGGAATCTAAAACACTCGTTACTTTGGATGCGGTCATTGCGACTTTACATGATGTAATCGATGAAGAGATTGAGCATGAACATCCCGAACCAGATGACTTTGATGTTGGGCGTAGAAGACTGCAAAAAAATACAAAGAAAATATTTGGGAAAAAGCCAGACAATCGCACGACACGTATTATGGTTACAATGCCAAATGAAGCGATTGATGATGCACAACTCATTTATGATTTAGTCTCTGAAGGAATGAACGTGGCGCGTATTAACTGTGCCCATAATAAACCCGAAGAATGGCTACAGATGATTGAAAATATTCGAATGGCGTCTGATAAATTAGATCGAGACGTGCGCATATTAATGGATATTGCAGGTCCTAAAATACGTACAGAATGGGTCTACACACATAAAAGAAGACCGAAAGTGAAACCTGGTGATAAGATTCGGATCACACGTGATTTTGATCGATTGCCTAAAAATGATGTGAACTTTACAGCCGGTTGTGAAATTGATGAAATTTATAGTCAAATTGAAGTAGGCCAGGCAGTTCTTTATGACGACGGTAGTATCGAATCAAAAGTAATTGAAGCGTCAACCGACGAATTTCTATTAGAAGTGACGAAAATAAAAGGTTCAAGCGTACGTGTTCATCCAGAAAAAGGCTTGAATTTTCCAAATAATCTTTTTGAATTTGAAGAATTAACTGAAAAAGATCAAAAAGATATTGATTTTGCTTGTGAGCATGCAGATATTATTGGTTGTTCGTTTGTTAATTCAGGTCGGGATATTGAATTGATACAAGCGGAAATCGCTAAAAAACTTGGTGATAATGCTAAGAAGATGTCACTAATGGCTAAAATCGAAACGGTTCGTGCAACGCGAAATTTACCGGAGATGATCTTTACAGCAGCCAGTAAAAACCCATTTAGCGTGATGATTGCAAGAGGAGACTTAGCGGCAGAAAGTGGCTATATTGATTTAGCAGCTTTCCAACAAGAAATTATGTGGATTAGCGAGGCAGGAGATATCCCCGTGGTATGGGCAACAGAAGTATTAGATACATTAGTAAGTGATGGCATCCCAACACGATCAGAAGTCACAGATGCTGCAGAAGGAACGCGTGCAGACTGTATTATGCTGAATAAAGGCGACTTTATTCGTGAGGGCGTCAATACCTTGAATAAAATTATTGAACGAATGGAACCCATTCAATACAAAAAGACACCGATTTTAGGAAAACTAAAGTTAAATCATTTATCAAGAGATAAAGAAAGATATAAAAAGTAAGCAGGGAAGAAGATGAAGCAAAAAGCAATGAAACGCTGTGACTGGATACAAGGGAAACCCGACTATTACGTTACATACCATGACGACATTTGGGGGAAACCTGAATATGATGACCAAGAGTTGTATAAGTGGTTAAGCTTAGAAATCTTTCATATTGGTTTATCGTGGCAACTAGTACTCTCTAAGTATGACCACTTTATGAAAGCTTTTGATAACTTTGATTATCAACTTGTCGCTGAGTATGATGAACGCAAAATCGAGGAGTTAATGGGGAATGAAAATATTATTCGTTATCGAAGAAAAATTGAAGCAACCATCCATAATGCTAAGCAATTTATGAAGATACAGCAGGAATTTGGTCAGTTTTCGGATTACATTTGGCAGTTTACGGATGGTCAACAAATTGTTTCACAAAGCAACGAACGAAAAACGAAAAGTGAGTTGAGTGATGCAGTGACGAAGGATTTGAAGAAGAGAGGCTTTAAATTTATTGGTTCGGTAACGATGTATTCTTATTTACAAGCGATTGGGATGATTAACGATCATGATTTAGAGTGCTCTTTTCGGTGAAATGAATAGAAAGTGGTAGATATGATGATGGAAAATGAACTAATGAACTTGAAAATCGATCCAATTATTCTGAATGCGCTAAATGAAGATATTACGGATGTTGATATTAGTGCGAAAGTATTGGCGAATAGGGATGCGATTGCTTCGGTTGAATTACTGGCGAAGCAAGATGGAGTTCTTGCAGGTTTACGTGTCTTTGAACGTGTTTTTCAGTTGTTGGATGAGAGAGTAAGAGTAGAAGTGCTTAAAAAAGAAGGTGAACGTTTTAATGACGGTGAAATTCTTGCGAAAGTTTACGGGCATGTCGAAACCTTATTAACGGGTGAGCGTGTAGCTTTGAACTTTTTACAAAGAATGTCGGGCATTGCGACAGCGACACGGAAAATGGTTGATCAATTGGAAGGCAGTCCGATTCGTTTGATGGATACAAGAAAGACGACTCCAGGTTTGCGTCAATTAGAAAAATATTCGGTTCGTGTAGGCGGTGGGAATAATCACCGTTACAACTTATCGGATTTAATTATGTTAAAGGACAATCATATTAATGCTGCTGGTGGGGTTAAGAATGCGATTCACTTAGCAAAGGAACGAGCACCTTTTATTAAAAATATTGAGGTAGAGACAGAAAATCTAGATATGGTTAAAGAGGCAGTAGAAGCTGGTGCGGATATTATTATGTTGGATAATATGAATGTAGAACAAATGGAAGAAGCCATTGCATATATTGATGGGCGCGCGATTGTTGAAGCGTCAGGAAATATGACAGTTGAAAATATTGCAAAGTATAAAACATTAGCGATTGATTATATTTCAAGTGGGGCGATTACGCATTCTGCTGGAATTGTGGACTTATCGATGAAAAATCTAACCATCACCAATCGCGTAACTCATTTATAGACAGACGAAAAGCCCCTGAGCAGAACGCTCAAGGGCTTTTAGATTTAAATTATTTTAAAGCATTCACGATTGCTTCGTTAAATTGTGGTAGATCGTCGGGTGTACGTGAAGAAACTAAACCAGATTCATCAATTACAACTGCTTGGTCAATAAAGTTTCCACCAGCATTTGTAACATCCACTGCAACTTGTTTCACTGCTGTGGCATCTTTTCCACGTAATACATCTGCGTTTACTAGTAATTGTGGACCGTGACAGATTGAGAAAATTGGTTTACGTTCTTTATCGAAATATCGAGTAAAGTCTAGGAACCTTTCGTCTCCTCTTAATTTATCAGGTGAAAACCCTCCGGGAATCAATAGTGCATCATAATCTTCAGGCTTCGCGTCGTCAATGCCGATATCGACTGTAACCATTACTTCTTCTTTTTTACCAGTAACCTCTTGTCCTTTTTCAAAACCGATCACGACAACTTCATGTCCTGCTGCTTCTAAAGCTTCCTTGGGTGAAGTAAATTCGACGTCTTCAAATAAATCTGTCATAACTGTCGCTACTTTTGCCATGTTCATATTCCTCCTCGAATATCTTTTTACTATTCCAACTTATCAATAGAAAACGTAGATTTCAAATGATTTGCTTGAAGTGACTTTACTATGGACCATTCATGAAAAAGTGTATCATAGCGAGTATGAAAAAATAAATGATATAATAAAGAAGATAAATTGAATTATAGGAGGATGGAAAGATGGCAAATAATATCATGATGCAAGCATTTGAGTGGTATTTACCAAATGATGGAAATTATTACAATGACTTAAAAGAAAAAGCGCCTGAACTAAAAGAAAAAGGGATAGATGCTGTGTGGTTACCTCCTGTTTTTAAAGCAACACAAACGGGAGATAATGGCTACGGTGTTTATGATTTATTTGACTTAGGTGAATTTGATCAAAAGGGTGATGTTCGAACAAAATACGGTACCATTGAACAATTACGGGAATGTATCGATGTTCTACATGAAAATGACATACTTGTTTACGCGGATGTTGTCTTAAATCATAAGGGTGGCGCGGATTTTTCGGAAGAATTTAAAGCTGTACAAGTTGATGAAAATAATCGCTCTAAAGATATCTCGGAACCACATGATATTGAAGGTTGGACAGGTTTTAACTTTCCAGGTCGACAAGGAAAATACTCTGATTTTGAATGGAACTTCAATCATTTCACAGGAATTGATTTTGATCAGAAGAGTGGTACGGATGGTATATTTCGCATAGTCGGTGAAAATAAGCACTGGAGTGACGGTGTTTCTAATGAAAAAGGGAATTATGACTACCTAATGTTTGCTGATATTGACCATAAGCATCCAGATGTACATAATGAATTACTGTATTGGGGCGAGTGGTTTATCAACCATATTGATATTGATGGCATTCGTTTAGATGCGTTAAAGCATATTGAAGATAGCTTTATAGAAGCCTTCTTAAAACATTTAGAAGAGGTATCTGAAAAAGAATTATATTTCTTTGGAGAATACTGGCTAATGGATAAAGAAGAGAAAAAGAGCTATCTCTATGAGACGAAATACCATACGGATTTATTCGATGTTGCTTTGCATTTTAATTTGGAAGCAGCGTCTAAAGATGCAGAAAACTACGATATGCGTAAAATTTTCGACGATACATTAGTACAGGAAATGCCATGGAATGCTGTTACGTTTGTTGATAACCACGATAGCCAACCAGGACAATCGTTAGAATCATTTGTCCAACCTTGGTTTAAGAAAATAGCGTATGGCCTAATTTTACTACGCCAAGATGGCTTCCCGTGTGTATTTTATGGCGACTACTACGGGATTCAAGGTGATAATCCGGTAGAAGGACAAAAAGATACAATCGATACATTAATGGAAATTCGTAAAAAATATGCCTATGGAAAACAAATGGATTATTTTGCTGAAAAAGATTTAATTGGCTGGACGCGCCATGGAAACGAAAAACATCCTGGTAGTTTAGCGGTATTAATTTCAACTGGAGATATGAATAGTCTGAGAATGAACGTTGGGGAAGACCAAGCAGGAAAAACGTATGTTGAAATCACAGGGGATAATGACAATGAAATCGAAATTGACGACGAAGGATTTGGCGAATTTCAAGTTGGCGCTGGAACATTAACATGCTGGGTTGAAAAAACATAATACAAAATAAAAAAGCTTCAAATGGGCTGTATAATGATTCCCACTTGAAGCTTTTTGTGTTTTATTTAACCGTATTTTTAATATATTCGTACATTGTTTTAACTGGAATACCAGAAGCACCTTTTGGTAAGTATTTGTTGCCTTTTGCGCCTGCAGATGCAGTACCAGCAATATCTAAATGAACCCATGGAGTATCTTCCACAAAGTATTCTAAGAATGCAGCTGCAGTAATCGCACTTGCACCAGAGCCATTAATTAAGTGATTCACTAAATCAGCATTGCCATCTTTTAATTTATTTCTAAATTCTTCTGTAATTGGTAATTGCCACATGTCTTCACCGACAGTTTCAGATGCAGCGAGTACATCTTTTAATAACGCGTCATTATTCGTAAAGGCACCAGTCATATTTGTACCAAGTGCTGCAACGACACCACCAGTTAACGTAGCAACGTTAATCATCGATTTGGAATTGAATTTTGTCGCTGCATAGTAAAGGATATCAGCAAGGACTAAACGACCTTCAGCATCCGTATTTAGGACTTCAATTGTTGTCCCTTTCAGAGAATTGATAATGTCACCGTTTTTCAAAGCATCGCCTGAAATTAAGTTTTCAGTAGCCCCAACAATTGCGATAACGTTTTGTTGTACGTTGTTATCGGCTAATGCTTTAATTGTTCCAATAACAGAAGCAGCCCCAGCCATATCTGTCTTCATTGAAGCCATGCCTCTCGCATTCTTAATCGCATAACCACCACTATCATACGTTACACCTTTACCAACTAATGAAATGACAGGTTCATCTTCACCTAATGGTAAATATTTTACAATAATAATTCGAGGTTCTTTTTCCGAGGCTTTAGAAACAGCTAGTAGAGCATGAGCGCCTAATTCTTCTAATGCAGCTTTATCAAAAACTTCGATTTCAACAGGAGAATCTTTAAAAACATCTTCTACCTTGTTTGCAAAACTTTCAGGATAAAGATCATTTGCTGGTGTATTTGTTAATTCACGTGAAAGATTAATGCCCTCAATGACTGTTACCATCTCTTGGACAACTGCTTCAACGTCTTCTAACGTAGAATTGAAACTTACATCTGCTAAGGCCTGCGTTGATTTTTCTGACTTATAGTCTTCAAAAACATATGTAGCTTGTAAAACACCCTCAACCACGCCTTGAAGAGCGAGAGCAGCATCAACTGGCTCACTTGGGTCAACATTGAATGTCGCTTGTTTAATTTTATGTTCTTCTAATAATTTCGCAGCTTTATTCGCAGCTTGCACAAAACGATCACGCGTCAATTTAGCTTCATCACCAAGGCCGATAACAAGCGTGTTGACTGTATTCGGACCAGCTTGAACGATCGCTTCGCTTAATTTTCCTTTATAACCACGATCTTCTTGATAATATTCAGCAACCTCGGCTGGTAACACATCTAAATTCCCTTCTGCTGGGATAAAATACACATTAACCGGATATTTATTGCCCGTAGTAACGTTCATTTACATTCTCCTTTTTTGAAATGATTAAAAATCAATTGATAATAGTATAGCAAAACCTCATATGTTAGGCTAGAAAAGTTCGTCATAGAATAAAAGATAGTGATTAGAAGATTTTCATACGGCATATCTTTCTTGTGGGATTTTTAGTAGAATGAATGGTGAATATAATAAAGGAGCAATATAGATGTATGAAAATAAAGTGGATAAAGGCTTTGATAAAGAATTAAATATTACTACAACAGGCTTAATTGAATGGCCGCGAGGTGTGAACTTAGACTATTTCCGTACCGAGTCTTCTTCATATGCCGATTTAAATCGATTTATCGAAGAATATGACTGGCGTGAAAATAGTCAGTTAGTAGACTTTGGTAGTGGTAAAGGACGTATAATTTTCTATTTGAATCATCAAAAAGATATACCAACGACGGGTATTGAAGTGAATCAAGTCGCGTACTCCCATTTAGTACAAAATTTAATGGCTTATAAAGAGAAGTTTCCAGCAAAAGGTGAAAAAGTTTCTGTTCAAGAAGTGAAAGCTGAAGACTATGTAATAAAAGAGACAGATGATATTTTTTATTTTTTTAACCCATTCACTGTATCTATCTTTGAAAAAGTCGTTCGGAGAATTGAAAAATCATTAAAAGAAAATCCTCGAGTGGTTGATATTATCTTATACTATCCAAATATTTCCTATGAATATTTTTTAGATAAAAAAACACCATTTATGAAATTACAAAAAATAAAGAATAAAAAATATTTTTTAAATAATCGTGAATGTTTTGTCGTTTACAGATATTACCCAGAATAAAAACACGAATAGACTATTGCACGGTATCCGTGTATAAGTTTTAACAGTATTATTCGCAATATAATTAAAAGGAGAAAATAAATGTCTACCACTCGAAAATTTGTTGTTCTAGTTTTATCTTTATTGCTTGCGGCCTTTGGAATCGGGTTGCAAATTAAAGCAGCGATTGGTTTAGCACCGTTTGATGCTTTAAACCAAACTCTTGCTTACTTATTTGAAATAAAAGTAGGGGATGTCGTAACCTATCTCCAAATATTCTTTGTCGTTTTTCAAGTATTGATTTTAAGAAAAGAAACTAAATGGACGATATTATTACAAGTATTCGTCGGCGCTTTGCTTGGTCAATTTGTAAACTTTTTCGTCTACAATGTATTTGGTAATTTAGTCGTTGATAGTTATCTATTAAATGCCATGTTATTAGCTTTTGCTGCTGTATGGACACCGTTCTTCATTGGATCCGTTATGGTATTAGATTTAGTAACAATGCCAATAGAAAGCTTTTCGATGGTTGTCTCAGAGAGAACAAAATTTTCATTTGGTCAGATTAGACAATTTGCGGATATTTTATTTTTAGTAGCATCAATTGTAATAACTCTTGCTTACAGCTTTACTTTTACAATTCGAGAAGGAACCATTGTATCGGCACTAACATTTGGCCCATTATTATCCGTTTACATGCCTATCATCGAAAAACTATTCCGTAAATGGAATATTATTAAATAAGTATTCAAGAAAAAAGACTTCTTTTGAGGTCTTTTTTCGTTTTTATTCGTATTATGTATAAATATTTAGTAAGATAAAACTAGTAGTTTGAGAAGGAGCTGTAAATATTGGCTGAAGAAAAGAACTATAAGTTATTATGGAAATTATTTTTATCAACATTATATTTAAGCGCATTCACGTTTGGTGGTGGGTACGTCATTATCACACTGATGCGAAAAAAGTTTGTTGAAGAATACAAATGGATTCGAGAAAAAGAAATGTTAAACATCACAGCGATTGCCCAATCTGCACCCGGACCGATAGCGGTGAATGCAGCGATTGTAGTAGGGTTTCGATTAGCAGGTATGATTGGGGTGCTAGTAGCTGTTTTAGGAACAGTC
The DNA here is from genome assembly GCA_964624875.1 of uncultured Carnobacteriaceae bacterium. Taxonomy (GTDB): domain Bacteria; phylum Bacillota; class Bacilli; order Lactobacillales; family Carnobacteriaceae_A; genus Atopostipes. The sequence continues at coordinate 54,391 of CAZUZA010000001.1, read as the reverse complement.
ATTCCACCATTGACAATCATTTCATTAATCTCACTGTCTTACAGTGCGTTTAGAGAGAATATTTGGATATCTTTAATGCTAGAGGGGATGCAAGCTGGAGTTGCTGCAGTAGTTGTTGCTGTTGCGCTTGAAATGGCTTGGGGTGTTCTTCGTGGTAAAAGTAAGATTTTAATCACAACAATGGTGGTTGCCTTTATTGCGAATGCTTTTTTAAATGTAAATATTGTACTTATTATTTTATCTGGAATTATTATTGGTATTATTTACAACCGAGTTTCAACTAGAGAGGGTGTGGAGAATTGATCTATTTAGAATTGTTTTGGTCATTCATACAAATTGGCGCCCTTAGTTTTGGTGGTGGCTATGCCGCGATCCCTTTAATTCAGAGTATCATTGTTGAAAATCATGGTTGGTTATCAATAACGGAGTTTACGGATCTTATTACAATTTCACAAATGACGCCAGGGCCAATTGCTATTAACTCAGCAACATTTGTGGGCTTACAAATTGCTGGAACAGGTGGTGCTATAGTAGCAACTATCGGGAACATTTTACCATCCTTTATTTTAGTAACATTTATTGCTTGGTTGTATATGAAATATCAAAGTTTAGATATATTACAGGATGTCTTATCAGCGATGCGGCCAATCGTTATTGGCTTAATTGGTACAGCGGGATTAGATTTACTGGTAACAGCATTTTGGGGGTCAGCAGCGATAACATTAACAGGAATCAATTTATTTGCTGTTTTTTGTTTTATTTTATCCATTATTTTACTCTTAAAATATAAAAGAGATCCCATTTTTGTGATGGTTTTAGCAGGTGTCTTAAATGTTTTATGGGCATTTGTTAGTGGACGTATTTAATTTTAGACAATAAAATAGGAGGCTAATTTATGAAAGCAACATTTCATGGACATGCAGTTGTTTCTTTACAGACAGAAAACGGGACGAAATTGTTATTTGACCCTTTTATTAGTGGACAAGAACAATGTGATTTAAATGCTGAAGAAGTTAAGCCCGATTATATTTTAGTGACACATGCCCATAGTGACCACTTAGGGGATACGATAGAGATTGCCCAGCGGACAAAAGCCAAAGTTATTACGACAGTAGAAATTGCGGAGTATTTATCTTCATTTGAAATAGATGCCCATGGGTTGCAACCAGGAGGAGCATATGACTTTCCGTTTGGTCGAGTGAAATTAACTCCTGCCATTCATGGATCATCAATAAAAATAAATGAAGAAGATGCAGCACCAACAACATTAGGTTTAGCTTCTGGCATTCTTGTTACTGTAGACGAGAAAACAATTTATCATGTAGGGGATACAGCATTGTATTCTGATATGCAATTAATAGGTGAACATAATATAATTGATTTAGCTTTTATTCCAATCGGTGATAATTTCACGATGGGACCAGATGATGCAGCCATTGCCGCTAAATGGTTAAAGGCGAAGCAAGTCGTACCAATTCATTACAATACATTCCCACTAATCAAACAAGATCCTGAGCGCTTTGTTTCTTTATTAGATACGGGTGTAGGAAAAGTCCTAAATGTAGGCGATACAATAACATTATAAAGAACTTTAAAAGCATTCTGATAATAGGATGCTTTTAATTTTGGCAAATTTTGAAGTTGAAAATGGTATCTCTTGAGAATAAAAACGTGTTACAATTTACTCTAAATCTATGTAGGAGGTAAAGAATGAATTACATCGATAACGATTATATAAATGGTGCACACACCAAAATTTTACAAAGAATGCTTGAAACTAATGATGAACAAACGCCTGGATATGGCTTTGATCGCTTCTCTGACCATGCGAAGGATTTGATGAAAAAAGCTTGTGGAACAGATGATATTGATATTCATTTTTTAACTGGTGGCACACAAGCAAATATTGTCGCCATTGCAAATTCATTGAGAGTTTACCATGGGGTTATTTCAGCTGATACGGGCCACATTAATAATTTTGAAGCCGGTGCTATCGAAGCGATTGGGCATCAATTACTAACAGTACCAGGTAATGAGGGCAAGTTATCGGCGAAAGATGTAAGAGCATTAGCTACAGACACAGGGATTCATTATGTCCAGCCCGGTATGGTTTATATTTCAAATCCGACTGAAATGGGAACGATCTATTCTAAAGCTGAACTAACCGCATTAAGAGAAGTTTGTAATGAGTTTGATCTTCTTTTATTCATGGATGGTGCTCGCTTAGGCTATGGCTTAGTCGCTGAGGATAATGACTTGTCCCTAAAAGACATCACTGAACTTTGTGATATTTTCTATTTCGGTGGAACTAAAATAGGTGCACTTTTTGGTGAAGCGTTGGTTATACGAAATAAAGAGTTGCGTAAAGGGATCCAAACGACAGTCAAACAAAAGGGTGCTTTGCTAGCAAAGGGACGTGCATTAGGCATTCAATTTGAAGTCTTGTTTGAAGATGACTTTTATCTAGAGTTATCTAAACATGCTGTTAGTCAAGCACGAAAGCTAAAAGAAGCATTTGATAAAAAAGGCATTCCATTTAAATATAAAGTACAGACCAACCAATTATTTCCAATTTTAACGAATAATCAATATGAAAAACTATCTGAAAAATATGTGATGTTACATGAAGGGGTCGAAGCGAATAACAACATTCTTGTGCGAATTTGTACAAGTTGGAGCTCTTCGGATGAAATGATAGAGGAATTAGTAGCAGATATCGAGGCGTTAACGTAGATGATGCACAAGACTATATAGGAGGAAAAGATGAAAATATTAGTAACTGGTTTTGATCCATTTGGAACAGATACCATTAACCCAGCTATTGAAGCTGTAAAGTTATTACCCGATAAGATAGATGATGTCGAAATTATTAAATTAGAAATTCCGACTGTTTATTATAAAAGTGCTGAAATCGTAAAAGAAGCGATTCAGCAGTATTCTCCAGATTATGTCGTTCATATTGGCCAAGCAGGAGGGAGAGCTGAGCTCACTCCAGAGCGAGTAGCGATTAATATAGATGATGCTCGAATTGCGGATAATGATGGTCAGCAACCCATTGATCAAGCTATTCATGAAGATGGAGATGCTGCATATTTCAGTCAATTACCGATTAAAGCGATGGTTGAATATATGCGAAAAGAGAATGTACCATCGTCCATATCAAATACGGCAGGCACCTTTGTCTGTAACCATATTATGTACCAAACATTGTATTTGAGTCATAAAGATTTTCCAGAAATAAAATCAGGTTTTATGCATATTCCATTTATTCCAGAACAAGTAATCCATCGTACAAATATGCCATCTATTTCTTTAGATAATATTGTCAAAGGTATAACGGCTAGTCTAAAAGCCATTGTTGATTTTCATGATAAAGAAGATTTAGTCATGGTTGGTGGGAAGATCCATTAATTGTGAAAATAATATTTTAAATAGTTATTATTTGTAATGATTCCAATTAAGTGATAATGTATATGTGTACACAAATTAAATAGGAGGAATAAAAATGGCAAACCAAGAAGTGAAAGACTTTCTAAATAAGTTAGTAGCAACTGAAGGGGTTCTATATATCCGATTACACCAATTCCACTGGTACGTAAAAGGACATGGGTTCTTTGTATTACACGAAAAGTTTGAAGAACTATATGATGAAGTAACGGAATCATTAGATGAAGTAGCAGAGCGTTTATTATCAATTGGTGGTCAACCTTATTCAACATTATCAGAATTTATTGAACATTCTGTTATTGAAGAAAAAGCAGATGATAAGAATCTATCTCAAGAAGAAATGGTTGCTGCTTTAATTGAAGACCTGAATAAAGTCAGAGATTTCTTAGTAGAAGGTATTGAATTAACAGATGAGCATGCCGACTATCCTTCAAATGACTTATTAATTGAAACAAAAGCTGCAATTGATAAGCACCTATGGATGTTAGAAGCTTATTTAGGAAATGAAGCAAATGCTTAATTACAATATAACCGAAGGCTGGACAGCGCGAGTTGTTCGGTCTTTTTTTGCTATTTCATCCATTTCTAATCGAAACGATTGAATTCACAATAAGTAAGATTTACTATTAAGCTAACTAGAAAAGAAGGGGCGAATAACATGAGACAAGTAAAGAACATCATAATTGGTTTTGGAAAAGCAGGCAAAACCTTAGCAACTGACTTAGGCAATCGTGGCGAAGAAACGTTACTTATTGAAAAAGATCCAAAGATGTACGGAGGTACATGTATTAATATCGCTTGTATCCCTTCAAAGAAATTAGCAGAATCTGCTAAAAATAAACCTAAAAATATAGACAATGCAACATATTACACACAAGCTATTAAAGAGAAGAAAGAACTGATTAAGCAGTTGAATCAGAAGAACTATGAAAATGTTCAAAATACTGAAAACGTAGAGGTATTAGATGGTGAAGCTTACTTTGTTGGCGAAAATGAAGTGCGTGTTTCCTTTAATGAAGGTAGCGAAGAAACCTTTAAAGCAGAACGTATTTTTATTAATACCGGTTCGATTCCCAATATTCCACCAATCAAAAATTTAAGAATTGATGGTAACAGAATTCATACGTCACGAACGTTAATGGACGATGAAACATTCCCAGAGAAACTCGTGATTATTGGCGATGGGAATATTGGTTTAGAGTTTGCATCGATTTATACCCAATTCGGCTCAGAAGTGACAGTCATTTCTAATAACACAGAAGAGAACTTTTTAAGTGAGTTTGATCGTGAAATTGCTGAACAAGTTTTAGAAAGACTCAAAGAAATGGGAATCACCTTTAAATTCCAAGCAAATACGACAGAGTTGGATGTTTCAAATGTAGATACTGTTGAAGTTCGTTACGCACACTTTGGTGAAATGAACTTTGTGAAAGCTGATAAAGTGTTAATCGCTACTGGTAGACGTCCGAATATAGATCAACTAAACCTTGATGGTGCAGGCGTTCGTTTAACAGAGAGTGGTTCCATTCAAGTGAATAAGCGTCTGCAAACAAATAAAACCCATATTTATGCGCTAGGAGATGTGAATGGTGGCCCACAACAAACCTATTTTTCTTTAGATGATTATCGAATTGTCAAAAGCCATTTATTTGGTGATGGCTCATATGATTTATCGCATCGCGATTTTGTGCCAGCGACAATCTTTATAAACCCACCTCTTTCAACAGTTGGAATTTCTGAAAAGGTGGCAAGAGATGGTGGCTTTAACATAAAAGTTGCCTCATTACCGGTTAGCGCGATTCCGAAAGCAAAAATATTAGCAAACGATACAGGAATTTACAAAGCAGTTATCAATGCAGATACCGGACATATTTTAGGGGCTGCATTATTTGGAGAAGAAAGTCAAGAAGTGATAAATATTATCACAACGGCTATCTTAGGCAAGCTTAATTACAAACAACTAGCTAATCAAATCTATACACATCCAACAATGGCTGAAGCTTTAAATGATTTATTCGGAGATATCAACTAAAAAAAGACAAAATAAAAGCGCAATGCGTTTATCCTTTTCTCAAGAGGATGCTCGCATTGCGTTTTTACTATTTGTAATTAGGTATAGTTACTATATTTAATTTCCTGCTGGATTCGGGAATGAAGGGTATAAATGATTCACTTCTGATAACTCTGTTAAGAAATCAAACACTGCTTGTGATGTGAATGCATCGATTAAAGCTTGTGTCGCTTCTGAATTCTCATTATCTTCATGAACAACAACCGTTAGTGCGAATAAATCATTTTCTTCACTTTCTAAGAATAATGCATCTTCTGGTGTCAATCCTGCACTTGCAATATATGTTGGTAAGTTAAAGACTAATTCAACACCATCTTCATAAGCAGATGTTAAGTTTAGTAAATCAATGGACGTAAACTCAAAATTATGTGGGTTACCTGTTATATCATCTAAAGTCACGTCGATTGGAGCAACATCTTCATCAATTTCGATTAGCCCTTGTTCTGCTAGTACTAATAAAGCACGAGTTTCATTTGAACGATCGTTTGGAATGGCAATTTCTGCACCATCTTCAATTTCGTCAATCGAATTGTAAACAGATGAGTAGTATCCAACAATTGGGTCATAAATTGTTTGAATAGCGACTAAATTCCCATCATTTGCTTCGTTATACTGTTCCATAAATGGTTCATGTTGTGAGAAGCTTGCATATGCTTCTTCATGTTGGACAGCGACGTTATATTGTACGTTATCTGAAATTTCCATTAATTCAATTGAGTAAGGCTCAGCAATATTCTCTGCTGCTAGTTCAACAATATCCGTCATTGGTGGCATTGTAGAAGCGACAACTAGAGTTGTGGGACCTTCTTCAGTACCATTGTCAATGTCCGTTCCTTCTTCAGCACTATTCCCACATGCCGCTAATACAACTGATGCACCTAATAGTAAAATTCCTTTAAATTTATTTTTAAACATTTTCTTCCTCCTATAATTTCTACTTATTTTTTATCTAATTTTTGAGCGAGTTTTAAACCTGCCCACTGAATAATTTGAACAAATACAATAATGAGCACAATTGCTGTGAACATGACATCATTTTCATAGCGATGGTACCCATAACGAATTGCGAAATCTCCAATACCACCACCACCAATCGCACCCATAATAGTAGAGTACGAAATAAAACTAACGAATGCCGTAGTGAAACCAATAATTAACGAACTACGAGCCTCTACATATAAAAACTTGAAGACGTATTGTGGAATTGTCGCTCCAAGTGCCTGGGCTAATTCTGTAATTTCTTTTGGCAGATCAAGCAAGGATTGTTCGACAAAGCGTGCATACAAGGCAATAGAAATCACCATCATTGGAAAAGAGGCTGCAATGGGATCACCCGTTGCGCGTCCATATGTTGCACGAATAAGCGGTTGCATTACAATAACAAGCAATAAAAATGGAAAGGATCGTACAATATTTACAATCGTATTCATAAGTTGGTTTAGCAAATAGTTTTCCATTGGTCGATTCTTCGAAGTTAAAAATATAAATGTACCAAGAGGCAGACCAAGTAAGAGTGCTGCTAAGATAGAGAAAAACATCATGATACCTGTCTCGCCCATACTTTCTAACATTGACGGTCCATAGTCTATCATTCGCTCAAGATAAATTTGAATGGTTTCAGACACTGCTTAAAACCTCCCGTGCTAACTCACTATATGAAACATTCGTTTTTAGTTTTTCTTTTGTATCGATTAACTCAATTACTTCAACAAGATGTCCTTCTTCTAATATGGCTACACGATCACATAATTGTTTTACGACATCTAGTTCATGGGTAACGATTAGTACGGTAATATCAAATGTTTTAGTTGCCTGTTCAAGGAGTGCAACGATTTCTCTTTTTGTTGTCTCATCTAAGGCAGAAGTAGGCTCATCACATAATAAGATTTTAGGTCGCGTAATTAACCCTCTAGCAATACCGACTCTTTGTTTTTGTCCACCCGATAGCTCACTTGGGTAACTATCCTTTTTATCCGTTAAACCGACAAATTCAAGAACTTGATCTATATCTAATGCATCATCATAAGGATACATTTGTAAGGGTAACATTATATTCTCTGCTACCGTTTTATTCCCCAATAAGTTAAATTGTTGGAAAATCATGCCGATATTCTTTTTGAAATGGCGTAGTTGATGCTTATTCAGTTTCTGAACATCCACATCGTTTACTTTTATTGTTCCTGAAGTTGGTTTTTCTAATGCGTTAATAAATCGTAAAAGAGTGGACTTACCAGCGCCACTTTCGCCTATAATACCAAATATCTCTTTTTTATTAATCTGAAGTGAGATATTCTTGATAACTTCTAAAGGACCTTTACTTGTTTCAAAGGACTTAGAAACATTTTTCAATTCAATCATTTACTTCTCCTTTCTCTGTATGGAATTGTCATAAGAAAAAGCCAAAAGCAATTATATACGGAATTTATTGAAAGAGGCAAATTTCGATTCTATTACAGTCCTTGTGTTTATTTCACAAAGAGAAGGCTTTTTTTAAATCCTTTACCTATCGACTTATTGTTAAAATATAGACTGTACTTTTAAAACAATATTGTTTTAAGGGATAGGTAAATCGGATTGATAGACATTTGTATACCGAGACAATAAAATTAATAGGAAGAAACAAATATGAAAGGTAGGTTAGACAATGGATATGTATATAGGAATTGCTACAAAAATGATTATTGGATCAATTGGCATCTTCATGTTAATGCGTTTGATAGGAAAAAAAGCTATCTCAGAGTTAACACCATTTGATATTTTATATGTCATCATTTTAGGAGCGATTGTA
>CAZUZA010000001.1:14067-45985 GCA_964624875.1 uncultured Carnobacteriaceae bacterium | reverse complement strand
CTCAGAGTTAACACCATTTGATATTTTATATGTCATCATTTTAGGAGCGATTGTAGAAGAAGCAATTTATGATGATAAGGTATCTGTCTTACATGTTATTTTTGCGATTGTACTTTGGGGACTTTTTGTTTTCGGGATAGAGAAAGCCATTGAGAAAACCGTGAAGTTGTCATCTATTATTGAAGGGGAACCTGCCATTCTTATTGCTAAAGGGCGATTAAATATGAAAGAGCTAGAGGCCAATTATATGGACATAGAGCAATTAAGGTCAATGTTAAGACAGAATGATGTTTACTCGATTAATGATGTATACTATGCCATTTTAGAGGTAAACGGTAGTATGACGATCATTACGAAAAAAGAAAATATCATCCCATCCTTCTTACTTGTGGAGTTTGGTGTGATTCAAGAAAAGACATTAAGAAGTTTATTGAAAGATGAAGAATGGCTGCGAACAAATTTAGTGGAAAAGGGTTATCCAGATTTGAACAAAATTGTTTATTGTGAGTGGTTGCCTGATGAAAATGAACTAGTCGTAGAGACTTATGCGAATACAATCAATGAAAAATTATATATTGATGATTGATATAGTTCAATTGTTTTTTATAATAATTCGTATTGTTTGAAATTAAGATATATTCGTGAGATATATTAGTCTAGAAGAAAAAATAAAAGGAGCTGTTTTAATGTCAAATATTTATAACTCAATTGATCAAGTAATCGGTAACACACCTCTCGTACGTTTGCATGAATCATTATTGCCTAAAGGATTTACAGGTGAAATTTTACTAAAATTAGAATCACTTAACCCTGGTGGTTCTGTTAAAGACCGTATTGGTAAAGCAATGATTGATAAGGCTGAAGAAGAAGGTGTTCTAAAAGAAGGTGGCGTTATTGTTGAAGCTTCTTCAGGTAATACTGGAATTGCTTTAGCTTTAGTTGGTGCATCAAGAGGTTACAAAGTTATTTTAACAATGCCAGAAACGATGTCAACAGAGCGTCGTGCACTATTAAAAGCATACGGTGCTGAACTAGTCTTAACGCCTGGTGATGACGGCATTCCTGGTGCAATGAAAAAAGCAGAAGAGATTGCTGCAGAAACAGAAGGAGCATTCTTAGCAAGCCAATTTGAAAACATGGTCAACCCAGAAGTTCACTACAAAACAACGGGTCCTGAAATTTGGGAAGCTACTGAAGGTAAAGTCGATATACTTGTTTCAGGTATCGGTACAGGTGGAACAATTACCGGTGCTGGGAAGTATCTGAAAGAACAAAAAGATTCGGTTGAAATGATTGCTGTAGAGCCGACTGGATCACCAATTCTATCAAAAGGTGAGACAGGTAAACATAGAATCCAAGGTATTGGTGCAGGAGTTATTCCAGAAGTACTAGACCAAGATATCTACTCAGAGATTATTTTAGCAACGGATGAAGATTCAATGGCTACTTCAAGAAAATTAGGTACAAAAGCAGGTATTTTCGTAGGGGTTTCTGCTGGAGCAGCATTATGGTCTGCTTTAGAAGTAGCTAAACGTCCAGAAAATAAAGACAAGACGATTGTTGTTATTCAACCAGATAATGGTGACCGTTACTTAACCTTCGAAGGTTTCATTCAATAAGTAGAAAGTAAGGTGACACACGTGGATAACAAAGAAGTTATAAAGGTTTCGCGGAATTACTGTGGTTTAAAAGAAAAAGTAGTAGAGTTGATTCGTCAGTTTCGTTCGGTTTTGTACCCTAATATATTTGGGACAGCAGGGGCAAGTGGCGTGACAAGAGAAGCATTAGAAATGCATGCACGTGAATCACTTAAGGAAATTCTATCTTACTTCGAACCGGATAAAGAGAAGCATGATGTGATTACAAAAGAACTTGCTGCCACATTTCCAGCCATAAAAAAGACGCTGGATACAGATGTAATTGCAGCTTACCGAGGCGATCCAGCAGCTTTATCTTATGATGAAGTCATGCTGTCTTACCCATTTTTCGAAGCGCTGACCATTTTTCGAGTGGCGCATAAATTATATGAATTGGATGTTAAAATATTACCAAGAATGATGACTGAATATGCGCATTCTATTACAGGCATTGATATTCATCCAGGGGCAACGATTGGTGACTATTTCTTCATTGATCATGGAACGGGTGTTGTTATTGGTGAAACAGCTGTTATTGGAGACAACGTAAAAGTGTTCCAAGGCGTAACCATAGGAGCAAAAAGTTTTAAACACGATGAAGAGGGAAACATTATAAAAGGCATGAAACGCCATCCAAATATTGGAAATAATGTTGTTATCTATGCTGGTGCTACAATTTTAGGTGGTGACACCACAATCGGAGATGGTTCTGTCATTGGTGGAAATGTGTGGTTAACTGAATCTGTTGACGCAAACTCCACTGTATTAGCCGCGAATAATGAAGTCAAACATCTATAATACAAAAATTGAAACCATCAGTTGAAAGAGAGTTTATTCTTTCGCTGTTGGTTTTTATTTATAAAGAGTCTTATTGTAATCTTTTGATTACATTGATTTTACATAACTATGAGATAATAGAAATAGGCTAGTAGAAAGATATTCATGGGAGTGAAGTACAATGAATTCATTTTGGGATCAAGATGTTCAATATATTCCTTTGTTTGGTTTTCATCATAATGTCTATATGCTTTTAATGCTGGGCTTGCTTATTATATTAGTGGTTAATTATCAGTGTATAAAAGAGAACAAAGAAAGTATTCGAAAGTGGGTATTAGGAGCTTCCATTATCCAGCAAATCGGTTTATATTCTTGGTATATTTTTGAAATGGATTTTGATTTAGGTGAATCTTTACCATTTCATATCTCAAGAGTATCAAGTATATTAGGGATTATCTATTTAATTACACAAAATAGAAAAGTCTTGAATGTCCTGTTTTATTTCGGCTTATATGCTTATGGCTCATTCTTTTATCCATCACGTGTTTATCCAGGTTATCATTTAATGGGTCTTTCCTTTTTTATCAATCATGCGATTACCATTTTATTGCCTATCTTAGTTGCTGTTATTTCAGATTGGCGACCGAGTAGGAGTGGAGTTATTTACTCATATGGTTGGTTCCTTCTTTACTTTATCTTTGTTTATTTTTTTAATCCATTAGTAAATGGAAATTATTTTTACTTAAAATATAGACCATTCTTCGCTGAGTGGCCGGATAGTATATATATTCCATTTGTCCTTATTTTTACATTGCTTATTTTTATAATTGGTTATCTAGGTGCACGGACTATTGAGAAAGTCGTCAATAAACGCGTAAACAAAAAGAGAGCAGGAATGTAAATCCTACTCTCTATTTTTATCTATAATTGACGAATTATATCCATTTCACTGTCAGTTAGTTCAAAATCAAAGATATTCATATTTGCTGCTTGATTGTTTTGATTATGCGATTTTGGAATAACGACAACACCACGTTGAGTTTGATATCTTAATAAGACCTGTGCCCAAGATTTATGATATGACTTTCCAATTTCTGCTAAGACTTCTTTTTGCGAATCTTCTACTTTCATTGGTCCCCACGAGACTGGTACAATATCTAGATTTAGTAAATGCTCAATTAATTCATGATTGGGTTGAATTAAATTAACTTGAATCTGATTGACTGCAGGCTTAACGGTTGCGAACTGTTCCATTTCACCTAAAAGTTCTTGGTCGAAATTTGAAACGCCAATACTTTTAATTTTGCCTTCTTTATAATATTCCTCAAATACTTCCCATGTTTGATGAAAATGTTCTTTGTTTTCAATCGGGTGGTGAATGAGTAATAGATCAAGGTAGTCGCCACCAAAGTTTTTCAGGCTGTTGTCGATCGCTGCACGAGTTGCCTCTTTGCTGCTTGTATATTCTTCGGCAGGCGGAATTTTCGTTGTAATGAAAAATTCTTCTCTTGGAACACCACTATTTAAAATGACCTTACCAACAAGTTCTTCGTTATTATATGAAATTGCCGCATCAATTGAACGATACCCCAATTCAATCGCTTTTTTTAGTTCTGGAATGTCATCCAGCAGTTCGCCACGGTATTGATTCTCTTCCTTGCCGTAAGTATTTGTACCTGTTCCGACGAGTGGCATTTTTTCGCCAGAGTTTAGTTTAATATATTCCATAATTCTATCGACTCCTTTATTTTTGTTATCTTTTTCATTTTAACAGAATCCACTACTTTCAGAAAGAAAAGCTCATTGTGAAATAAAAAAACCTATCCCCGAGTAGGAGATAGGTTTTTGAAAATCGGTTTTGCTTAGAATTCCATGTCTGGTGTTACTTGACGACTGTCATCATTAAAGATTTCTTCGTTAAATGTACCTAGACGTTTAGAAGTAACAACACCTGCTAAAATACTATCGTTAACGTTTAATGCAGTACGTCCCATATCTACGATTGGTTCAATTGAAACCATTAAACCAATAATTTCGATTGGTAAGCCTAATGCACCAAAGACGATTAATGAAGCGAATGTTGCTCCACCACCAACACCGGCAACACCGAATGATGATACAACAACTGTTGCGATAATCGTTAACCAAACTGTTGGGTCAGATAAGTCCATACCGACAGCTGGTGCAATAACAGCAACTAACATTGTTGGGTAAATTCCAGCACATCCGTTTTGTCCGATTGATAATCCAAATGTTGCAGCAATGTTTGAAGTTGTTGCATCAACACCTAAAGCTTCAGATTGTGTGGCAATGTTTAAAGGTAAAGCTCCAGCACTTGAACGTGAACTGAAAGCAAAACTTAAAACGTTCCAAGCTTTTTTCAAGTATTGTATTGGACTAACACCATGTACCACTAAAATAACGTGGTGTAGAATAAACATAACAATTAATGCGAAGTAAGTAGCTACGACAAATGTTCCCATGTTAATGAGGGAAGTTAAACTTGAAGTTGCGACCATCTTTGTCATTAGAGCTAAAATACCAAAAGGTGAGAGACGTAACACTAATGTGACTAGACGCATAACCATCGCATGTAAACTATCGATAATCGCACGGAAAGTTTTTGCGTGTTCAGGTTGTTTACGAGCAACACCTAGATATGAAATCCCAAGCATTGCTGAGAAGATAACTACTGCAATTGTACTGTTTGAACGGTTACCTGATAAGTCATTGAAAATATTTGTTGGGATAAAGTTTACGATTTGTTCTGGAATACTGTAGTTTTCCACTTGAACGGCACGTTCTTGTAATGAAGCGATTCGAGCATTTTCAGCCACACCACGAGTAAATTCTGCACCATCTAAGTTAAAGAGTAGAACCGTTGCAATACCAATTGCTGATGCAATAGCTACTGTAATAACCAATACGCCTAACACGTTGATTCCAATTTTTCCGATGTTGCTTTCGCCTTCCATTTCCGTAAATGCACGCACTAATGAAATGAAAATTAATGGCATTACTAACATTTGTAGGAAACGAACGTATCCTGTACCGACTATATCGATCCATTCAATAATGCTGGATGTTGTTGCACTATCCGATCCAAATGCAAATTGAATAATAGCACCAAAGACTATACCAATACCTAATCCGATAAATACGCGATTTGCATATTTAACATGTTTCTTCTGCATTCTATACAATAAATACATTATTGCTAAAAACGCAAGCAAAGTAATAAATACTTCCACTTTTATTCCTCCTAAAGTAATCTATATATACTGCTTATAACTAAACAACTCTACACAAAACCTCGTAATATTTCCAATGAATGGTACTATTTATGACTTTTATTTAAAAAATCTTGAGATTATATAAATTGGAATCGTTTTCCAGTGATGTTATGATAAATATAACGATTATTAAGGAGGAATTCATATGAAAGCCGTTCAAATTAGTGAATTTGGTGGACCAGAAGTTTTAAAACTGGTCAATATAGAAGAACCATCTCCAAATAAAGGAGAAGTAAAAGTAAATATATATGCTGTTGGGTTGAATCCAAGTGAGAATTATACGATATCAGGTACGTATGCTTATAACGTTCCGGATTTACCTTATGTTCCTGGTTACGATGCAGCAGGAATCATTGAAGAAGTAGGGGCAGGAGTCACAAATGTAAATGTAGGCGATCGTGTCTACTTAAGTGCTTTTTCAGCTGAAAGAAACACAGGTACATATGCAGAGAAAATGGTGTTGGATGCAGAAAATGTTTATCCCTTACCAGATGAAGCATCCTTTTTGGACGGAGCTGCCTTAGGTATTCCAGCATTTACGGCTTACCGAGCACTTCATCAGAAAGCTCGAATACAAGCAGGCGAACGTGTGCTAATTCATGGAGCTAGTGGTGCTGTGGGGACATTGGCTGTACAAATGGCTAAGGCTGTTGGATGTGTCGTTATCGGGACATCAAGTACAGAAAAGGGAAGAGCCAATATTTTAAAACTCGGTGCAGATTATGCGATTCCTCATGTGACAGAAGAGAATAAAGAAGCGCTATTAGCTATTACTGAGGATAAAGGTCCAGGCGTGATCATTGAATTTTTAGCAAACGTAAACCTTGAAACAGATACTCAAGTTATTGCGGATGAGGGACGTATCGTAATTGTGGGTAGTCGTGGGACGATTGAATTTACGCCCCGTAACTTAATGTCAAATGATGCGACTGTGACAGGTATGGCTTTGACACATCCAAAACCAGAAGATTTACATGAAATGTATCATGGCGTCACTGCTTTAGTCGCTTCAGGCTTTTTAAAACCCCTTGTTGGTAAAATATTTACTTTAGATGAAGCTGAAGCAGCTCATAAGTATTTAATGGAAAGTTCAGGCAGCGGGCGTACTGTCTTTGAAATCCAAAAAGAAAAATAAAAAATGAAAAGAGATCGGTAAAGGGTCTCTTTTTTTGCTGGAAAGATTACAGGATTATCAAATATCTTGAATTCAAACTAACTTCTTGACACGTATATAAACTCGTGGTATTATTATCTCGAATTCGAACCAATGGCGCAAAAATTATATAACAACCATATCTTTTTGGAGGAGATTTTAATGAATAAAGCAATTAGAGGTATCCATCACGTATCTGCGTTCACCGCTGATGTTGAAAGAAACTACACATTTTTTACAGAAGTATTAGGCATGCGTTTAGTTAAAAAAACAGTTAATCAAGATGACATTCACACGTACCATACGTATTATGCCGATCATATTGGTACGCCTGGAACAACGATGACATTCTTTGGTAATGAGAATTGGGCTCAAGGAGAACATGGGACAGATTCAATTTCTAGAATTGGTTTACGTGTTCCAAATGATGAAGCGTTAACGTATTACAAAAATCGTTTTGATGAATTTGGTGTTGAACATGATGGGATTCAAGTAGTTTTTAATAAAAAAGTATTACCATTTCAAGAACCTGATGGTCAACGTTATCAACTTGTCTCGGATGAAAATAACGAAGGAATGGCCGCTGGTCAACCTTGGGAATTAAGTCCTGTTCCAGCAGAGTATGCTGTTTATGGTTTAGGACCAGTCGAATTATCGGTATCAAACTTAGAGTCATTTACAAAAGAAGTGAAAGACTTATATGAATTTACGATAGTTGCTCAAGAAGATGCGGCAGTACTTCTTGAAGTCGGTGAAGGTGGAAATGGTGCGCAATTAATTGTTCGCCAAGTAGCTGGACCAATCGCAGTAGAAGGTATTGGTGAAGTGCATCACCTTGCATTGAGAGTAGACAATCGAGAAGCTTTACATGCTTGGGCAGCGTTATATGAAGAACAAGGTAGAAACCATTCAGGTTACAAAGAGCGTTATTACTTTGGTGCTGTTTATGTCCGAATTGGTCGCATCTTATTTGAACTTTCTTCAGATGACCCAGGTTTTACAGTAGATGAACCTTATGAAACATTAGGAGAGTCATTAGCTTTACCAGGTGATTTTGCTGACAATCGTGAGAAAATCGAAAGTATCATCAAACCATTTGATACAACGGTGAAGCGCAACAAATAATTTTTGAAGAAAGAGGTTAAACAATTATGAAACCCATTAAACGTATCCACCATATTTCAGCAACAGTAGCTGATCCAAATGAAAACCTTCATTTTTATCGAGATATCTTAGGTTTACGTCTCGTGAAACAAACGGTTAATTTTGAAGATGATGGCACGTACCATTTATATTTTGCGAACCAACAAGCAGCTGACGGGAGCATAATGACCTTTTTCCCATTAACGAACAATTTAAAAGGACGCGTCGGTGCCGGCCAGACTTGTAGAATAGCTTTCTCCATTCCCAAAGACTCAATCCATGAGTGGAAAAAACAACTGATCAGCCACCAAATTGATCTGGAGGAAAGCCATCTATTTGGTTCACCATCCTTATTGTTTCAGGATGTTCATGGTTTGTCACTTGCCTTAGTTGAATCGGAGGCAGTAACAAACTCAAAGGATATCCTTGGCTTTTATGGTGTTGAACTTTTGTCGGAACAGCCTGATGAAACCTTTAAGCTCTTGTTGAATGAAATGGGCATGCAATTAATCCAAGTGAGTGAAGATTATTATGTGTTAGAAATGACTGGAGTAGAGAAACACCGAGTGCTTATTAATCGTAAGTTTACGAAGCGAGGGCGTTTAGGTATTGGGACGGTGCATCATATTGCTTGGTCTGTGACCGATAAAGAGGAATTATCGAAGTGGAAAGCTCATTTTGATAAAGACTATCGGGTAACTGAGATTAAAGACCGTAAATATTTTAATTCAGCTTATTTTCGTGATCCGGGTCATATTATTTATGAATTGGCTACAGTAGGACCTGGATTTACCGTAGATGAGTCGTTAGATCAGTTAGGGAGTCGCTTGATGTTACCTGAACAATATGAGGAACAGCGAAAAGAAATCGAAGCCAATTTACCAAAATTAAAGCTATAACAAAAGGAATACTCCGGAGGATATAAGCATTCTCTGGAGTATTTTTATGTTATTCTTAGGAAGAATAAAGGTACGATAAGTAGAGGAGTGTTCAATTTGAGTAATGAGAATATTGAAATTCGATTAATCACAAAAGCTGATAATGAAGGCATTTATAAATTAATTCAAGGTATTTTGGAATCTTATGAATTAGACAAACCAGGAACAGCTTATTTTGATCCGTATTTAAGTGAGCTGTACGATTATTACAAAAACCTTTCAACAGGTGCTTACTGGGTATTGGTCAAAGACGATAAAGTATATGGTGGGATCGGTATTGGTCCCTTTGGTCAGTATGAAGGTGTTGCAGAAGTCCAAAAATATTACATCTCTACTGAATTACAAGGGCAAGGCTACGGTAGAAAACTCTATGAAATAGCAGAGAACTTTGCAAAAGAACAAGGCTACAAAAAGTTATACATTGAAACTACTGATGTATTAGGTAAAGCAAATGACATATACCACCGTTTTGGCTTTGAAAATCTAGATGCACCGTTAGACGGTAGTGAACATGACTTGATGAATATTTGGTTACTAAAAAATATTGCTATATAAATCGTCCATACTGCTAATCAAGCATATTCTCGTTATAATAAACTAAATATAATTATAGAAAAGGATGGGAAAGTAGTTATGAATCCTAAATACGAAAAATTGTTCGAACCGATTACCTTTAAATCAGGTGTTACTTTTGACAATCGCATTGTTATGTCGCCCATGACGACAAACGCTTCTTTTGAAAATGGTATGTTCACATTAGATGAGCACCGTTATTATGCAAGACGTGGAGGCGTTGGTGCGATTATTACAGGTTGTGCCCATGTCCGTGAAGACGGAAAGTTTGCTTCTTCGCCGAGTGCAGCTTCTGATGAAAACATAGAGAGCTTGCGTAAAATGGCAAAGACCATTCAAGATTCAGGATCAAAAGCAATTTTACAAATCTTCCACGTCGGTCGTATGGAATCCAGTTCAAACTTGAGAGGTTTACAACCGGTTAGTGCTAGTGCTATTCCTCCTGAGCGTAAGGGGGCAGAAGTGCCACGGGAGCTAGCTGATGATGAAGTAGAAGCGCTTGTACAAGACTTCGGTGCTGCGACAAGACGGGCAATTGAAGCCGGTTTTGATGGCGTTGAATTACACGGTGCAAATACGTACCTCATTCAGCAATTCTTTTCACCACATTCGAATCAACGAACCGATTATTGGGGTGGAAGTCTAGAGAAACGTATGAATTTTCCGATTGAAGTGGTGAACGCAGCTAAACAAGCCATTGAAAAATATGCGACTAAACCTTTTATGCTTGGCTATCGTATTTCACCCGAAGAAATTGAAGAGCCAGGCATTACAATCGAAGACACGATTGCCCTGATCAAAAAGCTAAAAATGTATGAATTAGATTACTTCCATATTTCAATGGGAAATATTTTCCAAAGTTCGCTTCGTGATGAAACCAATAAGAAATCTGTCGTTGCGCGTATTCAAGAAGAAGTGGGCGACGATGTACCACTTATCGGAGTGGGAAATATTATCCAACCGGAAGATGCTGTGCAAGCAATGAATGAACTAGAAGTACCTGTTATTGCATTAGGACGGGAACTTATTGTCGAGCCGGATTGGTTACAAAAAATCCAAGATGGAAACGAAGAGACGATTCGTACGATTATTCATTCAGATGATCGTGAGGATTTAAATATACCAGATGCTATGTGGTCATATGTGAACAGACGTTCTGGTTGGTTGCCGATTAATTAACTTGTAAAAAGAGCCTACAACCAGATTCGACTGGTTTGTAGGCTCTCTACTTTAAAACATTGTAAATGCAATAAAAGAATGAAGATTTTCATTTACTATGGTATGATCGAAGGTATATTTTTGAAATAAAGGGTGAGTAGAATGAATCAATCGGAACAGGATAAACGGGCAAAAGAAGGCATTAGTAGTGGTGTTGTTGGCCTTCTCGCAAATATATTTCTCGTTATCATAAAGTTTATTGCAGGTCTTACTGCCAACAGTGTCTCTATTCTAGCGGATGCAATGAATAGTTTAGGTGACAGTTTGAGTGCTTTACTCACAATTATTGGTTTTTATATCGCAAGTAAACCAGCTGACAGAGAACATCCATTTGGACATCAACGAGCGGAATATATTAGTGGTCTTTTTACAGCAATCATTATCATATTTGTAGGTTTCCAATTTCTACTCGCCTCAGCTGAGAAGATTTTGAATCCAACAAGTGTAGAACAATCAAGCCTTGTCTTAATCTTATTAGTGGTTTCAATGCTGATTAAAGGCGCCTTAGTTTTGTATTATTGGTATATCAACAAGCAATTTTCGACGAAGTCTAATGCTATTAGTGCATTAATGAAAGATAGTTTGTATGACATGATTATCAATGTGGTTATTATTATTTCGTATACCGTTGAGATTCAGTATGGCTGGTTAGTAGATGGTTATATCGGATTATTTGTTGCACTCATGATTTTATATGGAGGTATTACGATTATTTTAGAATCGTTTGACGACTTACTAGGAACAAGACCTCATCCAGAACTCGTCCAAAAAATGCAAGATGTTTTAGATTCGTATGATAATTTGGTTGGTTACCATGACTTGATTTTACATAAATATGGACCGAATAGCATGTTTGCAACAGTGGATATTGAACTTGATTCTAGATGGGATTTAATCGAAGCACATAATGTCATTGATTCGATTGAAAAAGAATTTAAAGAAAAATTTGATATTGTACTAGTGAGTCATTTGGATCCCGTTGTTCTATACGATGATGAACAAAACAAAATTTACAAAGTAGTTAAACAAACTCTTAAGTCTTATGATACAACATTTCATTTCCATGATTTTCGAGTGGAAGAGTTTGATGAACATAAAGAGATTTTCTTTGATGTGGTCATACCAGATTCTTATAATGAATCGAATGAACGACTGTATGATAAAATCGTCCAGGATGTTCATGATAAGATTGATCAACCATTAAAAATTAACATTGAATTTGACAGAAATTATGTCTTACGACTATAAATAATAGCCCATTTATATTTGCTGTGAAGCATGTATAAATGGGCGTTTTTATTCGTTTAATATTTTGCTTTTTTTCGGTGCCTGAATTTATATAGAGACCCGAGTAGTTCGACCATGATTAAAGGAGTCATTGCGATAAAGGCGATGACGCCAAAAGCAATCATGATCCCCACACCGATTGATACAGCAAGAACGACGACTAAGGCATTTAATAAACCACCAGTTACTTGTTCAATTTGTTGTCCAAGTATGAGTAAATCGGGTTCAGCAACTGTGACCGAGAAACCAATAATAAAGCTAATGAACGCAATAACGAGTGGAGAGTCTTTAACAGCAACGTATTCACCAAACTTTTTTCCTACTGGTTCCATTCCGATTTCAATGCCATACAAAAAGAGTGAGAGCCCAACGAATATCATCAGCGCTCCAATTATAAAACTCCCCATCATAGAGGCACTTACATCTATAAGCAACAGTGAAATCAGCAAAACGATAAGAACAACAGGTAAAATAGCAATGAGGGTTTCTTTAAAAGCAGCCTTTAATATTGTCATCTAATCACTTCCTTTTATAAGTTTTTGCCATTTCTTCTTATTAATAATACTATCAAAAAATAAAAAGAGATTGAAAGCATTGGCTTCAAAATAAAAAAACGCGAGCATTATTCTGCTCACGTCGAGATAAATGTTATTTTGAAAACCATTTATTTAATAAGGGCTGGACTTCTTTTTGAACTTTATTATAAAAGGATAACCGTACTTTTGAGTATGTTTCAAGCGTTGCGTAAAAATCAGAAGAAATATAGCTTTGATTTTTCGATACAGCTTCCATAATAAGTAAAAGTGAACTGGAACGAATCACGGTTTTAATGATCTTTTGTTTTGTAGAATCAGTGTCGTTTATATCATTTACCTCAAAAAGATAGGTAATGAGTTTTTCTACTTTCACGTCCGATTCACTAGGAGTTGTCTTAAAATTAAAATATGTTCGATTTTTAGAGCGTATATCTTCTTTTACATCTTGCAAATCGTCAATCAATTGTAAAAATGCACCATATTGAAAGGCGAATTGCATATCGTCTGACGTTAAATCCGGTTTGACCAAAAAGGCATCCGCTAAGACGGAGTGTCCACCTTTATAAAAGCTCACATTTAATAATTCCTTTTGTGTCATCGGTTTTAAATCGCTTTGCTTCATACTTTTTACTTGGGCATCTTGTATATACTCGATGCTTTTAAACACTTGAGGATAGTCTGTTCGGCTGTATTGTCCTTCAATTTCTTGGACCAATTCAGTGATTCGTTTCATCCGCTCGTGACTAGTCTTTCGATAATTACCAGCGATGACTTGGTCTAAGTGGTAATTAAACTGGATTTTATCGATGGCATTTATATCCGGATGATCGAGATAGTTGTCTGTGTAAGGGTAGAGCATGCTGTAAGCATAAATAGCCGGTGTCAACGAAAGTGGGATCCCCCAAAACAACTGCAAGCTGTTCATAATCCATACATTTCGTAAAGCTTGGAAAATTTCTTCATGAGATAAGTCCGGGTCATCTTTCTTCGCCTTCACGATGAAAGCTTCAGCCACGTCTAAATAACCTTGCTCAATGAAATAATTTAAAAAAGGGTAGTCAAACAAAAGGCGTTCATCATCCACTTTTTTCATAAAATGGATCACAGACTGCTTAATATGAACGATAGCCGGTGAATTTCCATGCAATTCTTCAGATTCTAGTTGTGCAATATAAGGTTGTATTTCATCGATAAGCATTTTAATCTTAAGCATCAATCGTCGCTCATTCATGATCTTTTTAAAATAATTAACGCGCTGTAGTCGTTTCCATTTAAACGTACTTTGCTTACAAAAGTTTTCAAGTGCTGTATGTAAAAGCTTATCCATGGATTCTTGTGTATTTTGCATCCTTTCATGCCTCCCTTCCATTTAATCATTCGTATCTTTATTATAACTGAAATCATTCGTAAAGCTATCGGTAGAAAGTCTTATTTTACGTCTAGTTGCTTCGAATATTTCATTTTTTGCATCTATATTTCATGAAATGTATTGATATTAAGTTTTAAAGTTTGAAGGCTTTTAAATATCTTTCGAAAATTAAAAGAAGGTAAGATAGAAGTGTATATTTTGAAGGATAAGGTGGGATAAAATTGTTAAACAGATATAATAAACGATTAAAACATTTAACGTGTGGCTTGATATTGACGCTAAGTATAACGTTGTTTGGGAAAATAGAGAAAGTTGAGGCAGCGAACCATTCGGAAGGACACGTAGAAGAAACACAGAGCATTACTTTAAGTAGGCAAAAGAATGAGGCTTTCATTAATCGCTTTGCAGGAACCGCAAGTCAAATCGCCCAAGAGAATGGTCTGTATGCGTCGGTCATGATTGCTCAAGCGATATTGGAATCCGATTTTGGAAATAGTGTGCTAGCATCCGCACCACATCATAACTTATTTGGCATTAAAGGAGCGTATAATAGTGGCACAACGGTCATGACAACGAATGAATTTATAGAGAATGAATGGGTCGTTCGTCAAGAATACTTTAGAAGTTACCCAAGCTATTATGCTTCATTATTAAACAATGCTCGTTTACTTAGAAATGGGAATACGTGGAATGCAACATATTATCAAGGAACATGGCTTGAAAATACGAGGAACTATACGGATGCAACGGCGTGGTTAGAGAATCGTTATGCGACAGATCCGACTTACGGTAGTAAATTGAATAGCTTAATCGAACGCTATAACTTAACACAATATGATTCCGTTAAAACAGGTGCCCAACAAAGTCAGCCGGTTCAAACGTTAAGTGAAACGTCTAGCAGCATCCATACAGTAGGTGCTGGAGACACATTGTTTAACATTGCTCAACGCTATCCGTTATCTGTTTCGGAATTAAGAGATATAAATGGTCTAACTACGAATACGATTCAAATTGGGCAACGTTTAAATGTTTCAACGTCGAAACCTATTAGCTATACACAATCTCATATCGTAGAAGCAGGGGATACATTATATAACATTGCGAATCGTTATGGTGTTTCGGTTATTAATCTAAAGGCAACAAATCAATTGGGATCAAACAACATTCAAATTGGTCAGAGGTTACAAATAGATACAACAACTACTTCTAATGTAGGAATACAGACACATATCGTCCAAGCAGGTGATACGCTTTATAACATTGCAAGACGTTACCAGACAACGGTCAGCGATTTGCAAGCCAAAAATAATTTAATGTCTCATACAATTCGTTTAGGACAGGCTTTAAATTACTAATAAGCAAGTCAATTCTTTTCGAAATGCTTCGATTAGGATTGGCTTTTTTATTTTTATCATTAATGCTATGATTACGATACAAGTGGCATATGCTAACTAATGAGGTGAAAGAATGGCGTCCAAAGACTTAAAAGTAAAAAAGAAAACCTTTAAAGCAATCCAAAACCGGTATACATATATTTTAAGTTGTTATGAACTGTATCGAAACAACCCATTTAATAAAGATTACATCCATCGCTTACGAGTTGAAATGCGTAAATTACGTGCATTACTCAGTTTTCTAAAACCAATTATTGATAAAGAGGTTTATGGTAAATTAAATAATAACTTTCGCGATTTAGGAAAATTGTTAAGTCCACTACGTGATTTAGATACTCTAATTGGAATCATGTCTGAAATAGCTAAAAGTAAACCAGATTTAATTAATAATTACGCCAACATATTTAGCTATTTAGAAAAGGAACGGTATCAATCAGCAAAAGAGGGCACCAAGAAGAAATTTATAAAAGAGTTTGATCAGCTTTTGTTTGAAACGAATACAGTTGAAACCCTTGAGTTAGCTTTAGAAGAAACAAATACAGCCACGTTTGAACGTTTTATTAAAGAGCGTTATAAAGATAAAGCGAAAAAAATGAAAAAGCATTATAAAGAGCTAGATCAAACAAATTATGAGGCCATTCATGAAGTCAGAAAAGAAGCTAAAAAAGTGCGCTATGCAGCAGTTGGCTTCAAAACAATTTTACCTAAAAAGAAACGTAAGAAAATAAAAACGAATGCTATCTATATCCAAGAGCATTTAGGACAATTAACCGATAAACATGTCAGCATCGACTTATTATCTTTATATCGTGATAAAGCAAAAGACGAACAAATTAAACAGTCTTTTCAAATAATTATCGATTACCAATTAAATAAAATAGATACAACATAAAAAAAGCTGGAGAAAAATTCTCCAGCTTTTTTGGTTGCACTTAATAAGGTGTGCCAAAAAATTGTGTTGCGTATAATATATCACCATCATAATGAACACCTACGCCAATGTCGATAAAATCAGGATTAATCATGGTCGCATAGTGATCTTCGCTATCAACCCAACCTTGAAAGATCAATTCCGTCATATGTTCATCACTACGATGATACGTTGCCATCGCTAGGTTTTCACCCGCTAATAAATAATTATAAATCGTATTACTTTCATTTAAGACGCTAAATGGGTCTGTCCCATCTGGTCGTGTATGTGAAAATAAAGTTTCCGTTTCTATCGCACGAATGTTCGCTGCGTCTGTTAAAATTTGATTTCTACGTACCGTATTTAAGCCTTGTTCCGTTCGCAGTTCATTCACTAACTCAATAATTCGTGCTTCTACATAGTCCTTATTCACGTCATTCGGTTTTGGACGTAAAATGTCCCAGGGACTAATGTTCAACTGATTATCGTTCTCCGTTTGTGCTTCTTCACCAGTTGTTTCAGCTGATTCATCTATATCCATAAAAGTTGTCGAGAGGTTCTCCCAGTTTCCAACGAGAAGACCTAAAATGAAACCAAGTGATAATAGAAAAATCCATTTAAATAATTTCTTTAAAAACTTCATAAAACACCTCGTTTCTATCAGGCACTAATAATATCAAAAATATAAAATAAAGCAGACATTATTTTTGTATATTGTAAATATGTAAAAAAGGCTGGATACCCAGCCTTTAAAATTCTTGAATTTATAAGTTGATTGGTTGTCCACCTGTTACACCGTAGATTTGACCTGTAATGTAGCTTGCCTCATTTGAAGCGAGTAGAACATAAACGGGTGCTAACTCAACAGGTTGGCCTGCACGACCGAGGGCACTATTTTGTCCGAACTTCGGAATTTTGCCATCTGGTTGGCCATCGTCTAATTGTAACGGTGTCCAAATTGGTCCAGGAGCCACACCGTTTACACGTACCCCTTTATCAGCAAAGTAACTGGAGAGGGTAACGGTAAAGTTACTAATAGCACCTTTCGTTGCTGCATAATCAATGAGTGGTTCACTTGGATCAAATGATTGAACAGATGTCGTTGTAATAATCGCACTACCTGGTTTTAAATATTCTTCAGCAGCTTTCACCGATTCAAACATACTAATAATATTGATTTTGAACGTATCGTGAACTTGTTCCATTGGTAAATCAGCAAGTGTTGTATGCGCAATTTGTTGCGCTGCATTTAGAACTAAAATGTCTAATGCACCGAATGCTTCTACAGTTTTTTCAACAATATCTGTTGCTGCTTTTTCTTCACGTAAGTCATAAGGAAGCAATAAAGCTTTTTGACCAGCCTCTTCAATATATTTCTTCACTTCTTCAGCATCCTGTTCTTCGCCGGGAAAGAATTGAATCGCAACATTTGCCCCTTCACGAGCATATGCAATTGCAGCTGCACGTCCAATACCGGAGTCACCACCTGTAACTAAAGCATTTCGACCTTTCAGACGTTCAGTTCCAACATAAGACTTTTCACCACAGTTTGGTTTTGGATGCATTTCATCTTGCAATGCGGGAGTATCTTGCTCTTGGTCTGGGAATTTTTCTGTGTAATACATTTTGCGTGGATCTTTTAGATAGTCATTTGACATTAAAAAGCACTCCTTCATTTATATTTTGTTCAATCAAAGAATAACAAAATCTAAAAGAGGTCTCTACCAATATGCTTGACTAAACGAAGGAAAAAGCTCCACCAAAACATTGACGGCAATGTATGGATGGAGTGGCCGTATTAAATAAGTTCTCTTTTTAAATCGAAATCAGCAAAGGCCTGCATACAAAAATACAAAATAACAAAACAAGGTAAGCTCATTCCAAAAAATAAAAAGACCACAGAATAGCGAATAAAAATTAATGCAACAGCAATTAAACTTAAGAGTAAGGGAGCACACCATTTTAGGTTCGTTGCTATAATACTAAAAGTTGTTCGCAATAAGCGTTTTGTAGGTATTTCATAATGGATATAAACAGGGATTAGGAATAAAATCACCAGTATGCCAAAAAACAAAATCATATAGAGAGCAATATGCGTATAAGCTAAAACGGACTGACTCGTATGTTCTATAAAAAGTTTATAGCTATAACCAATCAATGCCGCTACTATAAAATATGTACCTAGTAAAAAACTCGCTTTAAAATTCGTTTTATAAGCTTTGATATAACAAGCATATAAACTAAGATCCTTATTTCCCATATACAAGTAACGAATCGAGGCGAATAGAGCTATGGTTGCTGGAACAATACCTAAGACCACGCCTCCCACTAATGTACCAAGCACCCAATAGAGTTGTAAAAGAGCAAGGTGCATTACCCACTCACTAAATTGATAAAACTTACTCATGAGAATATCCATGTATACCTACCTTTATAATATATTTTTAATCATCATCTTTAAGTTTCAGATTTAAATTGTTGCATCTGAGGAATAGTACGGAATTTTTTCCGAAACCTCCCAGGTGGCATATCCATTTCCTTTGTAAACACATTCGTAAAATAATGAACACTTGAAAAGCCTGTTTGTTCCGCTATGTCTTTAATTGGAATGTCAGAATCGGATAGTAAAATACCCGCTTTTCGAATACGTTCCTTCCGAATAAACATCGTAAAGGGTTGCCCCAGTTCCTGATTAAAAAGTCGAGATAAATGTCGGGATGAAATATGTAAATGATTCGCAACCTCATCAATTGTCAGCGTCTTATGCAGTCGTTCTACAATAAATAATTTCGCTTTATAAATAAGAATCGATGCAGAAGAACGCACTTGTTGGGATGATTTTGCTAAAATATCCTTTTCAAAATCTTTTAAAACACTCCAAAAGAGAGTGATTGCTAAACTATCAATATTATTTTTTAAATAAATCGTATTATCTTGCGCCGCTAATTTCAATATTGAAAGCCATAGTAAAATAGAAGCGGACGTACTCTTATCATAGAGTAAATACAATTGATCCATTTTAATCCGGTTAAATAATTTTTGAATGTAAGGATGGGACGTATCCAGTAATTCAAAGCCAATATAAATCAAATCAAGCCCCTTGTCACTTACCAATTGATACGGACTATCAGGTGTCATAAAAATTAACGTGCCCGGTTTCACTTCACCAGACGCTTCCCCTTCAATATAATGGCCTTTACTCCCTAGAATATAACATGCCCCATAGTAAGAAGTTTCACGGGTTTCCGAACCCTTGTAGCTCTGAAGTGCACTCCACTCATGGGTTTTAATCGATACACCATCATTTGTTAACTCATGCAAGTTCTGACTCAAAAAATCAGCCCCACGCTTCAAATCCAATTCCCAATCCACAGCCACCCCCCCTTAATGTTCCAATAATTGATGCTTTCATTATACAAAGAGTTTTTGTAAAAATCTACCAGAGACCTCTATTTGTGAAATAGGATGGCAGAAAATTACAAAGATTTGTCTAAGTGACACAAAAACAGCATAAGTAAAATTCCTTATCATTAATAAAAACGTAACCAAAACGAATGGAGGGCTAATAATTTGTATAAAAAACATCCAGCACTCGATGCACTATTGTATGTATTGCTGATAATGTTTGCGCTTTTATTCATGATGCCACTTTTTTGGATGATATCCACCTCGCTGAAATCATCTGGAGAAATATTCAGTATTCCACCACAATGGATTCCAGAAAAATTAGAGTGGGGGAATTATGTTGAAGCAGTCAATTCCTTTCCCTTTGTGCGCTATGCAATGAATAGTGTATTTATTACAACCTTATCTATAGTTGGAGGCGTTTTATCGTCTGCATACGTTGCGTATGGCTTTGCAAAGTTAACATGGCCGGGTAAGAAATTATGGTTCACACTGATGTTGGCAACTATGATGGTGCCATCCCAGATAACAATGATTCCCTTGTTTATCTTTTATTCAAGACTAGGGTGGATTAATACATACCTGCCATTTATTTTACCCAGCTTTCTAGGAAGCCCATTTTTCATTTTCTTATTTAGGCAGTTTTATTTGACGATACCGAATGAATTAAATGAAGCGGCGCGAATGGATGGGGCATCCGAGTTTTTAATTTGGCGGAAAATCTATCTGCCTTTATCAAAACCGGCAATGGCAACAACAGCCATCTTTTTATTCATGTTTTCATGGAATGATTTTATGGGACCATTAATTTATTTACATGATCCAAAATTATTTACATTGCAGTTAGGATTGCGTAATTTCCAACAACAATATGGAACACGTTGGCATGTTTTAATGGCAGCCTCCATTTTAGTCGCGGTTCCATCTATTATCTTATTCTTATCATTCCAAAAATATTTTGTAAGAGGTTCATCCGTTTCAGGTATTAAAGGTTAAAACAACAATAAATGATCAACAAACAATTGGAGGAAAAATTATGTTTAAATTCAAACAGAACAAACTCTTTATAGGATTGATGTTTTTCGTATTACTACTAGCGGCATGTGGAAATGATGACACAGATTCAGCTGCAGAAGATACAAGATCAGACGAAAATTCTGAGGAAGTAGCAGAATTGGAAGATATTGAAATCGATTTTTGGCATATGTATACAGACGGTGTAATGGCTGAAGAAGTGATTCCACAATTAATAGAAGATTTCAAAGAAGAGTACCCACATATCAAAGTAAATCATTTAGGAACAAACTTCTTTGACTACTGGACAAAGTTGAACACAGCCATGGCAGGTAATGTAGCACCCGACTTAGCTATGAACGATTCATCAACTGTTCCTGCTCGTGCAGCAAATGGCGTTTTAGTTCCATTAAATCAATTTATTGAAGCAGATGATTTTGATACAAGTGTTTTTTACCCAGTATTAATGGATGCAATGGAATACGAAGGCGATTACTATGGTATCGCAAACGATACGGATGTCCGTGTTTTATATTACAACAAAGAACATTTTAGAGAAGCTGGTTTAGACCCAGACACACCGCCAACAAACTGGGATGAGTTAAAAGAATATGCAGAAGCTTTAACTATTCGTGACGACAATGGTCATATTGATCAAATGGGCTTCACACCGGACATGTGGTTAAGCAATATCCAAGTTCATACATTAGCGTGGACAAATGGAGGTGACTTCTGGGATGAAGACGGTAACCCAACATTTATGCGAGAAGAAAACTTAGAAGCAGTCGAGTTAATTAAACACTTCCATGATTACTATGGGGAAGAAGGCATGTCAACTTATCGTTCAGAAGCAGGTGTGATGGATCACGGACCATTTGTTGAAGGAAAACTATCAATGGTTATGGACGTAGGAAACTTAACTCGTACAATTTTACGTGAAAATCCCGATTTAGATTACGGTATTGCAACTCTACCTTATGAAGTTGAGCCGGTAACTTACTCAGCTGGATTCAACTATGAAATTATCGACAACGAAGATGAAGATAAGGCTCGCGCAGCTTGGGAATTCTTAAAATACATTACAAGTGAAGATGTTCAAAAGATTTTTGTAGAAGAAACAGGAAGTTTATCATCAAACCGTCATGCAGCTGAAGCTGAAGAATTTATGACCGATGAAAACTGGGCAGAGATTGTTGGACAAATGGAACATGCGCGCTTTATTGAATTCATTCCACAACATCCAAACTGGAACGGTACATTAGTAACTGTACAAGAAGCGGTATTATCTGATGGTGTTCCAATTGAAGAAGCGATGCAACAAGCACAAGATCAAGCAGAAGAAGCAGTTAATAATTAAGTACACAATTCAATGCTTGTCCTAAGATAAGCATTGAATTTTTCTTCTAATTATGGAGGAGAAAAATGAAAAAGAAATTAACCAACAAACAAAAAGAAGCGATAACGGGTTATCTTTTTTTCTTACCAGCTCTAGTCAATTTAGTGTTTTTACTAGGGGTACCCATTATTTACGCTTTATATATAAGTTTTACAGATTATAACTTATACAACAACTTAAACTTAAATTTTGTCGGCTTGCAAAACTATCGACGATTATTCAATGATCGACTATTTTTTATTAGTTTAAAAAATACGTTGTATCATGTAATACTAAGCATTCCAATAAACACGGTTTTAGGTGTTTCGTTAGCCTTACTACTTAATAATAGTCATTTAAAAGCCTTGAAGTTTTTCCGTACAACCTTCTTATTACCGACAGTTGTTTCTGGAGTGGCCGTGACATTATTATGGCAATGGATACTTGACCCAAACTTTGGCTTAATTAATAGCTTTTTAGAAATATTTGGTGTGAACGGCCCAGGTTGGTTAACAGATAGTCTATGGTCAAAACCATCTATTATTTTAATGAACTCGTGGTCTGTAGGTGGAACGATGATGATTTATTTAGCCGGTTTACAAGGCATTCCTCAAACACTTTATGAATCAGCTTTTATAGATGGGGCAGGTACATTTAGAAGATTCTGGCACGTAACAATACCTTTACTGTCACCAACCATCTTCTTTAACATGATTACTGGTGCCATTGGTGCCTTCCAAGTATTTACGGAAGCCTATATTATGACAGGAGGGGGCCCGAATAACTCGACCCTATACTATGCCTATCATTTATACAACAAAGCCTTCGGTGACCTGCAAATGGGCTATGCATCCGCTATGGGGTGGATTCTTATGCTAATAACCTTGTCCTTAACACTATTAGCCATTCGTATTAGTCAGAAGTATGTCTATTATGCTGGAGATGCTGACGAATAGGAGAAGAAATGAGGCTTTTATGTGACGAAACATTATACAATAGCTTTAGATGTTGGTCGAACATTTGTAAGAAGCGCTCTATTAGACGAGCTGGGAAATATACTTCCAGATAGTTTCTCCATTTTTTCTTCAAAATCGACTGAATCAAAAGATGTCATTTTAAAACACTTTATAAAAATAATAAAGTTTAATATCAATTCTATATTAGACCCAAATTTTCAGATTGAACATATTGCCCTTATCTTTTCACTATCCATTAAAGACATCCAAACGAATCTAGCGGATGTAGAAGAATTGAAAGCGAATCTGCAAAACGTTCCATCTATTGCCACAAAACTCAGTCCTAATTGTCAGTATCATCGATTAGCGGATGTCCACTTATTTGCGATAGGGGAGCACATTCTTCGACGGCCGCAGGATCAGAACAAGAAGGTTTTATACCTAATGATTGGTTCTCGTTTAAGCGCTGCCTTCATCCAAGATGGTCAAGTTATCTATGAGGATTATGACTACTTGATTGACGAGGAGCATAAAGGACATATCGTCAAAGACTATCTCTCGGGTGAAGGAATTATTGGAATTGCAAAAGAACAGGGCTTAAATCTTGGTGAAATGAACCCAAAGAGTATTGCCGAAGAAGCAGTAGCCGGCGATAAAAGAGCGCTCCAAATTTATCAAACTTTTGGTGAGGAATTGGCAGCAGGGTTGCGAAAAATGTTAGCCATTTTTAAACCAGATGAAATTGTATTAGGTGGTAATGTTTCAAATAGTTATCCCTTATATAAAGAGCCATTCATATCTGGTTTAGAAGATAAGGAAATTCAAATTAAAACAACTGAATTTACGTCGTACTATATTTTCTTTGGAGTGTCTGAAATTGTGAAATCTAAGAAGTAATTAATGAACTGCATTTTATAAAAAGACTATACTTCATCAAGAGGGATAGTCTTATTTTTATTGCTATATTAACGTACAAAGATTATGATTATAAGTAATGTAGAACCAAGGGGGAAAGTTATGTTTAAGTTATTTAAGAATTTAACAAATAAAGATAAACTATTCATGTCCATTTGTTTGTTTTTAATCATGGGCCAAGTTTTTCTAGATTTGCAATTACCCGTTTATATGCAAGCTATTACAATACTTGTTCAAACACCTGGGAGTGCTTTGAATGAAGTTTTAAGTGTTGGTGGCTTAATGCTGTTAGCAGCTTTAGGGAGTTTAGTATTATCTGTACTTGTATCCGTACTGATTGCAAAAATTTCAACAAACTTTGCAGCGAATTTAAGAGATTTAATTTTTAATAAAGTTTTATCCTTATCTATGGAAGATATTAGTGGTTTTTCGAAAGCTAGTTTAATTACTCGCTCCACAAACGATATTACCCAAATCCAAGTGTTCTTAGTGATGGGATTACAGATGGTTATCAAATCCCCGATTATGGCTACGTGGGCAATTTTACGTATTTCAAATAAAGAATGGGCTTGGACAGGAGCAACGATTCTAGCTGCGATAATCATGATTACAATAATCGTTGTATCCATGATGTTAGCTGTTCCTAAATTTAAAATTCGTCAAAAACTAACGGATCGCCTGAATTTAGTTACTCGAGAAACATTAACAGGTTTAGATGTCGTGCGTGCATATAATGCTGAAGATTATCAAAATGAAAAATTTGAAGATGCAAACATCAATATTACTGATGTCAATATATTCGTCAATCGCGTAATGGCGATTATGCACCCATCCATATTTATTATAATGAATGCACTAACCTTATCAATTTACTGGATCGGTGCTTATTTAATCAATAATACGACTGCAGGTAATGAGTTGCTTTTATTCTCGGATATGATTGTCTTTTCAACGTATGCGATGCAAGTAATTATGTCACTACTAATGTTAATTGTGGTTTTTGCAATTTTCCCACAAGCAAAAGTTTCCGGGGATCGTATAAATGAAGTGTTAGATACTGAATCGACTATTATTGAAGGAATACATACAGAGGGTCTGGCAGAAAATAAAGGAGAGGTCGAGTTCAAGCGTGTTACTTTCCGTTATCCAGATGCAGAAGAAAACGTCTTAGAAGATATTTCGTTCAAAGTGAACAAGGGCGAAACACTTGCTGTTATCGGTGCCACTGGATCAGGAAAGAGTACCTTAGTGAACCTTATCCCACGATTCTTTGATGTGTCAAGTGGAGAAGTATTGGTCAATGGTAGAAATGTTAAAGACTATACAGAAGATGGCTTAAACAACCAGATCGGATTTGTAACCCAATCTGCTATTTTATTTTCAGGTAATGTAGAGGAAAATATATTATATGGGGAATCTGGTAAAGAAGACTTTCCTGAAAGTGATGCTCAACAAGCAGCAAAAATTGCACAAGCAAGTGATTTCATCGATAAACTAGATGAAAGTTATCAGGCAGAAGTTTCGCAAGGGGGTTCCAACTTTTCAGGTGGACAGAAACAACGTATTTCTATCGCAAGAGCGATCGCCCGAAAACCAGATGTTTTAATCTTTGATGATTCGTTTTCAGCCCTAGATTTTAAAACAGATAAACAATTAAGAACGGCTTTACAAAATGAGTTAGCAGAAACAACAAAAATTATTGTTGCCCAGCGAGTGGGGACCATTAAAGATGTCGAGCAGATTATTGTATTAGAAGATGGTCGTGTAGACGGCATTGGTACACATAAAGAATTACTAGAGAATAACGCTGTTTATCGTGAAATTGCATATTCTCAATTATCAGAGGAGGAGTTAGCATGAGACAACAACCAAAAGCACCAGAAAAAGCAGAAAACTTCTCTGAAAACTGGAAAAAATTATTAAATTATAGTCGAAATCACTGGATAGCTTTATTAGTTGCTGTTGTTTTAGCAGCAGGTGGAAATATATTAACGGTCATTGCCCCAGCTCGTCTAGGTCAAATGACGAATGCAATTTCAGATGGCATAGAATCTTCAATCAATATGGAGCTAATTACTTCAATTGGTCTTTCTTTAGTCTTGTTATATGGCTTAGGTGGTTTGTTTACACTTATTCAAGGATGGATCATGGTAAGTGTTACCCAAAATATTTCTAAGAGTTTACGAACAGATATTACAGATAAAATTAATAAATTACCGATGGCCTATTTTAGTAATACAACTGTCGGAGATACTTTATCAAGAATTACAAACGATGTTGATACAATTGGCCGTGCATTAAATATGAGTGTTCAAAACTTAATTTCATCAGGGACAATGTTAATTGGATCATTAGTGATGATGCTTATAACCGATTGGCGCATGACGTTAACAGCAATTGGTGCGGCATTAATTGGTATGGTATTGATGGCATTAATTATGGGACGCTCACAAAAGTTCTTTGTGGCACAACAAGGACAATTAGGAGCGATTAATGGCTTAATTGAAGAATCTTATTCAGGTCACACAATCGTCAAAGCATATAATGGAGAGCGAATGGTTCGTCAAGATTTCACCAAAATGAACGAAGAACTTCGTGACAGTGGCTTTAAAGCACAAGCCTTATCAAGTTTAATGATGCCAATTATGACGTTTATTGGGAATTTAAGTTATGTGGCTGTGTGTGTTGTTGGAGCGATGCTGGTGTTAAATGGATCGATTACCTTTGGTGTTATCGTCGCCTTTATTATGTTTGTTCGTTTATTTACACAACCATTATCGCAAATTGCGCAAGCTTTCCAATCCCTACAATCGGCTGCAGCAGCGGGTGAGCGTGTTTTTGGTATTTTAGAAGAAGACGAGATGGCTGATGAGAGCCATAAAGTGACAAAAATTGAAGAAATAAAAGGGCATGTTGAATTCTCAAATGTTCAATTTAGTTATGAATCTTCTAAAAAGCCAGTGATCAATAATTTTTCAATCGAAGCATCTCCAGGACAAAAAGTAGCCATTGTTGGACATACGGGTGCTGGGAAAACAACGATTGTCAATCTCCTCATGCGTTTCTATGAAATCGATGAGGGAGATATTGCTATTGATGGCGTGTCTATTCAGGATATAACAAAAGAAAATCTTCATGAGCAATTCTGTATGGTATTGCAAGATACTTGGGTCTTTGAAGGTACAGTACGAGAGAATTTAATTTATAACACAGATAATGTTTCCGAAGAAAAATTAATCCAAGCAACAGAAGCTGTCGGAGTAGACCATTTTATTCGCACCTTGCCAAATGGCTATGATTCTGTCTTAAGTGAAAAGGCAAATCTTTCTCAAGGTCAAAAACAACAACTGACAATCGCGCGTGCGATTATTGCTGATCGTCCGATGTTGATACTGGATGAAGCAACGAGTTCGGTGGATACACGTACAGAGTTTAAAATCCAAGAAGCAATGGATTTATTAATGGAAGGACGTACAACTTTCGTTATTGCTCACCGATTATCAACCATTAAGAATGCAGATATTATTCTTGTAATGGAAGAGGGAGACATTGTTGAAAGTGGTACTCACGATGAACTGATGCAAGGTGATGGACAGTACAAAGAGCTATATAACAGTCAGTTTGAGCAATAGAAATAAGTATATTATAAAAAAACACCCCATTCGGGGTGTTTTTTTATGTGTTTAACCAAATGAAAATTAATAGAAAATATTCATTAATGTTAAAAATATGGTTACTTTTAACATGACATGTGATATAATGAACATGTAAAAAACAAAAAAAGGAGATTTACGATGAAAAATAAATTATTAAAACTCGGTATATTCTCGACAGCATTATTATTAGCAGCATGTGATACAGCAGGTGAAACACCAGCAGATACATCCGATAATGATGATGTAGTTGAAGCACCAGCAGATTTATCGCTTAAATTAGGATACGGTGCACCTCATGGCACACAATCATTTGCAGCAACATTTGTAGTCATGGATGGCGAAACAGTGGTTGACGTCATTATTGATGAATTCCAATTTATGGAGGACGGCGACTGGGATGGTGTTCCAAATGATGATGAAGCATTTGGCGAAGGTTACGGTGAAGAATTCACTTTGATAAGTAAACGTGAAAACGATGAAGGTTATTCAGCAATGATGACAGATATTGCAGGTTCAACAACATCATATAATGATAATATGGACGCAGTACAAGCTTTTGCAATCGGTAAAACAGTTGCAGAAATAGAAGAAGCGATCTCTGAATTAGATGGACTAGGCGAAGATGATGAAATTGCTGATGTCGTATCAGGTGCTACATTTGTAGATACGAATGGTTATTTACAAGCAGTTGTAGATGCAGCAAACGATGGCTATGAATTCCCAGTAGCAGATGGCGTAGATGTTGCAAATGTTGAATTAAGTTACTCACTTGAAGCACCACACGGAGAACGTGCATTTGCATTAGTAGCTGTTTTACATGATGGTGAAACAGTTTATGGAGCAGCAATGGATGAAATGCAATTCTTAAGTCCAGATGACTTTGATGGTGTACCAAATAGTGAAGCAGCATTTGGAGAAAAATTTGCGAACGATGTTGTTTTAGCATCTAAAATGTTTAACGATGCAGCGTACTCAGCAAACATGTCAAATGCTGGCGCAACATTAAGTTATGCAGAAAATATGTTAGCTATAATCGACTTCGCTGTTGGAAGTACATTTAGTTCATTAAGTGATGCAGAAGATGAATTAGAAGAACTGGGTGAAGATGATCCAATCGCTGATGTTGTAACGGGTGCAACGTTTGTGGATACAAAAGGTTATTTAGAAGCTATCTCAGAAGCAGCCGATAAATAATATAATAAAACAAATGTACCAGCTGTAGAAATTCTATGGCTGGTATTTTTACGTAAAAAACCGGGAATATATAAAAGGCATACGATAGAAAAGAGCTACATGTTAATGGTATACTGATATATGTAAGCACTTTAGATGGAGGTCAAATATGGAAAGAAAAGATGGCAATATATATTTGAAAATATTAGTTAATATACTGATTTATGCTCTTATATTCTTTGTAGTCGTATACCTCGGACCAAGAGTATTGAGTTTCTTTTTACCCTTTGTTGTAGCCTGGATTATAGCCTGGATTGCGAATCCACTTGTGCAATTTATGGAGAATAAAATAAACTTAAGGCGTAAATACAGTTCCGTATTAATCATTATCTTTGTAATTGGGCTTGTTGTGTTTGGCCTATATGCTTTAGTATCCTTTATAATTGAACAGTCTGTTGCATTGGTAGACGAGTTACCTTCTATT
Source organism: uncultured Carnobacteriaceae bacterium (assembly GCA_964624875.1). Taxonomy (GTDB): domain Bacteria; phylum Bacillota; class Bacilli; order Lactobacillales; family Carnobacteriaceae_A; genus Atopostipes. The sequence continues at coordinate 16,779 of CAZUZA010000001.1, read as the reverse complement.
GCGACAACCATAACAACGACATTAGATCAAGTTGTCTATAATTTAAATGAAACTTTAAGTGGCATGCCTCTAGCCATTCAAGAACCTATTATAGAATTAGGAGAAAGTATTCGAATCAACGTGATTGCTTTTATAAGCAATGCCCGTATTCCAGAAGCGACGCTAGGCTTTACACGCAATATCTTTGATTATATTTTATTTACAATCTTAGTTTTTATCGCATCCTATTTCCTTATTAAAGATAATGATCGCATTTTAAATACAGTTAAAGAAGCAACACCAGCGACTGTGTTAGAGAAGTATGATCTCATTCAATATCATTTTAAATATGCGGTTGGCGGTTATGTTCAAGCTCAATTGAAGCTCATGTTGATGGTTATAGTTATTTTATATATCGGCTTTAAGTTTATCGGTGCTCGCTACGCATTTTTACTTGCGATACTAACAGGTATAATCGACTTACTCCCAATTCTTGGGACAGGCTTTGTTATATGGCCATGGGCAGCAATCGAATTAATCTTAGGCAATTATTTCAATGCATCACTTCTAATGATTATTTATGTTGTCTGCCAATTCCTTAAGAATATTTTACAACCAAAAGTCGTTGGGGACTCGGTTGGTGTTGATGCGTTGACGACCTTTGTTCTAATGTTCATTGGGTACCAACTAAAAGGCGTTACAGGACTAATTTTAGCCGTACCGATTGGATTAATATTATTTAACTTATATCAAGTAGGTATGTTTGATAATATTATACGTGGCTTTAAAATATTGTTTAAAGATATAAACGCCTATCGTAAATTTTAATTTGAAGGAGGAAATTATGGTAACAGATATTTATCTTTTACTCATGTTATTTTCTTTACTGGCACTTGTTATCTTTTTCTTTTCTATGCTTATTCGCTTGATAAAAGGAGAAGACTGGAAAGAAGAAGGAAAAAGGTCACTTATCTTCTTCGTTTTTGCCGGCATATTCTTTATATTGTTTGGCCTAACTATTAGCTAATAAATTCATGAAAGCAAGTAAGTGTTTATAGATACTTAATTGCTTTTTTAATGCGTATAACTCGATGTGGTGTTCTCATTTCATCCTCAATATAAGCTTGTATACTCAATGGTAGGGCCGTTTATGTGAGTTTAACGAATAAAAAATTCATTTTTATTATAGTTAATATTCTGTTATTATTAAATGTGTATCATTTTGAAGAGCGTTTACAAATAAACGTTTAAACAAGAAATAGATGGAGTCGATAAGAGTGAATTTTCACGTAAAAAAAGTTACAAAACGTATATACCGAATCTCTATGCCTTATGTTTGTTGTTATTTAATTATAGGCGAAGATAAAGCTGTTTTGCTGGATGCAGGTTGGGGGTACGGGGACTTAAAAGCTGTTGTAGAATCGATTACGGATTTACCTGTTACTTTAGTCCTATCTCATGGGCACCCAGATCACCTCGGAGGAGCAGTACAATTCGATGAAGCGTATTTGAATGAACAAGATTTTGAAATGAGTATTTCTCAAGGGCAAACAGAGTTACGTAGAAAGCTAATGCTTGTAAGAGCTGGAGATGGATTTATTGAGAATCCTGATTTATGGATTGACCCACGCACTGAACCATATCTCCCTCTTACAGAGGACATGACATTTGACTTAGGTGGGTTAACTATCTTACCATTTAATTTACCAGGTCATAGTGCGGGAAGCATGGTCTTTATTTTACCGGAAGAGCGTATGGCTATTTTTGGTGATGCGGTATCTCATCCAACATTAATGGTCTTTGACAATAGTTCTCCAATGCAAGACCATTATGATGCAATGGTTGCTTTAAGTGGTTATAGTCATTTATATGATCGTGTCTTAGTCAATCACGAGACATACGAGTTAGATAAGGTTGTTTTAGACAATAATATTCAGCTAGCTAAAGCGATATTAGAAGGAACAGATGATAAAATTCCTGCCTCAAGACGTGCACAATCTTTATCTAGAAATGCAACGATTTATTCGGCAAGAATGCGCAAATCATGGCTACCGAATGACCCTAAAGACATAGGGAATATTTATTATAGAGACGATAAGATTTAGTCTCATTTTAAAACAAGAACAACAGTATTTCGGTAACACTTGGAATATTGGTGTTTTTGCATGTTTATTTTGTTAACAACATTTAAAAAAATATATTTTAGGAGAGTGAATGATAATGGAAACAAAATAAATCATTGATGATTTATTTCCAGCATATCAAAAAGATTTAGCAGACTTAATCGCAGTTGATAGTGTGCTAGATGAAAATGGAGAAGGCATCTATGGTGTCGTTGAAGATGAAGCTTCTGGAAAGTTAATGTTAACGGTAGGAAGTGCAGAATTTACATCGACTTCTCAAAAAGTTGGAATTGATATGCGTTTCCCAGTTAGTTATTCAAAAGAATTTATTGATGAAGGTCTTAAAGAAGTTGGAAAAAATCTTCAAGTAGAAGTAAAAGATTATGATTATTTACCACCTGTTTATCTTGAGCGTGACTCGGAACTTGTTAAGAGCTTAATGAGTGCTTATCAAAAAGTTTCAGGAGATATGGAGTCAGAACCACGTCTAAGTGGTGGAGCAACATACGCTCGAGCAATGGAACACATTGTTGCATTTGGTCCGTTATTACCTGGTAATGTATATATAAAACAATAAACACCGTTCATGTTTAAACGAATGTACTGTAAA
>CAZUZA010000001.1:8854-13967 GCA_964624875.1 uncultured Carnobacteriaceae bacterium | reverse complement strand
TAATGTATATATAAAACAATAAACACCGTTCATGTTTAAACGAATGTACTGTAAATGGGTGCTGATTTTTTGGCGTGTTGATGAAATCAATAATAATTCAATTTAACTAAAAGAATGATTTGAAGCGTATGCCGCAATGGCATACGCTTTTCCTTGTTTAAAGATAAAAGGAAGATTTTCGCTGAAAATCGACATTGTTGTTTAGAGAAGAGCGAGTAGTTGTCAGTGATTGAATTGCAGAAAATCGCCGAATTCGGTAGTATCCAGTGAGTGATACGACTGAGAGTTGCCGTATACGGTAGTATCCGTTGAGCGATACAGCTGAAAGGAGCTGTATACGGTAGTATCCGGTGAGTGATAGTACTGTAAGTCACTGTATCCCGCAGTATCCAGTGAGTGATACAGCTGTAAGGAGCCGTATATCGTAGTATCCGACAAGCGAAACGACAGTAAGTCGATAATAATTCAATTTAACTAAAAGAATAATAGGAATTGCCAGTCAACAAAATGCACTGGAAGTCCAGCAAGCAACATCAGTTTATACAGAAACAGATGAATTTCGCATGTCAAAAAAATAAACTATAAATAAAAAGAAAACTTCTATCTTTTCTCAAAATAATGAGAAGGATAGAAGTTTTTTTGCATTGTATTAGTCTACTGAAATACTTGCTGGATCAATACCTAGTGCTTCAGCCATTTCTTCGTTAATAACGAGTTCTAAATTTGTAGATGTTTCTACAGCAATCTCAGCTGGATCTTCACCGTCTTGTAAAATACGTAAAGCGATTTTGGCCGTTTGACGTCCTAAGTCTTCATAGTTAATACCATAAGTTGCCAGTCCACCATCTTCAACCATTGCGCCTGCTCCAGCTACAATCGGTAGTTGGTAGTCAATCGCAATTTCACCAATGATTGCCATTGTACTAGCCATTGTGTTATCTGTTGGTAAGTAAATGCCGTCCACGTTTTCAGCTAAGCTAGTGAATACTTGCTGGACATCATTTGTTGATGTTACAGTAGCAACTTCAACTTTCACACCGTTTGCTTCAAGTTCAGCAATAGCTAAGTCAGCTTGAATTTTTGAGTTTGGCTCACTTGAGTTATATGCGATACCAATTGTTTCAGCGTCAGGTACGATTGAAAGGAGGAGAGCAATTTGTTCTTCGATTGGCACCATATCACTTGTACCCGTTAAGTTCATTCCAGGTGCTTCATTTGATTCAACTAAACCAGCATCTTCAGCATCTGTAACAGCTGTGAATAAGATTGGTTTTGTGTCTTCGGTAGTTGCTAGTGCTTGAGCAGCAGGTGTTGCAATCGCTAGGATTAAATCGTTATTACCCGTAAGTTGTTCACTCATACTTTGTAAGTTAGATTGATCACCTTGAGAGTTCATATCTTCTATATTGACTTCTAAACCTGCTTCTTCAAGTTCAGCGACGAAACCATCACGTGCAGCTTGTAAAGAGTTGTGTTCCATAAATTGTAAAATACCAATATTCACTTTACCATCTTTAGAAGTGGCATCATTTTGAGCACCACACGCTGCTAATACTAACCCAATTAATCCAATTCCCATTACTTTGACTAATTTTTTCATCATTATTTCCTCCTTTGTTTTTGCGAGTAAATAAAAAACACCTCGTTTAGATAAACTAATCTAAAGGGGTGTCTGAAAAAGTTCTGTATTTAACCGCTTAGATTATTTTATCTATGCGGCTTCTTTAATCACTCAAAAAGCTTTAGCCTTATAGATACAAACTCAAATTTGTTTGTGTTTGTATCCATGGATGTCGGTCATGTTTACAAACTCTATCTAAAAAAGCTAAAGAAGAATAAGTTGTTTGTTTTATTTAACTGTTTATTTGCTAACATGTCCTTCACTCCTATTTGTTGAATAAATATACTTTATACTGTTTAGATGAGAATGTCAATCTATTTTCTAATTTTTCTTTAATGTTCATTTTGTAAAGCATGTAAAGCCTTATAACATAGCATTCTATAATGAAATTTCTTTATAAAATACTATGTGAAGTAGAGCAGAATGACAACTAAAAAGCCAACCAATGCATTCATAGAAAGGTTGGCTATCCTAATATTTAGAGTAACATCGCATCTTCCGTTGCGTCTGTTCCGCTACGTTCTTTAAAGAGTTTCAGCAAATCGTTGACAGATAGTTGTTCTTTTTCTTCGCCAGACACGTCAACAACAATCTGACCTTGATTCATCATGATTAGGCGATTTCCATAAGTTAAAGCCTGATCCATACTATGTGTAATCATTAAAGTCGTAATCTTTTTCTCATTAACAATTTTATCTGTTATATCTAGAACCATTTCACTCGTTTTAGGGTCTAGTGCTGCTGTATGCTCATCTAATAATAAGAGCTTGGGTGTAACAATCGTTGCCATTAATAGTGTTAACGCTTGTCTTTGACCACCAGACAAGAGACCAGCATCTGTTTTTAATCGATTTTCTAAACCTAAATCAAGTTGAATCAGTTCTTGTTGAAATAATTCTCTTTGTTCTTTACGAATACCATAATTCAAACCACGTTTTTGGCCACGTTTTAACGCGATAGACAAGTTTTCTTCAATAGTTAAGCGAGAGGCTGTTCCCATTTTAGAGTCTTGGAAAACACGGCTAATATTTGAAGCGCGAGCATAGGCTTTCAGATTTGTTATATCTTGGCCGTCTAACTGGATTTGACCACTGTCGACTGGGAAACTACCGGCAATTGTATTCAACAAGGTCGATTTCCCCGCACCGTTCCCACCAATTACAGTTATAAAATCACCTTTATTCACTGTAAAGTCAAGGTTTTTTAAAACGTGGTTTTCGTTAACTGTTCCCATTTCAAAAGTTTTATTAATTTGTTTTAGTTTTAAAGCAGGCGTCGTCATTTATTTCATCTCCTTTGTTTTTGGGAGAGTTTTCTTCCCAAATCTTCTTGAGAATTTCTCTTGAATTACAGGTAAACGTAAAGCAAGAGCTAATAAGATTGCTGAGAATAATTTTAAGTCTTGTGGATCAACTTTCATTTCTAATACCAATAAAATGAGTAGTCGATAAATCACAGAACCTAAAACAATTGTCAATAATCGTTTTGCTAATGACACATTTCGAATAACGACTTCACCAATAATAATTGAAGCAAGTCCAATTACGATGGTTCCAATTCCCATACTGATATCTGCATAACCGTTGTTTTGAGCAAGAAGGGCACCTGACATTGCAATAAGTCCATTTCCTAACATGTAACCAATCATTTTAGTAACATTCGTACGGATCCCATTTGCTTCAGCCATTTCACTATTATCACCAGTCGCACGGATAGCTAAACCCACTTCTGTATGGAAAAAGAAATGCAGGAACAGGACGACAGCTACTATTGCGAGTGAACCGACTAGTAAAACAGAATTTGTTTTGCTTAAGCCGAAGCTCTCAACTGTTCGAAATACTGTTGGATGACCCAATAAGGTTATGTTTGCTTTACCCATTACTCTTAAGTTAATAGAGTACAGTCCTGTCATTGTAATAATTCCTGAAAGAAGGGAAGGGATATTCCATTTTGTGTATAAAAACCCTGAAATAAGTCCGGCTAACATTCCACCTACTATTGCAATAATGATAGATAACCATGGTGCAACACCGTTAATAATTAAAGCTGTACTAATTGCAGCACCCAACGGAAAACTTCCTTCAGCTGTTAAATCTGAAACGTTAAGTATCCGTATGGTTAAGTACACACCAATCGCCATAATTGCCCATAATAAGCCTTGCGATATACTCGATAATAATAAAGCCACTTTCATTTCCTCCTTTTAATCGACTGAAATACTATTTGGATCAATTCCTAAAGCTTCAGCCATTTTTTCATTAATTGTTAATTCTAAATTATCAGAAGTTTCAACAGCTAATGTTTGGGGTGAAGCATCATTTTGAATTATTTCTAAAGCCATACGTGCCGTTTGACGTCCTAATTCTTCATAACTGATTCCGTATGTTGCTAAACCACCATTTTCAACTTGAGAAGCATCTCCAGCAACAACCGGCAGTTGGTATTCTTTAGCGATTTCACCAACAGTTGCCATTGTACTAGCTAATGTATTATCTGTTGGGATGTAAAGACCATCTACTTCAGAGGCAATACTTGTCACCACTTGTTGAACATCATTTGTAGTTGTTACAGTCGCTACATTTGCATTAACGCCAGCAGCTTCCAGAGCTTCAATGGCTAAATTTGCTTGTATTTCAGAATTTGGTTCACTTGAATTATATACAATTCCAATACTCGTTGCATCAGGAATAATAGATAATAATAACGCAATTTGCTCATCAATAGGGACCATATCACTTGTACCTGTTAAGTTTGTTCCAGGTTCTTCATTCGTATTTACTAAGCCAGCATCTACTGCGTCCGTTACAGCCGTAAATAAAATAGGCTTCTCACTTTCAACAGTCGCAAGAGACTGCGCAGCAGGCGTTGCAATAGCTAGCATTAAATCATTGTTTCCACTTAATTGCTCACTCATACTTTGTAAGTTCGACTGATCACCTTGAGCATTCATTAATTCAAATTCCACTTTTATTCCGGCGTTTTCTAATTCATCAACAAAACCATCTTTAGCTGCTGTGAGGGAATTGTGTTCCATATACTGTAGAATACCTACTTTTACCGTATCGTCGCCATCTGTAGTTGAACCACTGTCATTTCCACACGCTACTAATAATAAACTAGCAATTGCTAAACCTAAAAACTTCATCGTCCTTCTCATTATTCTTCCTCCTATATTGTAATGCGTTCAATAAAAAAAACACCCACTTAGATACAATAATCTAAATAGGTGCCGTTAATAGGTCGTAAGAAATGGTAACCACTTAGATTATTTCATCTATGCGGCTAACATCAATCTCAAAAAGCTTTAGCCATCACAGATACAAACTCAGTTTTTGTGCTGTTGTTTGTACCCATGATGTCCGTCATGTCTACAAACAGTATCTATAGTAGCTAAAGTAATATTTGTTTGAAAGAATATTATTTAATTTGTTTGTCAACATGTCTTTCATCTCTCTTCTAAAATTGATGACCTTAGAATATACAATATATTAA
>CAZUZA010000001.1:7230-8754 GCA_964624875.1 uncultured Carnobacteriaceae bacterium | reverse complement strand
TAGAAGCGATGGAAAATTTTGTATTTGCACTGAATGCACAAAAACACTACGTCAGTCTTTATGTAGGAGATATTGAAAAGATCGATCCACTTGGTGAAATGTTAGGTGTGTTTAACTTAGGGAAGGGATGTATACGCGTTCGTAAAACAATTGATTTAGAAGAAACACAATTAGAAGCCTTTATCCAAAAGGCGATTGATTTGTGGCGAGCTGGTGAAGATGTTGATTGTTAATATAAATGAAGTAGTAGAAGGTAAAGCGAATAAAGTACAAAATAGATAGTAAAAAAATACGTCTCCCTACATATATAGGTGAGACGTATTTTAACTGTTTAAATTAAGCCCAAGTACCATTGCGGAAAATTGGCACACGAGATCCGTCTTCTTTAATTCCATCGATATCCATTTGATCAGAACCAATCATAAAGTCAACGTGCGTATTTGATTCGTTTAGACCAGCAGCATTTAACTCTTCGCGAGTCATTTCTGTTCCACCTTCTAAACTGAATGCATATGCAGAACCTAAAGCTAAGTGGTTTGAAGCATTTTCATCAAACAGCGTGTTGAAGAATGTTAAACCTGATTGAGAAATTGGTGACTCATCAGGAACTAATGCGACTTCACCTAAACGTGAAGCACCTTCATCTTGTTTGATTAGTGTTTGTAATAACTCTTCGCCTTTTTCAGCTGTTGCTTTTGTTACTTTACCATTTTCAAACGTAAATTCCATACCTTCGATGATTGAACCTGAGTAGCTTAATGGTTTTGTCGAAACAACGACACCATCTACACGGTTAGCATCTGGAGCAGAGAAAACTTCTTCAGTTGGCATATTTGCAACAAAGACTTCGCCACGAGCATTTTTAGAACCAGCACCTTCGAATCTGTGACCTTTTGGTAAACCAAGTACTAAGTCAGTTCCTGGAGCAGTGAAGTGTAGAGCAGTGAAAGCTTCTTTATTTAATTCGTCTGCTTTCGTTTGTAAAACATCTACTTTACCTTCCCAGTATGCAATTGGATCTTCTTCATATAGGTGTACAGAACTAAAAATAGCATCCCATAAAGCATCTACTTTTTCTTCAGATGTTTCTAAATCAGGGAATACTTTGTCTGCCCATTCTGCACCTGCAGCAGAAGCAACTAACCAGCTTACTTTATTTGCTTGAGTAACTTCCATCATCGGACGCATTGCGATACTGTTCGCTTTGCGTGATTCTGCCATTTTCTCAGGATCAATATTTGCAAAGGCATCTGGATTTGAAGAACGAACACTAATACGGCTAGCACCTTCTTCAATCAAATAGTTCATTTCAGCAATTTTATATTCTGGAACTTTTGTTAATGTTTCAATATCTTGATTTGAGTAGTGTAAACGAGATAACTCGTCATCAGCCCATTTTACAATAACTTGTTTTGCGCCACGTTCGTATGCTGCTTCTGTAATTAAGCGCGCAAGTGGTGCTTGATCAACATCGATTGATAATACAACCGAGTGTCCTTTTTGAACGTTCACACCTGTTGCAAC
>CAZUZA010000001.1:0-7130 GCA_964624875.1 uncultured Carnobacteriaceae bacterium | reverse complement strand
TTAAAGGAGACAAGGTAAATTGATTACAAGAAAATCAAGAAGAGAAATTGACGCAATGAAAGAAACAGGTAGCTTACTGGCATCGATTCATGAACAATTAAGAGATTTTATTAAACCTGGTATTACTGGACATGATGTTGATAAATTTGTTGAGAAAATTATTGTTGATAATGGTGCAATCGCAGCTCAAATTGGTTATCAGGGTTATGAATATGCAACTTGTATTAGTGTAAACGATGAAATATGTCACGGTTTCCCAACAGATATTCCATTTAAAAATGGCGATTTAGTTAAAGTTGATACCGTTATTGACTTAAATGGTTCGTTTTCAGATTCTTGTTGGGCATATGTAGTCGGAGAAGGATCAGAATTGGTTCTAGATTTAATGGAAGTAACACGCGAAGCATTATACCGTGGAATTGAAGCAGCTCAAGTTGGTAACCGTATTGGTGACATCGGTGCTGCGATTCAGCAATTTGTAGAGCCAAAAGGTTATTCAGTGGTTAGAGAATTTGTTGGTCACGGAATCGGACCTACGATGCACGAAGAGCCAAGCGTTCCTCATTATGGTTTAGCAGGTAAAGGTGCTCGTCTAAAAGAAGGTATGACAATTACGATTGAACCAATGATTAACACAGGAACTTGGAAATCTAAAATGGATGACAATGGCTGGACAGCACGCACACAAGACGGTGGCTTAAGCTGCCAATATGAACATACAATTGCAATTACGAAAAATGGTCCAGAAATTTTAACGAAACAATCCGGACAATAAAAAGGAACCATCTAAACATTTTAACAATGTCTAGATGGTTTTTTTAATGATTAAATTATTCAGCATAACCATTTGGATTGTTTTTTTGCCAATTCCATGAAGTGCGAACCATATCTTCAAGTGAATATTTTGATTCCCAACCTAATAATTCTTTTGCCTTTGTTGGATCAGCATAACCAACTGCGATATCACCAGGACGTCTTTCAACAATTGTATAAGGAATTTCAACTTCGTTTGCTTTTTCAAAAGTCGTCACTACATCAAGTACAGAATAGCCTTCCCCAGTACCTAAGTTAACAGCTTCAACACCTGTATTGTTTAAAGCATATTCTAATGCACTTAAGTGTCCTAATGATAAGTCCAATACATGAATATAATCACGTACGCCTGTTCCATCGTGTGTGTCATAATCATTTCCAAAAATGGATAACTTATCGCGTTTTCCAACGGCTACTTGAGTAATATATGGCATTAAGTTATTTGGAACATCATTCGGGTCTTCTCCGATACGGCCTGATTCATGTGCACCGATTGGGTTGAAGTAACGTAGTAAAACACCACTCCATTCGTCATCAGATGCAGCTAGATCGTTGATAATGTGTTCAATAAAGACTTTTGTTTGACCATATGGATTTGTAGCAGATGTTGCTAAATCTTCAGCAAATGGTGCTTCGTTATCCATACCATATACAGTTGCACTTGAACTGAATACAATCTTTTTAACGCCAAAGTTTTCCATAACTTCAAGTAAGATTAGCGTACCTGTAATATTGTTATGGTAGTACATTAATGGTTCAGCAACCGATTCACCCACGGCTTTGAAACCAGCAAAGTGAATAACTGCATCAATATCATTTTCTTTAAAAACCTTTGTTAATGCATCTTTATCTAGTAAATTTAATTCGTAAAAAGAAAAGTCTTTTCCGCTTAATTCCTTAATACGATCCAATACAGTAGGGTGTGCGTTTGAAAAGTCATCCACAATTACCACTTCGTAATCATTTTCAAGTAAATCCACTACTGTATGCGAGCCGATGTAGCCAGCCCCACCTGTAACAAGAATTGCCATGTAAACACTCCTTATATTCATTTGTATTTATTTTAACATAGATAAGATAAATGGACTATTTTTTTATCATTTTTAGCAAATAAGACAAGTATATTTCAAATATTAAATCATTAATAAGATATGAGGAATTCACTCTTTGTTCACGCTTTTCTGCTATACTTATCGTTAGAAATAAAACAGAATAAAGGTGGTTGTCGATGTATAGCGTTTCTATCATTATGCCTATTTATAATAACGAAAAAACATTAAAACGAGCAATAGATTCTATTTTAAATCAGTCGATTTATGGGTTTGAATTAATTTTGATTAACGATGGTTCAACAGATGGATCAGCAAGTATTTGTGATGAGTATGCAAAGAAAGAACCTTTATTAATCGAAGTGATCCATCAAAAACACACTAGTGTGGGTAGGGCAAAAAACACTGGTTTGCAATATGCAACTGGTAGATTCGTTTATTTTGCAGATCCAAAAGATTATTATCAAAATAATTTTTTACTAGATAATGTACGTTTAGCCATTGAAAAGAAGGCTGATTTAGTTGTTTTTGGATTTAGTACGGTTAATAAAACTATCGATAGTGGATTAGAAAAACATCTTCCAAGTCTGCCGCACACGATAGACAAAGAACAATTTAGACAACACTTTAGAAACTTTCATCTTTACTTTCCTTTTGTTACTTTCAACAAATTATATCGTCGATCATTTCTAATGAAACATCGCATAAAATTCGAGCCATTTCCACAAGAAAATGGTACGTTCTTTAACATGGATGTTTTTAAACATTTAGGACAAGTAGCATTTAATCGTCATCCGTATATACGACGTCATAGTTTGCCCAAGATAGAACCGAAATTTCACGAAGAGAACTTGCTTAAGAGAAAATTAAAACAAGCTGAATATTTAGAAGAGGTCTTCTATTTATGGAAGCAAGAAGAGGAATATATTGATTTAATTCGTGAAAGTTATTTTAATGCTTACTATTGTGAAATGTTGAATATATGTGCTCCCAATAGTCTGAATACAAAAAAAGAGCAGCAAGAAAAAATTCAATTGCTTTTAGAAGAGCCTAAACTAAAAGAGATACTTGAGCATATGGAAAACATCCAAGATAAAAATCCGATTAAACGAGCGATATTCTATGCTGTACGAAGAGGAAATAGCAAACGAATATTAGATATCATCCACCGTAAAATGACGTTTAAATCTAAGAGGTTAACGATAGCTAATATTTTTAGGAAAACATTAAAGCGATATAACTTTTAGTGTTTTTAATGACTAAACACTTGATTTTGATTTCACTTATGTAACAAAATTTGATACAATGTAACACAATAAGTTATACTTTAAAAAGTAATAGAACTAAAAAATACTACTCAGTGAAGTGGGTTATCTTATGGAAAATAATACAAATGAATTATCAAGAAGAAACAGAAAAAACAAGAAAAGTAAAAAACGTGGACGTGGCTGTTGGTGGATCTTGCTTTTATTCCTAATGGTGTTAGGCGGCATAATCCTTTTCTTTTACTTAGAAATACGAGGAACAACAGATACAATTCATGAAGATATTAAGAAGGATACAGTTGTTCATAGTAGTCGTGAAGACAAAGATGTCGACTTAGGTAAGAAATCGCCATTCTCTATATTATTAATGGGAATAGATACAGGTGATTTCCAACGAGTGGAGCAAGGTCGCTCAGATACAATGATGGTCATGACAGTTAATCCGAACACGGATAAAACATCCCTTGTAAGTATCCCAAGAGATACGTACACAGAAATAGTCGGTCGTGGTGTTTTAGATAAAATAAACCACGCTTATGCTTTTGGTGGGCCTGCGATGTCTATAAATAGTGTGCAAAACTTATTAGATATCCCAATTGACTATTATGTCTCAGTTAATATGAAGGGTATCCAACAAATTGTCGATGCAGTTGACGGTATAACAGTGACACCTACAAATACATTCAGTCAAAGTGGCTATTCATTTGTGAATGGGCAAACCGTGCACATGGATGGACAAATGGCTCTGGCTTATTCTCGAATGAGAAATATTGATGGCGATTATGCACGTCAAGGACGCCAACGCGAAGTGGTTCTTGCGACAGTTAATCGTATAGCTTCTTTTGATACGATTCGTAATTATCAGTCGGTTCTTCAGACAATGGAAGATAATGTCTCAACAAACCTAACTTTTGATGAAATGTTAAGTATTTTCTTAAATTACCGCTCTGCACTAGGTAACATCGAAGAATCGCAAATGAGTGGAAATGGTACGATGATGGGCGGTATTTACTACGAGATCATTCCTGAAGAAGAAATTAATCGAGTGAGTGAATTCTTAAAAGGTGAATTAGAAATTAATCAATAATAAATTGTTATAAAGAAGAAGGGAAGTATAAAATGTCAAACATTACAGTAGTTGGTATGGGTTACGTTGGTTTAGCTAACGCAGTCTTACTTTCGCAAAACAATAACGTACGTGCACTAGAAATTATGGAAGATCGAGTAGACTTAATTAATAAAAGAATTGCACCGATTCAAGATGATGAGGTAGAGGATTTTTTTGAAACAAAAGAATTAAATCTACTTGCAACAACGGATAAAGCAGTAGGTTATGGACATAACCCTGAATTTGTTGTTATTGCAGCACCTACAAACTATGATGAAAAAACAAACTTTTTCGACACTGCAGCACTAGAAAGTGTTATTGCGGATGTTTTAGAATATGCACCTCAAGCAACAATGATTATTAAATCAACTGTTCCAGTAGGTTATACAGAAGAAATCCGAAACAAATTCAATACGGATCAAATTATTTTCTCTCCAGAGTTCTTACGTGAAGGAAGAGCTCTTTATGATAACTTATATCCAAGTCGCATTATTCTTGGAGAAAAATCAGAAGCAGCTGAAAAATTTGCTAGTTTATTAGTAGAAGGTGCTGAAGCTGAAGATGTATCTGTATTATTTATGGAATCGACCGAAGCAGAAGCTGTTAAATTATTTGCAAATACATACTTAGCCTTACGTGTTTCTTTCTTTAATGAATTAGACACTTATGCAGAAGTAAGAGACTTAGATACAAAGTCAATTATTGAAGGTGTTGGTTTAGACCCACGTATTGGTTCGCATTATAATAACCCTTCATTTGGTTATGGTGGTTACTGCTTACCAAAAGATACAAAACAACTTCTAGCAAACTACGAAAATGTTCCGAATAACTTAATCCGTGCGGTTGTTGAATCAAATGCTACTCGTAAAGATTTCGTTGCAGAACAAATTATTCGTGATAAACCAAAAGTAGTTGGTGTCTATCGTTTAGTTATGAAAGAAGGTTCGGATAACTTCCGTCAATCATCTATTCAAGGAATTATGAAACGAATCAAAGCTAAAGGAATTGAAGTCGTTGTTTATGAACCTGTTCTTGAAGAAGATACATTCTACAATTCAAAAGTTGTAAAAGACTTAGATGAATTTAAAGAGATGTGTGACATCATCGTTGCAAATCGTCGTAATGAGGATTTAGCGGATGTTTTTGATAAAGTATACACAAGAGACTTATACCAAGAAAATTAATTTGTAACGTATATGCCAATCTCGTACTTGAGGTTGGCATTATTTTTATCAAACATAAAACGAACGGAGACGATGTTATGAAAATTTCAGAAAATAGTTTTGGAATATATAAAGGAACAGAAATTACAGAGTATACCTTAAAAAACGCAAAGAATGTTTCAGTATCTTTCATTACTTACGGTGCCATTATCACTAAAATTTCAATGCCTGATAAAAATGGCCAAGTAGAGAATATCACTGTGAACTTTAATACATTAGATGAAATGGTTGAGAACAGACCATTCCACGGAGCTATTATTGGACGTGTATCTGGACGAATTAACCAAGGGAAATATGTCGATAATCAGACTGAAGTCCAATTGGATCAAAATGAAGAGAATAATAATTTACATGGTGGTTTTACAGGTTTAGACACGAAGGTTTGGAAAGCACAAGCAGTAGCGAACGAAACAGATGCTTCAATACGTTTAACGACAATAAGTCTAGATGGAGAAGCCGGTTTCCCAGGCAACTTAGAAGTAGCAGTTACTTATTCATTGAATGATCAAAATGAATTCAGTATCCAATATGAAGCAAAAACGGATAAAAGAACTTTATTTAATCCAACAAACCATGTCTACTTCAACTTAAATGGTGACGCTAAGCAAACGATTCATAATCATTATATTCAAGTAGATGGTGACCGATTTGCTGTTTTAAATGATACAAACATTCCGACTGGAGAGTTGCGAGATGTTGCAGGAACAGACTTTGATTTAAGAAAAATGACAGATCTAGCTTCTGTATTAAATAGTGCAGAAAAACAAATAGCTGATCGAAATGGCCTAGATCATCCTTTTGTTTTAAATAAAGAGAGTAAGAATTCAGCTGCTGTTGTTTATGAGGAGTCTTCTGGACGACAACTTACAATGCATACGGATTTAGATGCAGTCGTCATTTACACGCACAATATTGATCATGACCCAGTAACAAAAGGGGAAGAGACGCTTAAAACGCATAGTGGCTTGACGTTAGAAACGTGCTTCTTACCAGATGCTGTTAACCAAGATGGTTTTGGCAATATTTTCTTAGAGCCTGAAGAAATATTTCATTCAGCAACAACTTTTACATTTGAAGTAAAGTAAATAGAAATACTCCCTAGACCAGTTTTGGAATAGGGAGTTTGTTTTTTTATAGTTACAGTAAGTTTAAAATATCTTTTTCGATATCTTCTGGTGTAACAGTAGGCGCATAACGTTTCACGATCTTGCCATTTTGATCGACTAAAAACTTCGTGAAATTCCACTTTATCGCACTACCAAGAATACCACTTGTTTGCTCTTTCAAATATTTATAAATTGGGGCGGCTTCATCGCCGTTAACATTTACTTTATTAAACCGTGGAAATGTTGTTTGGTAATTCATCTGACAAAACTCTTCGATTTCCTCATTTGAATGAGGTGTTTGTAAAAATTGATTACTTGGAAAATCTAATACCTGAAATCCTTGAGCTTTAAATTTCTCATATAGGTTTTGCAGACCTTCATATTGTGGTGAGAGTCCACACTTGGTCGCTGTATTAACAATTAGTAAAATATCGCCTTGGTATTTTGTTAGTAATATATCTTGCCCATCTGTATCTTCAACCTTTATATCATAGATTGTCGTCATTTAAATAACCTCATTCCTTTTTATTGCTTATTAAATAAAGTATAGCACAGTTTATTTCATT